>DASWTQ010000353.1:0-23342 GCA_036402055.1 Herpetosiphonaceae bacterium
CTTGCCGAGCGAGCGATCCAGCCGGAACGCCTCCTGTTTGTTGATGATGGATGCAAGAATAGCGAGCGACTCTGCGAGCGGGTTGCCGGTGAAATGAATAGCATCCTTGGCGACGAGATTCACGGCATCATTATTTCGACCGAGCCACGATCGCATAAAGCCTACGCGCTGTGGGCGATCGAAAACAACCTTGACATCTTTATGGATAAACCGATCACCACATCGCCGATTTCGTATCAAGATCCAACGTCGCCACAAAAAATGTATGACGATTATATCGAGATGCGTAACGCGTTGAAGCGCTCATGCTCACAGATGATTATCGCCTGTCACCGGCGAGAGCATGACGGCTATGGATTTATACGCGATTATGTGACGCAGATCGTGGAGCTGCATCAAATTCCGCTGTTCTATATTGATATTTTTTATGCCAATGGTGTATGGGATCTGCCGCACGAATTTTATCTCCGGCAGAATCATCCATATAAGTACGGTTATGGTTTGTTGATGCACTCCGGCTATCATTTTATTGATCTGTTTGCCTGGCTGTTACACGTTAATGATCGGCTGCGCGATCGACGGATTGACTGTATCGAGACGTTTGCCAGACACATGATGCCGTATGAAATGGTGCATATGTACGGCGCTGACAAATATAATCAGCTCTTTAATACGGAACGTTACACCAGCAGCTCCGCCGACTTCAACGTTAAGCGTATGCAAAATTTGGGCGAGACTGATCTGTTTCTCATGCTACAGGCCAAAAGCCAGGGCCTGGGTGTTACCAACGCTTCGATTAATCTGCTCCACAACTCGTTTTCCAGACGCGCTTCGATCGAAGGCTCGATGGTCGATTGGACCAATGGAAAAGCAACGCACGAGCGCGTCAGCCTGCAAGTTCCGAATCTGCTCAATATCCAGACTCACCACTACCAATCCTCTAAGCTGGAAGAGGGCGTGCCCTACGGCGAAGTAGGCCATCTCGATCATTTCGATATTAACATTTTTAGAAACGCCAATCTGATAGGCGGTAAGCCGCTGGAAACGTTCCGCATAACCAGGGACTTTAAGAATGGTGAGCAGGGTCTGAAAGACATGGAGCTGCGCGCTAAAAAGCGCATGTTTCTTGACTTTATCCAGCGCAGATATAGCGCCTCGAATTTCTTGGATCATGACCTGACGATCAAGACGTTGGTAAGCATCTATGAGTGTGCCATCAAACAGCGCCGAGGGGAAATACCCTTCGCCTCGTTCCAGACCATCTAGCTGCTCAATGTCCGTCGCGCAGAGCAACAGGCGACAAGGATTCCGCGTGGCAGAGACCGATACGCTTAAGGGAGTATGATGATGGATCGATTGTCTTCCCAGGCTCCTCACTATCACCTTGATGAGCAAGCCCTGGACGCTCATGGTGCGTCGGTGTTGAGGAAATTGGCTGATTACATGAATCCGCGCCACAAGGATCTGAGCCTGGAATGCCCGAAGCTCAACGCGGCTCCGCTGTTTGGGTCCGACAAATATATTAAAATCGGCTATCCCGATGTGCATCCTTCCGTCTCGCTGTGGGGATCGGATACCTATCTGACCGGCTGGGTCGTGATTGGCGAAGACTCGGCGATTTATCCCGGCTGTAATTTCAACGCCGACGCGCTGATGCCGCTGATCATCGGGAGGCGCTGCTCGCTCCAACATGTCGAGCTGCATTACTCAGGCTTTCGGATGCTGCCGACCATGATTGGCGATGATACGTTTATGTCGCATTTGAGCTTTGGTCATTCGGTGCGGATCGGCCAGCGCTGCTATATTTTGGGCCATGCCACCTTTTATGACGGAGCCGAAGTCGGCGATGATTGTTTTATCGACGGCAACGCGACGATCCTGGGCTCGGCCAGGCTCCTGAGCGGCTGGGCCTACGCCGGTGTGGTCGATCGCAATACGCCGCCGATGTGCCGCACATCCGAGGTTGTGTTTGGGATTGATCCCAAGACCGGCGAGACTCTGTACATCGGCGGCCCGAGCGGTGTCGGCGATACGGTTAATCGCTCGCATCTGCTGCGGAACAAGCGCCAGATGCAGCTTGTGGCGACGCGGCTGGGACTGCCGGAGGATCAGCGGCCGGCCCACGCGGTGACGATGGCGCATGTGTTTCAAACCGGCGCGTATTATCTCGCGCTGGCTGCCACAATCCTGGACAGGGCCAGCCGCGCCGCGCCGGGCTACGATCAATCGCTCGCCGCGCACCTGGTTGAGCACTGCCGCTGCTTGTGCAGATGCATCCGCGCGATCTATGAAGGCGCCTCGATCGACGCCGCGCTGGAGCACGCCTGGCTTCAGCGCTCACCGACGATCGATCAGACGATCGATCTCATCGATCGGCTCAAGGAGCCGGTGCTGCTGAGCTACCCGGCTATTCCCGACCGGCTTGTGATCCAGGAGGCCGCCGATCGTGCGATCTTGACACGCTGGCTGCGCGATTTCGATACGCTGATGAGTCAGGAAGAGCGTAAGCTTGAGCTGGTCTAGTCGCTGCGCGCTGTGGGTGATGGGATGGGGAGAATACGGAGCGGAATCTGGATCTGCTAAATAAAGGAGTGCCTATGAGCGAAGCACAAGGAGATACGGCCTTCAAACTCAAAGCGGGCTTGAACGAGCTGCGCGACAAGCTGCTGGCCGATCTCCGGCAGCTACAAACGACCATCGCCGAAACCGAGCCGGCGGCGCTGGATTGGCGGCCGTTTCCCGAGAGCAACTCGATGATGATTCTGGCGGCGCATATTGTCGGCTGTGCGGATGAGTGGGTGGTCAGCTTTGCCGGCGGCCTGGCGGTTGAGCGCCAGCGCAGCGATGAATTTAGGGCGACGGCGGCGCACGTGCCGTCGCTGGTGGCAAAAATCGAGGCGGTGACGGCTAAGATCACGCAGGTGTTCGCCAGCTTGCGGGAGGACGACCTGTCGCGGATCGTCGCGTTTCCCGGCCGTGCCAAAGACCACGGAACCGTGCTGTGGAGCCTGGTCCACGCTGTCGAGCATACCAGCGCCCATTTTGCGGAGCTGCGCCTCATGCTGCATTTCTATCGCTTCCTAAGCCGCGAGGGGCTTGCCGGTGAGCCAGGAGGACATCATGATTGAACACACCAAGATCCGGCCGTTCAGCGTCTCCAACGACCTGCTGGATGATCCCGAGGCGTTACGCGAGCGGATGCGCCAGGATGGCTATCTTTTTTTTCGCAAGGCGCTGGATCGTGACTATGTGCTGGGGCTGAGAAACGAGATTCTACGCGTCCTGGATCGGCATGGCTGGCTACAATCTGGAACCGCCCTGGAAGACGGGATCGCCGATCTGACCAGGGCGTGTATGGCCAACGACCCGGCCTACGCAGTCGTCTACCGCGAGATCGTGAGGCTGGAGCCGTTCAATCGCCACCCGCATACGCCGGCCATTCTGCGGATTATGCAGCTGTTGGTCGACGAGCCGGTGCTGCCACATCCGCTCACGATCTGCCGCATCATGTTTCCGCAGAACGGAATCTACACCACGCCGGCGCATCAGGATCACGCGCACGTTCAGGGAACGACCGAAACCTACACCTGCTGGACGCCGCTCGGCGATTGCCCATTCGAGCTAGGCCCACTGGCCGTGTATCGCGGCAGCCACCGCGCCGGACTCCGGGAGCATGGCTTCAGCGTCGGCGCGGGCGGCTTAGCGGTCGACACTGAGCCGTTGCAGGAATCGCTGGTCAGTAGCGACTTTCACGCGGGCGATATTGTGATCTTTCACAGCCTGGTGGTGCACGAGGCGCTGCCGAACACCACGCCGGATCGGTTTCGCCTATCGATCGACTGCCGCTTTCAGGGCGTCAGCCAGCCGATCTCGGAGCGTTCATTTCTGCCCAGCGGCGGCCGGCTCACCTGGGACGAGATCTATGCCGGCTGGCAGAGCCGCGATCTGCAATATTACTGGCAGCGCTATCAGCTCAACGTCGTCGGCTTTGACGGCAGCGTGTACGACAGGCGCGATGTGCATGTGATCGCGGAAGCACGCCGCGGCAATCCCCTGACACGTCCGCATCTGATCCGCATTATCGAGCGGAGTCCCGACGCCGAGACGGCCAACGCCGCCCGTGAAGCGCTCCAGATCCTGGACGAGCAGCTGAGCCATACAGGTTCCTAGCCGTCGCGTCGTCAGCTGCGTTCACCCCGCCGTCAACAGCAAGCAGCGTTCTTCATTCGCTGGAGGCAGCATGAAGGATATTCCGATCGCTATTCTTGGTGCCGGATCGGCGGGGGTCTGCGCGGCCTCGACGATTGCTCAGCGCGATCCGCAGCTCATGCAGCTCTTTGAGCAGTCTGCGGTGGTGGGCGGCGTTTCCCGTAGCTACGCTGTAGGCGAGCTTGTATTCGACTACGGCCTGCACGGGTTTTATACCAAAGATGCGGAGATCTTTGAACTTTTTGCCGCTGCGGTCGAGCATGAGTATCACCGGCTTGTCCCCAGAACGGCCGATTACTACCAGGGCACCTGGACGCGCCATCCGATCTACCTTAATCTGTTTCCTCTGCCGAAAGAGGTGCTGGCTCCCTGCCTGATCGACATGGCTGAAGCGGCGCAACATCCGCCTGCCGCGCCGTCAGAAAATTACGGTGAGTGGTGCCGGCAGCACTATGGCGCGAGCTACAGCGACATCTTCGAGTTTCCCTTTGTGCGCAAATTTTGGACGGTTGCGGCCGAGGAGCTAGCGTTGTGGGGACCGCCGCGCAAGTTTCGCGCGCCCAACATGCGCGAGGTGATCAGCGGAGCTTTGTACGCGGAGCCGCCTAATGCCTGGCATGTCAACGAGTATTTTTACCCGAAGCAGGGCGGCTTTGGGCAATATATCGGCGGGCTGGCTCAAGCGCTGCACGTTCATACGCAGAAGCAGGCGATCGGTGTCGATCCGCGCCGCAAGGTGGTGGCATTCGCCGATGGCACATCCGTCCACTACCGGTATCTGATCTCCTCCCTGCCGCTGCCGGCCCTGATCGCGATCACAGCCGATGTTCCGCAGTCGATCCGGGAGGCGGCACAGCGGTTACGCCACACATCGGCGGTGCTGGTCAGCCTGGGGATCGATCGCAGCAATGTGTTGGATTATCACTGGATCTGGGCCTATGACCCTGCGATTCGGTTCTCCCGCCTGAGTTCGCCCAGCCAGTATTCGCCCGCCAGCGCTCCCCACGGGACCAGCAGCCTCCAGGCAGAGATCTATGTGCGCGGTAGTCTCCCGGATATGGCAAGCGTGTACGAGACAACGCTCCACGATCTGACGGCGATGGGTATTCTCAAGCCCGACGATCGAATTATTGCCAGCGATATACGCTCGATCGGGTATGCGTATGTGATCTACGATCGCCAGACCAGAGCCGATGTAGCGGCTATTCACGGTTTCTTACGTGAGCGCAACATCATTTGCTGTGGCCGCTATGGGAACTGGGACAATAGCAACGTCGACGAAGTGATGGTTGATACCCGGCAGAAAATACAGGCGCTGCTGGGCGACATAACGTAAGCTGTGCCGCCCGGCGGCGAAGCCTACAGCCGCAGCGCGCGCTGCTCGATCAGGCCGAGCAGCGCCTGCTGAAGCGCGATCAGATCATTGTCGCCGGTGTAGAAGCTGATACTCAGCCGGATCATGTGGCGACCGTGGAGCGGCACCGTACGCACAAATATCTGCTGCTCAGCCAGCGCCGTGACGACGGCTCCCGCGTCCAGACCTGCGATCTCGAAAACCAGCAGGCCCCCGTGCTGCGCCGGCGTGTGAATCGTCAGCCCAGGAATGTCTTGAAGCCAGCCGCGCGCCCGCCGAACCATCCGCTGAATACGGCTGTGCGCCCATTCCAGGCCGACATCGTGCTCTAGCCACTGGAGGCTCGCCAGCATGCCATAGATGCCTGGATGAAACACGGTAGCGGATTCGTAGCGTTGCGCGCCGTCCGCCAGCAGGAAGTCGCCGTGGAACGACCAACTTTGGAGATCACGCAGCGAAGCGAAGCCGACAAACATCGGTCGCAGCAGGCTGATGCGGTCACGCCGTACATACAGCGCGCCAACTCCCTTCGGCCCACACAGCCACTTTTGTCCAGGAACGGCATAAAAATCCACGCCCAGCGCATGTAGATCAACCGGAACGGCACCCGCAGACTGCGCGCCATCTACGAGTACCAGCACGCCCCGGCGATGCGCCAGCTCAACGATCGCGGCCAGCGGTAGGTGGCAGCCGGAGTTCCACAGGACCTGCGAAATCCCGATCAGGCGGGTGCGGGCCGTGATCGCCTGATCCAGCGCTCGCAGCATTGCTGCCGGATCGTGGTGGTCGTCCAGATCGACGATCCGAACGTCAACTCCCTGGCGCTGCGCTAAGGCGTAGGCCGGCAGCAAAACGCCCTTATGCTCGCACGTCGTCACGACCAGCTCATCGCCGCGCTGCCAGTTCAGGCCCCAGGTCGCGATATTGATGCCCTCGCTGGTATTGTGGGTCAGCGCAATCTCGTCGGGATCTGCGCCGAGCACCCGCGCAAACGTCGTGCGCAGCCGGCCCAGCGCCTGATCGAACTGCTGATTGTCGCTCGGTCGCACCCGGCCATAGTGGTAGTCGTGCTGCGTATATTCGATCAATGCTTCTACGGCTGGGGTCGGCAACGGGCCGGATGAGCCGGTGTTGAGGTAGACGCTCTGCTCGACGGCGGGCAATGCCGCCCGAATGGCCTGAAGTTGCTGGAGTTCCGTAGCCGAGAGGCCAGAAGGAGACGTGCCTGCATCCTGGTGTGTTCGATACATCGATAGCTTCCTACTGCGGCGGCGTTGAAGAACAGGATATTCCGCGCGTGATGTCGATCCTCGGTATGGAGATCCCTGTCTGGGCTGCGTTAGCTGAAGCGCATCAGCTTGAAGCACTCGGCGTATTCGAGCCCCAGGTTGCTCGCGCTCGCGGTGGCGGCAGCCCGTCGGCGCACATGCTGCTCGGCGGCGGCGGGATCGCCGATCTGGCTGGCATGCTGCTGAAGCGCCTGGATCTTCAGCTCGATCGTGGCGGCAATGTCGATCCAGCAGTCCGGCGTCTCGGTTCCCATCACATACACCTCGCGCACAATATGCGGCTCGAAGCCGGCCTCGGCGAGATCAGGAAACATCAATCGGTCACGAGCAGTAGGATAAACGGCCGCCAGCGTCGCGTCGCCGACCGCCAGATGATCCGGGTGAATATGATTGATGTAGGCGTTGATGGTCAAGACCCGGTACGGCGAGTAGGTGACGAGGCGATCCGGGCGGAATTGGCGGATCGCCCGCGTGATGTCTTTGCGCAGCTCAAGCGTGTGCTGAATGTAGCCGTCGGGATAGTCCAGAAAGACAACTTCTTTGACGCCAATCACGCGGGCAGCGGCGATCTGCTCCTCGCGTCGTGTGCGAACGAGCGCCTGGCTGGTCATGGCAACATCGGCGGTGCCTTTGCCGCCATCCGTGGCAATAACGTAGGTAACCTCTAAACCTTCGGCAATCCAGGCCGCGATCGTTCCGGCACAGCCGTATTCGGGATCGTCCGGGTGCGCCACCACTACGAGGCCGCGCTGGATCGGCTGGCGCTGTGCTTCCATCAGGGGTACTCCTTCAACGGTCGTGGTCGGTAGATGCTTGGCTGATTGTACCAAAAGGTCTGATGGATTGTTGTCCATGCGTCGGTTGCCGAATCGCAGCCGGCCACGCGATGTGAGAATCGGCTGAGCGCGGATTGAACAAGCGATATTCCTATTGACAAACCCGGAGCAGGTCTCGTATAGTAGCAGCAATAGTTAGTGGATTTATACTTTTCCACTACTCCTCACCCCACTGCAACCAGAAACTGATCAGATGGTGACGGCGCCGGCCGCAAGCTCCGGCGAGTGCCGGAAGGTGCTTCCAACGGACGAAGAGGAGTCTATGCAGACAATTCCCCTGGTTGATCAGGTCGTGCCGGTAGCCACGCAACACACCAATGTATTATTCGTCCAGCTGTACAGCGAACGACAGCCCCCGAACTGGGAGCCTTTCTCGGCGGAAGTGTTGTGCGGCACCCTCGATCGCTATTGTCGCAACTGCGAGGCCCAGATTTTTGTGTACAATCCGCTGGTTAATGCGGACGTACACGCCGAGCTGCTGGACGTTATCCACTCGGCGCACTTCGATGTGATCGGGCTGTCGATTCCTCAAGGCACCCGCGTCTCGGCGCTCAGGATCTTAGACGACATCGATCGGATCTTTCCCGCCGACGCGCGGCCGCTGGTGCTGCTGGGGCATAACTTGCCGACCGGCATGCCCGAGTCGTTTTTGGAGCTGTATCCCTGGACGGTGGTGGTGCGCGGCTGGGGCGACGATGCGCTGGTCAGCCTGATCCGCATGGTTCAAGCCGGGCAATTGGATATGCATCGCGTGCCGAGCGCCTCGTTCGTGGAAGACGGAGCGATCGTCAACACGGAGCTGAGCTACACCCTGCCGCCGGCAAAGCCCAAACGCTACCGGATCGGCGAGTATTTCGCGTGCGTCGAGACGAGCAGAGGCTGTCACTATGGCCGCTGCACGTTCTGCGTACGGCCGCCGGGGCCGAAGAATTATTGGAGCCGCATTCCGCTGGAAACGATCCTGGAAACGATCCAGGAGCTGAAAGATCACGGCGTGTACTACTTCACGTTCGTCGACGAAGATTTTATCGGCAACGATCTTGAAGGCGCGCGGGCGATCGCGGACGGTATTCGCCAGATCGGCGGGGTAAACTTCTCCTTCTCGGTGCGCTCGGATAACTTTTTCAATCCCCGCGCGACGGAGGAGGCCAACGAGCAGCGTATCGAGATCTTTCGCGCGCTGCAAGCGGCCGGTCTTGTGCGCGTCTTTATCGGGCTGGAGTCGGCATCCGACAGCCAGCTCAAGCGCTACGGCAAAGGGATTTCGGCCAGGGACTCGTTGGCAGCGGTGGCGCTGGTGAAGCGGCTGGGCATCGAGGTCAGCGCCGGCTTTATCATGTTCGATCCCTTCTTGACCCTGGACGAGCTGCGTGAGATCTCAGCCAACTTGAAGGAGTCGGGCGTGTGGGAGAATATTTCGCTCTTCTTCCATAAAATGCGCGTGCAGAAGAATACGCCGCTGGAAAAGATGCTGCGCCACAAAAACATGCTCGGCGAGCTGGATCTCGATGTGCTTGACTACGGCTGGGATTTTGTCGACCCGCGCATGGCCGCGCTGTCGGATCTGTGTATCCATTGGGAGGGCGAGCTGAAAAGCATCTATATGCAGCTCATGAACCTGGAGCGCACCACAACCGATGACATGGTGGCGCGTGAATATGCCCGCGCGATCCGCTATATCAACCTGGAAATTCTGGATGACGCGCTGGCCCAGATCGAGCAGCTTGGCGACGATTACGCGCAGCTTACGGCCAGCCGCGGCCTGCGCGCGCGCCGCTATGAGCTGGTGCTACGGCTCAAAAGCCTGGTCGGCGATCGCACCGGGCGTGACGAAGAGAAGCTCCTGATCCGCGCGATCGATGCCTTTTTACAGAGTGAGGGCCAGGCATTAGAGGTCGATCCGGCAGCGCATGCCTACTTTTTTACCTCTACGCAACAGTTTTAGTCCGGTTGGCGCTGTAGCTTTGCGCGAGCCCGGCTGAGACGCCCGGTATTGTGCTGTCTGGTGTCGTTGGAGCATCATGATCGATACACTCGCTCTGGTTAAAGCCGCGCTGGCGGAGCGCCGGCGATCGTGTCCAGGCTACACTATTCCCGGCGCCTGGACCGATGCGTTCGACCGAGCGCCGGCGACGGTTGAGGTCGATCCCTGCGCATTCTATCTCCAGCGCATCGAGCAGATCGAGCGGATGGGTGCAGCGCCGCCTGATGCGCGGACTTCGCCGCGCGAATGGTCGCGCTCGGCTATCACCTATAACCTCTTCGTACGGCTCGCTGTAGCCTGGGATCATAATCGCGATGGCCGGATCGATCCCGCAGCTACGGCCGGCGGCTGGCGCGAGACCGGAACGTTCTTGAAAAGTATTGCGCTCTTGCCGCATATCAAGCGCCTGGGCTGCAACACGATCCACCTGCTTCCTGTCGCGGCGATCGGCGTTGCTGGGCGCAAAGGCACACTCGGCTCGCCCTACGCGATCAAGCATCCCTGCTGTTTGGACGAGCAGCTCGCGGAGCCGGCGCTGGGATTGGGCGCGCAGGTTGAGTTTAAGGCTTTTGTCGAAGCCGCGCATCATCTCGGCATGCGGGTAGTCATCGAATGTATTCTGCGTACGGCGGCGCTCGACGCGGATTGGGTGGCGGAACATCCCGAGTGGTTTTATTGGATTCCTGCCGATGTGCCGGATCGTCCGAGCGACAATCCCGACGATCCCGGCTATGGACAGCCTTGCTTTTCACCTGAAGAGCGGCAGCACGTCCGCACCAAGCTCGCCAACGACGACTTAACCGATCTCCCCGCGCCCGTGGCCGCGTACCGCTCGCTGTTCACCGCTCCGCCTGCCGCTGAAACGCTGTCCAAAGATGAGCAAGGCCGCTGGATCGGCAGGCTACGTGACGGCACGCCGGTGCGCATTCCCACAGCGTTTGCCGACTGGCCGATGACCGTCGATCAGCCGGCCTGGACCGACGTGACCTACCTGCGATTGTACGACCATCCCGATTTCAACTACATCGCCTACAACACGCTGCGCATGTATGATGCGCGGCTGTCCCGGCCCGAGCAGCGGGTCTGGCCGCTCTGGCAGGCGCTGGCCGCGATCATCCCCTACTATCAGCGCGAGTTCAAGATCGACGGCGCGATGATCGACATGGGACACGCGCTGCCGTTCGATCTGAAGCAGCTGATCGTTGAGCAGGCGCGCTCGGTCGATCCAGGCTTCGCGTTCTGGGAAGAAAATTTTGGCCCGCTGGACGGCGCGCAGATCAAGCTGGCGGATGCCGTTATGCGCGTGCCGTTTCTGCACGCTCAGCCGAGCCTCGCCTGGCATCTTGGGGCGCTGAAGCGGTCTGAAGATCCGGTGCTGCTGCTCGCGACCGCCGAAAATCATAACACCTCACGGCTCGCGGCGTATCCGGGCGGGACTGCCCTGAGCCATGCGGCTACCGCCCTCGCCGCGCTGCTGCCGTGCATGCCCTGGATTCATAACGGCTTTGAGCTTGGCGAAACCCAGCCGGTGAATCCGGTCTTCTGGAACGATCCCGATCGCTCGTCGGCGCATGTCGATCAGTGTGCCCTCTTCAGCGCGAGCAGCCTGGATTGGAGCCGGCCGCGCTCGATCAGTGCCTGGATCACACAGCTCTTCACGATTCGTCACACGTACCACGATCTGATCATCGATGGCGCGCCTGATAGCCTGGACTATCACAGCCACGGCTCGATCTGGATCGTTACGCGCCGAAGCGCGCGGCATGCGACGACGCTGATCTTGATTGCGAATCTTGACGGCGCTCATGCGGCTGAGCTGGCGGTGGCTGTGCCCGGCAGCGCCGGTTGTGCCCGCGATCTGTTGGCGGATCGGACGTTGAGCCTACCCCCGGATCGCGCACTGCCGCTTCAGCTAGCTCCGGGCGGCTGTGTGCTGTTGCAGATCCCGGCCTCCGCTGATACGGCCGCTACGGTGCCGCCGGAAGCAGCTCTATGATCCGGTGCTGGTATAGTGGCGCAGCCCGAAGCGCCAGATCTGGTACGCGATGAACATCAGGATCGTCGCGACGACCGGCGCAAACCACACGCCCACGCCGATCGGGCGCCCGAGCAGGTAGCTGGCGGGATAATACGAGGCGAATGCGTAGGGGATCAGCCAGGTCATAAAGATGCCGATGGCCTGGTTATACATCGAGATCGGGTACTTGGCGAACTCATGCAGCTCGAAGACGACGCGCATCACGGGAACCGCGTCCATGATCCAGAAGGCGCTGACACAGGTGATCAGGTTGAGCGCGAGAAAGATCACGCCGCCGCTGAGTACCGCGATCAGCAGGTACAGCGCGGTCAGCGGCGTCAGCGTAATGCCCAGCGCCGCCAGCGAGATGCCGACGAGGGTGATGCCGACCAGAAACTCGCCCACACCGTCGTGGCAAAAGCGGTCGGCCAGCAGATGAAAGAGCGGATCGATGGGTCGCAGCAGAAAGCGATCGAACGCTCCCGTCTGGATATAATCTTGTCCCACCGACCACAGATTGTCGGCGAACATGTGATTGAGCGACTTCGAGAGCACCAGCAGGCCGTAGAGCAGCAGCACCTCGTAGTAGCTCCAGCCCTGCAACGAAGACACATGCTGCATAACCACGCCGATCGTCAGCAATCCCGTTGCCTGAAACACGATCGTCGATGCCACGCCGATCAGGAAATTGACGCGGTACTCCATGAGGATTTTGAGGCGCTGGATTAAAAAGCTGCCGTATAAGCTGAAATAACGTTTCATACCGCTTCCATGGCGATGTAGTGTTGAACGCTCTATCCGCCCTGCACCGTGATCGTCCGCAGCGAGCGGCTAAAGACGAGCCGCGACAGCACGCCCAGCACCAGGACGGCGATGATCTGGTCGCGCCAGATGCCGGGAGCCGCAGCAGCCGGCGTGATCCCGCTGAGAAACGATGTTGGAAGGTATAACGCCTGCGCGAAGGGCAATGCCAGCGCGAGCCGCTCAAGCCACGCGGGCATCATCGCCAGCGGCAGGAACGCGCCGCTGAGAAAGGTCCCGATGCTGACCCGCATCATGCTCAGGCCCCAGCTTTCGGTGATGTAGAACGAGATACAGCCGATCGTCCAGTCGAGGAAAAACAGCGCGGTCCGCCCCAGGAGCAGCGACACCACAAAGCAGGCCCACAGCAGCGGATCGCTGGGGAGCTGCAATCCGAACACCAGCAGCGCAACGATCAGCATCGGGATCTGAATCACCGCCTGGCACAGCATATTCATCATACTATCGGCGTACATCGACGCCTGAAGATCCAGTGGCCGCAGCAGCATGGTGGTGATCTCGCCTTCGCGCAGCAGACGGCCGAAGCGGTAGATCATGTTGGTGTTCAGCGATAGCGGGCGAATCACGCGGGCCAGCAGGATATAGTTCAGGGTTGCCTGGAGCGTTAGCCCGGCCACGAGCGCTTGATCGGCGTAGATCGCCCGCCAAAAGAATACAAAGATGGTTGTGGTGATGATCTCGACAAGGATGCTCATCCAGACCCAGGCGTTGTAGACCAGCATCTGCTTAGGAACGACCGTCGCGGCGATTGTGTAGACGACAAGATTACGTTGAAACTGCCGCATCACACCAGTTGCTCCTCTGGTCGACGGAGTGCGCCGTTGTAAATCTGCTTGATCACCTCGCCCAGGTCGGCCTCAGTCAGCACAAAATCGACAACCTCAACCTGGCTCATCACTGCCGCCGTCGCTTGACTCGCGGTCAGCAGGTTGCGGTCAAACCGCAGCACAAGCTTGCGCTCCGCTTGAGCGATGACTTCAGCGCCGGGCGGCAGCGCCAGCGCGCCGATCGGCTCGGCGGTATCGAAGGTCATCGTGCGGTATTTGCCGAAGCGATCCTTGATGTTGCTGAGCAGGCCATCGTAGATCAGCTTGCCTGCGTCGATCATGATCACGCGCCGGCACAACTCCTCGATGTCGCCAAGATCATGTGTCGTCAAGATAAACGTGGTGCCGTGCTCGGTATTTTGCCGCTTGATCACCTCGCGAATCCGCTCTTTGACCAGCAGATCCAGCCCAATCGTCGGCTCGTCGAGATAAACGATCTTTGGCTCATGAATCAGCGCCGCCGCAAGCTCTGCGCGCATCTTCTGGCCGAGCGACATCGTGCGAATAGGTTTGTAGAAAAGCTCGTGTAGCTCCAGCGTCTCGCTGAGCTGGCTCAATAGCAGCTTGTAGCGGGCCGGCTCGACCTCATAGATTTTGGCGATCAGGTTGAACGACTCGATCAGGGCCAGATCCCACCAGAGCTGGCTGCGCTGCCCGAAGACCACGCCGATCTGGCGCACACTCGCGACCCGTTCTCGATGCGGATCGCGGCCCAGCACCCGAACTGTGCCACTTGAAGGCGCAAGAATACCGGTCAGCATTTTGATCGTGGTAGACTTGCCGGCACCATTAACGCCAATATACCCTACGATTTCGCCGGGCGCGACCGTAAAACTGATATCGTCCACGGCTGTTCTGAGCTGATACCGTGGCCGAAACAGGGATTTTACCGCGCCGGTCAGACCGGGGTCCTTCTGGCTGGTTCGAAATACTTTTGTCAAATGATGAACGGTGATCATACGTACGAGCACAATCGGATTGAGCGTGCGCGCTGCTCACAGAACGGCTGCCGTGTTCGCGCCGCCACCTCGCGATCGATAGAAGGTTGGTTGCTTGACAAAAATCGGGCTGGTGCCGTCAAATCGTAGAATGATGATCTGATCTCTAAGCTTCCTGAACGTTCCACCAAGTTGGGGAGCTTCTATTACTTTAACACTATTTGTCAACCGTGCCAATGCGGCACGCAGAATTTGCAGGGTATGTGCAAAGCCGTACACCAAGCTTCGCCGACGTACCTAATCCTCTGTGTCAACGCCTGATCAAAGCGGTATTGAAATTTCCGCTGCACTTTGGCTACATTGGGGGCGCCATGCACGGCGGCAATTCCCACGACGGCATTATTCAAGGCCGCTAATACCCCCAATCGGCTAAGGCTTCGACGCGACTGGCCCCCGCCAGCTTGGCAAGGACGGCAATGGTGAGCAGGGCGGCGATAGGGTAGCGGACACCGCGCGGGTCACGTTGGTCAACCATACCGAATCGAGGTGTCGTTCTGCCTCCGACTTTGCATTTCCCCTGCAGCCCTGACGTGCTGAGTTGAGCATTTTGGCCTGATCCGCTATACTTAGGCAGACCCCCCATTCATGCCGTTACCCAGATGGAAGTACTTCGTGGCATCATCTGCGCGACGGCGCCTGTTCGAGCATCCTTCATACTGGCGTGAGCGCTGGCAGCAACGTGCGACCCGTACGTGGCGCTCGCCTGTCCTTCAGCAGTTCCTCCGGCAGCATAGAGAAACGCCATGCCGTGGAACGTCACCAACCTTGACGATCTCTGGTGACCCAATCGTCCCGTGCATCCAGCGGCGACCATATGGGCAACCCGGATCGTGACCAAACGTTCGCCGCAGGCAGCACCCCGAACGGAACGGCTCTCCACGCACCGGGCAACCTGGCACGCCCGGCTGAGCGGAACCGTCACGGCTCGGTGGCGCGGTGAGGACGGCGGGGCCGAGCGATCGACGTGATAAGAATCCGCGATCGAGGTCCCAGCGGTCCGCGCTCGCCTGTGTCAATACGGCTCCATGACCCGCAGCGGGTAGCTCGCCGCCGGGGCACGGAACGAACCCGGCAGCTGCGCTCAGGCAGCCGCCCCATCGTCCCGCTGCATGCATCGCGCTACGTTCTCGGCGGATCAGACCGCGATCACAACCTGCACCCACTCGCCTGGGCTGTCGCCAGCGCCTGGGCGCACCACACGGCATCATAGAAGGAGCGCTACCCACCATGAGCATGGATACGCAGCCGGCGGCGGATCTGTCCGCAGACGATCTGGAGCTGCTGGACTATCTAATGGAAGACGAAGGACTGGAGATCGACCAGCACCGCATCATGCCGCGCACGCAGCACCACGACCTGCCGCTCTCGTTTGCCCAGCAGCGGCTGTGGTTCCTCGATCAATTCCAGCCCGGTAGTAGCGCCTATCATATGATGGTGGCGGTCCAGATACGTGGCGCGCTTGATCCGGCTGCCTTTGCACGCAGCCTGGCAGCGGTCGTGGCGCGTCACGAATCCTTGCGCACGACGTTTGCCCTGCGCGACAGCCAGCCCGTGCAGGTGATTGCGCCGGGTGTGGACGTGCCGCTGTCCGTGGTCGATGTGCCGCCGCTGCCTGGAGCCGCACGCGATGCCAGGATCGCGGACGAGGTGTCCTCTGAAATCGCGCAGCCGTTCGATCTACAGATGGGACCGCTGCTGCGCGCCCGTCTGCTGCGGCTCTCGGCGACAGAGCATATTCTGATTCTGACGCTGCATCACATCGTCTCGGATGGCTGGTCACAGAACATTCTGCTACGCGAACTGACCACCTTCTATCGCGGGTTTGCGCGGGGCGAGGCGCACCCAGAGAGTATTCGACTGCCGGAGTTGCCGATTCAGTACGCCGACTATGCCCTCTGGCAGCGCACCTGGCTGCAAGGCCAGATTTTGGAGCAGCAACTTGCCTACTGGCGCGAGCACTTGGCGGGTATTGTTCCACTAGACCTGCCGACGGATTACCCGCGTCCACTGGTTGCGACGGACCAGGGCGCGTACCTGACCGTGGAGATCGCGCCAGCGTTGAGCGAGGCCCTGCGCGATCTCGGCCAGCAGCTCGGCGCGACGCTCTTTATGACGCTGCTGGCGGCCTTCCAGGTGCTGCTCCATCGCTATAGCGGGCAAGCGGATCTTGCCGTCGGCTCGCCGATCGCCGGGCGGACCCGGCCGGAGCTGGAAGGACTGATCGGCTTCTTCGCCAACACGCTGGTGCTGCGCAGCCAGGTCGCCGGTCGCCTGCGCTTCACCGAGTTTATGACGCAGGTGCAGACGATATGTCTGGATGCCTATGCGCATCAAGATGTGCCGTTTGAGGCTGTCGTGGATCAGCTACAACCGGAGCGCGATCTGAGTCGCTCGCCGCTCGTTCAGGTTGTGTTTGTGCTGCAAAACACGCCGCCTGTCACTGTCGACCTTGACGACCTGAGCTTCGAGCGGCTCGCGGTTGAGCGACAGACGGTTAGGTTCGATCTCGCGCTGACGCTCAACGAAACGGCGACGGGGCTGCAGGGCCGGTTCGAGTACCGCACCGATCTGTTCGCGACCGCGACGATCGCGCAGCTAGCGGGCCATTTCCAGAGGCTGCTCGAAGCGATCGTCGCCGATCCCGAGCAGCGGATCGACCGCCTGCCGCTCTTGACAGACGCCGAGCAACACCAGCTCCTCGCTACCTGGAATGCGACCACTACGCCCATGCCTGAGGCGCGCTGTTTGCACGAGCTGGTCGCGGCCCAGGCCGAGCGCACACCCGATGCCGTTGCCGTGACGGCTGGTCGCCAGGCGCTCACCTACGCCGATCTCAACGGTCGGGCCAACCAGCTCGCCCACTATCTCAGCGCCCAGGGCGTCGGGCCGGATGTGCTGGTCGCGCTGTGTGTCGAGCGATCGTTGGAGATGGTCGTCGGGCTGCTGGGGATTCTCAAGGCCGGTGGCGCGTATGTGCCGCTTGATCCCGCGTATCCCGCCGAACGCTTGCAGTACATGCTCAGCCACAGCCGCGCTCCGGTGATTCTGACCCAGGCCGCGCTCGTCACGCGGTTGCCGGAGCATCAGGCGCAGGTCGTATGTCTGGATGCCGATTGGGAGCGGCTGGCAGACCAGCCCACCGCCAATCCACCGCAAACCGGACTGCCGGAACAGCTGGCCTACATCATCTACACCTCGGGCTCGACGGGCCAGCCCAAGGGCGTTCTGGTCGCGCATCGGGGCCAGGTCAATCTGGCGCTGGCCCAACGCGCCGTCTGCGCGGTGACGCCCGATAGCCGGGTGCTCCAGTTTGCCTCGCTCAGCTTCGACGCCTCGATCTGGGAAGTGGTGATGGCGCTGATGGCGGGCGCGCAGCTGGAGCTGCTGCCCAGCGGACCGCCGTTGCTGGGCGCGGGGCTGGCGGCGTTCCTGGCAGACCGCGCGATCACGCATGTCACGCTGCCGCCCTCGGTGCTGGCCACGCTGCCGGCGCACGCGCTGCCCGATCTGGAAACCGTGATCGTGGCGGGCGAGGCCTGTCCGGTAGAACTGGTGCAGCGCTGGGCCACGGGGCGGCGCTTCATCAACGGCTACGGACCGACCGAGACGACGGTCTGCGCCACGCTGGGGATGCTGGCGCCGGATGCGCCGACGGTATCCATCGGGCGACCGCTGGCGAATACCCAGGTGTACGTGCTGGATGGACAGCTTCAGCCGGTGCCGATCGGGGTGACGGGCGAACTCTACATCGGCGGGGTGGGCGTGGCGCGCGGCTATCTCCACCGCCCCGATCTGACCGCCGAACGGTTCCTGCCCGATCTGTTCTCTCCCAATCCGGGGGCGCGGCTGTACCGAACCGGCGACCTGGCGCGCTATCGGCGAGATGGCACCCTCGAATTTATGGGCCGTGTGGACCATCAGGTCAAGCTGCGCGGCTTCCGCATCGAGCTGGGCGAGATCGAGAGCGTCATGCGCCGGCATCCGGCGGTGGACGACGCCCTGGTGATCCTCCACGACGAGCGGCTGGTGGCCTATGTCGTTGTGAGCCACGACAACGGGGACGACGGGGATAGGTCGGAGGGTTCTTGGAGGCCCGGCGAGAATCACGGTTTCGGTTCGAGCGAACTGCGCGCCTTTCTGGCAACGCGGCTGCCTACCTATCTGGTGCCCTCGGCGTTCGTGCTGCTGGATGGCTGGCCGCTGACGCCCAACGGGAAGATCGATCGTCGCGCGCTGCCCGATCCTGATACGCACCGTCTCCCCATCGAGACCGCGTTCGTCGCGCCTGGCACGCCGGTCGAGACGACTCTGGCGCGGATCTGGGCCGAGGTACTGCGGGTCGAGACGGTCGGCGTCCACGATAACTTCTTCGCGCTGGGCGGCGACTCGATCCTCAGCATTCAGATTGTTGCCCGTGCGACGCAGGCCGGGCTACGCCTCACGCCCCGGCAGCTGTTCCAGCATCAAACCATTGCGGAGCTGGCGCTGGTGGCCGATACCGCGCCCCTCGTCACCGCCGACCAGGGTGTGATCAGCGGTCCGGTACCGCTCACCCCGATCCAGAACTGGTTTTTTGCCGTCGACCAGCCGGAGCCGCATCATTTCAACCAGGCAGTGCTGCTTGAGTCCCGGCAGCCGCTCGATCCCGTGCTGCTTGACCAGGCCGTCCAGCAGCTGCTCGTTCACCATGACGCGCTGCGGCTCCGCTATTCCCATGTCTCCTCCGTCTGGCAGCAGCAGATTCTGCCGCCAGACGGCGCGTCGGTCGTGACGACGATCGACCTGTCGGCCGTGACTGTGCCGGAGCAGCGCGCCGCGCTCACCGCCGCCGCAACGGAGATGCAAGCCAGCCTCGATCTCGCCAGCGGACCGCTGCTCCGCGTTGCCGCCTTCGACCTGGGAAGGCAGCAGCCCGGACGACTGCTGGTGGTGGTCCATCACCTGGCGGTCGATGCGGTTTCGTGGTCGATCCTGCTGGCCGATCTCCAGACGGCCTACACCCAGCTCCAGCAGGGGGGCGTCGTCACGCTGCCGCCGAAAACGACCTCATTCAAAGCTTGGGCCGAGCGCCTCCGCGCCTATGCTCAGTCTTCCACGCTGCACGACGAGCTGGAATATTGGCTCCAGACCGGGCGCCAGCCCGTGCCGCCGCTGCCCGTCGATCGGCCCGACGGCGACAATACCCAGGGATCTATCGCCCGCATCCGGCTGACGCTGAGCGCCGCCGACACCCAGGCGCTGCTCCAGGAGGTGCCCCGCGTCTATCACGCCCAGATCAACGATGTCCTGCTGACTGCGCTGGCCCTCGCGTGGGCCGCGTGGTCGGGCGCAACGACCCTGCGGCTCGATCTGGAAGGCCACGGACGGGAGGAGGTCTTCGATGACGTGGATCTGACCCGCACGGTGGGCTGGTTCACCAGCCTGTTTCCGGTGCGGCTCGATCTGGGGACGGTTCGGGAGCCGGGCGCGGCGCTGAAAACCATCAAGGAGCAGCTGCGCGCCATTCCGCAGCATGGCATCGGCTACGGGGTGCTGCGCTACCTGGCACCAGCGGAGATCCGGGCGGCGCTTGAGGAATTCCCCGCTGCCGAGGTCGCCTTCAACTACCTGGGCCAGCTCGATCACGCCATCGCGGCGGATGGCTGGGTCGCGCCAGCTGCGGAGGATGCCGGCCCCGCCGTCAGTCCGCTAGGTCGCCGCCAGTATCTGCTGGAGGTGAGCGGCTTTGTAGCGGGGGGACAGCTCCAGATGAGCTGGACCTACAGCACGGCCCTGCATCATCATTCGACCGTCGAGCGGCTGGCGGCAGCCTATCAATCGGCGCTGGAGGCGCTGATCGCGCACTGCCTGTCGCCGGACGCCGGCGGCTTCACGCCCGCCGATTTTCCGCTAGCCCGCCTGGATCAGGGAACCCTCGACCGTGTCGTCGGAGCGGAGCGGCAGATCGACGACCTGTACCCGCTCTCGCCGATGCAGCATGGCATGCTGGTTCATACGCTGGTCGCGGGCGGGAGCGGGGTGTATGTCGAGCAGCTGGCGTGTGTGCTGGAGGGCAGCCTCGACCCAGCAGCCTTCCGGCACGCCTGGGCGACGGTGGTCGAACGGCACGCGGTATTTCGGACCGCGTTTGTGTGGGACGGACTGGACGAGCCGCTGCAAGTCGTGCGGCGGCAGGTGACCGTCCCGTGGACCATCGAAGACTGGCGCGGGCTGACACCCAAGGAGCAGGACGGGCAGCGCATGGCCTACCTCCAAGCCGATCGACGGCGCGGCTTTGCCCTGGACGAGCCGCCCCTGCTGCGGCTGGCGCTGTTCCGCCTGTACGACGAGCGACACGTCTTCGTGTGGACACACCACCATATCCTGCTGGACGGCTGGTCGCTGCCGCTGGTCTTCAACGAGGTGGTGCGCGGCTACGAGCAGCTGGTCCAGGGCCGGGAACTGCCGGTGGCGTGGACGCGGCCCTACCGCGACTACATTGCCTGGGTGCGCCGGCAAGACCTGGCGCAGGCCGAAGCCTTCTGGCGGCAGCAGCTTCAGGGCTTTACTGTGCCGACACCGCTCGGTATCGAGCAGTATCCCTCCGCTGCTGGTGGGGACGCCCGGCCGCTTACCGGCGACGCGACGGTGAGCCGGGCGACGACCGCCGCGCTGGAGACCCTCGCCAGCCAGCACAGCCTGACGCTGAGTACGCTGGTCCAGGGGGCGTGGGCGCTGCTGCTCAGTCGCTACAGCGGGGAGCAGGATGTCGTCTTCGGCGTCACGGTGGCGGGCCGCCCAGCAGACCTGGCAGGCGTCGAAGCGATGGTCGGCCTGTTCATCAACACGCTGCCGGTGCGGGCGCAGGTCCGACCAGGCGACCGGCTGCGCAGCTATCTGGCGCAGCTCCAGGCACGGCTGCTCGAAGCGCGGCAGTACGAATACAGTCCGCTGGTGCAGGTCCAACGCTGGAGCGAGGTGCCGCCGGGACAACCTTTGTTCGAGAGCATCGTCGTCGTCGAGAACTATCCCCTTGATCCCCTCACCGCCGCGCGCGGTGCCGACATCGGGCTGACGATTACCGCAGTGCAGGCGATCGAGCACACGAACTATGCGCTCACTCTGGCGGCAA
The DNA here is from genome assembly GCA_036402055.1 of Herpetosiphonaceae bacterium. Taxonomy (GTDB): domain Bacteria; phylum Chloroflexota; class Chloroflexia; order Chloroflexales; family Kallotenuaceae; genus LB3-1. Next base: position 21,448 of record DASWTQ010000353.1, read on the forward strand.
TTCCCGGCCCGGAATTGAAGCTCTCGCTCACCTACGACGGCCAGCGGTTCGACCCGGCGAGTATCGACCGGCTGCTTGGGCATCTGTACACGCTGCTCGCCGGATTCGCCGCCGATCCCGACCAGCATCTCGGCGCAGTGCCGCTGCTGACCGAGACGGAAGCACAACAGCTCCTCGGGGCGTGGCATGCCACCACCACGGCTTTTCCCAGCGACGCCTGTCTGCACTACCTGTTCGCCGCACAGGCCGCTCGCACACCCGATGCGATTGCGGTGGTCGCTGGCGCGCAGCAGCTCACCTACGCCGAGTTGAACGACCGCGCCAATCAGCTGGCGCACCATCTCCAGCGGCTCGGCGTCGGTCCTGAGATCTGCGTCGGCGTCTTGCTGGAGCGCTCGCTCGATCTGGTCGTCGCGTTGCTCGGCATTCTCAAAGCGGGTGGGGTCTATGTCCCGCTCGATCCGGCCTATCCCGCCGACCGGCTGCGCTTCATGCTCGCGAATAGCCGGGCGCGGGTCGTCCTCACGCAGGAGTCCTCCCGTGACAGGCTGCCTCCATTCACCGGCAGCGTTGTGTGCCTGGATCGCGATCGGGAAACGATCGCTCGGCAGCCCACGACGACTCCCGCGTATCCGGCAAGCAGTCAGCAGCTGGCGTATGTGATCTACACCTCGGGCTCGACCGGGACGCCCAAAGGCGTGGCCGTCTCGCACGCCGCACTCGTCGATCATGCTGCGACGATTCAGCAGGTCTATGGGCTGAGCCCGTCGGATCGGGTGCTGCAATTCGCCTCGCCGAGCTTCGACGTATCGATCGAGCAGATCGTGCCGCCGTTGCTCAGCGGCGCCTGTGTCGTGCTGCGCGACGCGGAGCTGGCAAGCCCCGGCGATTTCACGCGCTTGATCGCAGCTGCCGCGCTGACGGTTGTGGATCTGCCGCCGGTCTACTGGCGGGAGTGGGTCAGTGCCGTGGAGGAGGAGACCCTGCCCGTGCCGTCTCGGCTGCGCCTGGTGATCGTCGGCGGCGACACGCTTCCGGCTGACACGGTCCACCGCTGGCGGAGCAGTGCGCTCCAGACTGTTCGACTCGTGAACGCCTACGGGCCAAGCGAGACCACGATCACGGCGACGATCTTTGAGCTGCCCGCAGACACCGCTGGGGCATCCAGCCGGCAACGCATTCCGATCGGACGGCCACTTGCCCGGCGCACCGCCCGGATTCTGGATCGCCATGGCGCGCTCGTTCCGATCGGCATAGCGGGCGAACTCCACCTCGGCGGGGGACTGCTGGCACGTGGCTACCTCGATCGGCCGGATCTGACCGCTGAACAGTTCATTCCCGATGCTTTTGCTTCCGATCCCGGCGCTCGCCTCTACCGCACCGGCGATCTGGCGCGCTACCTGCCCGACGGTACGATCGACTTCCTGGGCCGGATCGACCAGCAGGTGAAGCTGCGCGGCTTCCGCATCGAGCTGGGCGAGATCGAGGCCGCGCTGCGCCAGCATCCGGCCGTGGACGACGCGGCCGTGCTGCTCCGCGCTGAGCGGCTGGTCGCGTATGTCGTAGAGAACAAAGAACAAACCGGGCGCCCTCTGGGCGAAGAACAACAGAAGCGCGATGAGTCGATGGACTCCTGTTCTTTGTTATCTGTTCTTTGTTCGCAAGAACTGCACCAGTTCTTGCAAAAGCGTCTACCCGAGTACATGATCCCCACCGCGTGGGTGCTGCTGGACACCTGGCCGCTGACGCCCAACGGCAAGCTCGACCGCAACGCGTTGCCCGCGCCGGATATGGCTACCCCGCGTGCGACGGCGCTGGTCGGGCCGCGCACGCCGACCGAAGAGCTGATCGCCGCCGTCTGGCGGGATGTATTGGGCCTGGAGGAGGTCGGCATC
>DASWTQ010000354.1:0-9742 GCA_036402055.1 Herpetosiphonaceae bacterium
CGAGCAAGCGATCGTCGTCGTGCGCGAAGACGCGGCGGACGTGAAGCGACTGGTGGCGTATGTCGTTGAGAACCGAGAACGGGCGCCCTCTGGGCAAAGCAAGAACCTAGAACCAAACGAAGAACAAACAAACAAACGAACAAACGAACAAGAGAACAAAGAAAGTACCGCCAGTCTCCCCTCGCCTGTCGCAACCGAGGCTGAAGCCAGCCGAGGTTCGGGGAAGGGGAGTCGAGCGCAGCGAGACGGGGTGAGGGCCACGACTGAGGGCCTCTCCTCCAACCTGCGTCAATTTTTGCAAGAGCGCCTGCCGGAGCACATGATCCCATCGGCGTTCGTGGTGCTGGACGAGGTTCCGCTCACGCCCAGCGGCAAGCTCGATCGCAAAGCCTTGCCCGCGCCGGGAGCTTCTGGCGCCCAGGATCGCAGCGCAATGTCGAGCGACTTTATCGCGCCGCGCACCGCGATCGAGCAGGAGATCGCCAGGATCTGGCAGCAGTCGCTGGGACAGGAGCAGATCGGCGTCTACGATCGCTTCTTCGAGCTGGGCGGCGACTCGATCCTCGCAGTGCAGGTCGTCAGCCGGGCGGCGCGCGCGGGCATTCACTTTACGCCCAAGCAGCTCTTCCAGTACCCGACAATCGCCGAGCTAGCCAGCGTCGCCACGATGAGCACGGACGTTGCGGCCGAGCAGGGCATCGTCACAGGAGCCGTGCCGCTCACGCCGATCCAGCGCTGGTTTTTCGAGCAGCAGCGGCCCGATCCGCAGCACTTCAACCAGGCCCTGCTGCTCAACGCCCACCAGCGGCTCGATCCCGACCTGCTCGATCGCGCGCTTCAACATCTGCTGCGCCATCACGACGCGCTGCGGCTACGCTTCGAGCGCACGCCGGACGGCTGGCAGCAGCACAACGCCGCCCCCGACGAGCGATCGCTGCTGCAATCTGTGGATGTAAGCGCGGCGACGGATGCAGAAGCCAGCGCACGGCTTGAGACGATCGCCGCCGAGCTGCACGGTAGCCTGGATCTGGAGCACGGGCCGCTGCTGCGCGCCGCGCTCTTCGATCATGGACCGCAGCGGCTACAGCGCCTGCTGCTGATCGTTCATCACCTGGTTGTGGATGGCCTCTCGTGGCGCGTGCTGGTCGACGATCTGCAAACCGCCTACGAGCAGATCTCCAATCAGCGCACGATCGCGCTGCCGCCGAAAACAACCTCCTTCAAGCAGTGGGCCGAGCGCTTGCAAGGCTACGCTCAAACGCCGGAGCTTCAGAGGGAGCTGGGCTACTGGCGCGACCTGGCTCAGCAGGAGCTTGCGCCGCTGCCGGTCGATCACGAGCAAGGCGTGAACAGCGTCGGCTCGGCACAAACTGTATCGGCGGCGCTCAGCGTGGAGGCGACACAGGCGCTGCTGCAAACGGCGCCAGCGGCCTACAACACCCAGGTCAACGATCTGCTGCTGGCGGCGCTCGTGCAATCATTCGCGGCATGGACCGGCTCGTCACGGCTGCGGATCGATCTCGAAGGACATGGCCGCGAGTCGCTCTTCGAAGCTGTCGATCTGTCGCGAACCGTAGGCTGGTTTACCACACTGGTGCCGCTGCTGCTGGATCTCGCCGGCGCCGACGAGCCCGGCAGCGCGATCAAGACGATCAAAGAGCAGCTGCGCCAGGTGCCCCAGCGCGGCATCGGGTTTGGCGTGCTGCGCTATCTCAGCGCGGACACGGCGATCCGTGAGCAGCTCGCGACGCTGCCGCCAGCACAGATCACGTTCAACTACCTCGGCCAGACCGATCAGCAGGTCGGCGGATTCTTCAGCCTGGCACCTGATGCGACCGGGCCGCTGCAAAGTCCGCGCGGCCGGCGCAGCCATCTGTTGGACATCAACGGCATCGTCGTCGACGGCAGACTGCGCGTCGATTGGACCTACAGCGAGCACATGCACGAGCGCGCCACGATCGAGCGGCTGGCGACAGCGTATATCGCCGCTCTGCAACGGCTGATCGATCACTGCCTGGCGCCCGGCGTCGGCGGCTACACGCCCTCCGACTTTCCACTGGTCGCGATCGATCAGCCAACGCTGGATCGCCTGATCGGCCAGGATCGACAGATCGAAGATCTGTTTGCGCTGACACCTGTGCAGCAAGGAATGCTCTTCCACACGCTCTACGATCCGCAGGCGGGAACCTATCTCAACCAGCTGAGCGCAGAGCTTGCCGGCAAGCTGGACATCGAGGCTTTCCAGCGCGCCTGGCAAAGCGCCGTGCAGCGGCATCCGGCATTACGCAGCAGCTTTGTGTGGCAAGGGCTCGATCAGCCAATTCAGATCGTGCGCAAAACCGTGGATCTCGCCTGGACGATCGACGACTGGCGCGATCTGGCAGCTGAGGAGCAGCAGGCCCGACTTGAGCGCTATCTCGCCGATGATCGCGGTCGTGGCTTCGATCTGACCACAGCGCCACTGCTGCGCTTTGCCCTGTTCCGCACCGCCGACGAGCGCTACCACTTCGTGTGGAGCTACCATCATCTCCTGCTCGACGGCTGGTCGCTGCCGATTGTGCTGCAAGATGTGTGGGCCGAATATGCCGCGACCCACGATCAGCCGAGCCCGCGACCGCAGCCGCGACCGTATCGCGATTACCTGGCCTGGCTGCGGCGGCAAGATCTGACGGCAGCCGAGACCTTCTGGCGGCAGATGCTCGCCGATGTGAGCGCGGCAACACCGCTGGGCGTAGATCAGCCGGCACGCCGTGAGCCGCGCTCAGGCTACGGGCTGAGCCAGACGCAGCTCGACGCGGCGACAACCGAGCGGCTGCAAACCCTGGCCCGCCAGCATGGATTGACGCTCAGCACGCTGATCCAGGGCGCGTGGGCGCTGCTGCTCGGCGTCTACAGCGGCGAAAACGACGTCCTTTTTGGCGTGACGGTCGCCGGCAGGCCGCCCGAGCTGCCGGGCAGCGAAACCATGGTCGGATTATTGATCAACACGCTGCCGCTGCGCGTACATCTCGCGCCGGATCGACCGCTGGCCGAGTGGCTGGCCGAGCTTCAGGCGCGGCAGGTCGATCTGCGCCAGTTTGAGTACACGCCGCTGCCTCAGATCCAGGAGTGGAGCGCGGTTCCGCGCGGGCAGCCGCTCTTCGAGAGCATCGTCGTCTTCGAGAACTATCCGGTCGCGGACGCGGTGCGCGAGGGGCCACAGGCGGCGCTGGCGATCGACGCGGTTCAGTCGCATGAGCAGACCAACTACCCGCTGACGATCCTGGCCGCGAGTGGCCGGCAGCTTGAGCTGCGCCTCAGCTACGATCGCAGCCGATTCGCGACCACCACGATCGAGCGCATGCTGGCGCATCTCACGGCGCTACTCAGCGGGATCGCCGAGCAGCCGGAGCAGCCGCTGGCCGCGCTCTCGCCGCTGACCGACGACGAGCGCCGGCAGATCGTCGAGCAGTGGAACGATACCCAAACCAGCTATCCGCAGATCGCCTGTCTGCATCAGCTGTTCGAGGCGCAGGTCGAGCGCACGCCCGAGGCTATCGCGCTGATCTTTGAAGATCAGCAACTTAGCTACGACGTGCTCAACCGCCGGGCCAATCAGCTGGCGCATCATCTGCAAACGCTAGGGGTTGGGCCGGATGTCGCGGTCGGCATCTGCGCCGAGCGCTCGCCGGAGCTGGTGATCGGCCTGCTGGGCATTCTCAAAGCCGGCGGCGCGTACGTGCCCTTCGATCCAGGCTATCCCGCAGAGCGGCTCCACTACATGCTTGAGGACGCGCAGGCACCCGTGCTGCTGGCGCAAGCGCAGCTTACCGACCGGCTACAGCTCGACAGCAGCGCGCAGCCGCCGCGTGTCGTGCTGCTCGACGCGGATCAAGAGCGGCTGGCGCGCGAGCCTGAGACCAATCCGCATACCACGGTCGATCTCGACAATCTGGCCTACATCATCTACACCTCGGGCTCGACCGGACAGCCCAAAGGCGCGATGAACACCCACCGCGCGATCGGTAACCGGCTGCTGTGGATGCAAGACATGTACGGTCTCACCGCCGCCGACCGCGTGCTGCAAAAAACGCCGTTCAGCTTCGACGTCTCGGTCTGGGAATTTTTCTGGCCCTTGCTCGCCGGCGCCACGCTGGTTGTGGCCAAACCTGGCGGTCATCAAGATCCAGCCTATCTTGCCGCGCTGATGCAGCGTGAGCGGATCACAACCACGCATTTCGTCCCATCGATGCTGCGCATCTTTCTGGAAGAGCCGAGCATCGCGCAGATTCAGCATCTGCGGCGCGTAATATGCAGCGGCGAGGCGCTGCCCGCTGAGACCGAGATGCTCTTTTTCGAGCGCATGCAGGCCGAGCTGCACAACCTCTACGGTCCGACCGAGGCCGCCGTCGACGTGAGCTACTGGCCGTGCCGGCGTGACCGTCGCGCCGAGAGCGTGCCGATCGGCTATCCCGTCGCCAACACGCAGCTGTACATCCTCAACCGCCAGATGCAGCCGGTGCCGATGGGCGTGGCCGGCGAGCTGTACATCGGCGGCGTGCAGCTGGCGCGTGGCTATCTCAGTCGCCCAGCGCTGACCGCCTCAACGTTCCTCCCCGATCCATTCGCCAACATCCCAGGATCGCGGCTGTACCGCACCGGCGATCTGGCGCGTCACCTGCCCGACGGCGCGATCGAGTTTTTGGGGCGTCTGGATCACCAGGTCAAAGTCCACGGCTTCCGCATCGAGCTGGGCGAGATCGAGGCCGCGCTACGCCGGCATGAACAGATCACAGATACCGTCGCGATCGTGCGTGAAGATGTACCGGGCGATCGGCGGATTGTTGCGTACGTGGTCGAAGAACAAAGAACAAAAGAACAAACCGAGACGGCGATTCCCCCTCGCCTGCCGCAGCGGGAGAGGGGGGCAGGGGGTGAGGGCCTGTCTCCCGAATCCCTCCGTCGCTTCCTGCTCACGTCGCTGCCCGCCTACAGGGTGCCGAGCGCGTTTGTGACGCTTGACGCGCTGCCGCTGTCGCCCAACGGCAAGCTCGATCGCCGCGCGCTGCCCGAGCCGGAACAGACGCGGCCAGAGCTGGAAGAGGCTTTCGTTGCGCCGCGCACAGATCTGGAGCAGGATCTGGCCGCGATCTGGCAGCAGGTGCTACGTGTCGATCGCGTCGGCATTCATGACAACTTTTTCGCGCTGGGCGGCGATTCGATCCTCAGCTTGCAGGTAACCGCACGGGCTGCCGCTCTGGACATGCACATCTCGCCGCGCCATATCTTCGAGCACCCGACGATCGCCGAGCTGATGCGCGCCCTGGACACTACCACAACGGTTGAAGCCGAGCAGGGCATCGTCACTGGACCCGTCGCGCTCACGCCGGTCCAGGAATGGTTTTTCGAGCAGCCGCTGCGCGAGCCGCACCACTGGAACCAGGCGCTGCTGCTGGAAGCACGCCAGCCGCTCGATCCGGCCCTGCTTGAGCAAAGCATACAGCGGCTCGTGGCGCACCACGACGCGCTGCGGCTGCGTTTCGAGCGCACACCCGACGGCTGGCAGCAGCACAACGCGGATCTTGTCGAGCAGCCGATCGTCACGCATGTCGATCTGGCGATGCTCGACGAGGCCGGGCAGATCGCGGCGGTCGCCGAGGAGGGCAACCGCCTGCACGGGAGCCTCAATCTTGCCGACGGCCCGCTGCTGCGTGTCGCGCTCTTCGAGTGTGGGACCGCGCGACCACAGCGGCTGCTGATCGTGGTGCATCACCTGGCGATCGACGGTGTGGCGTGGCGCATTCTGCTGGAAGATCTGCAAAGCGTGTATGGGCAGCTCAGCCAGGAGCAGCAGGTAGCACTGCCGCCCAAAACGACATCCTTCCAGCACTGGGCCGCGCGGCTTGAGGAATACGCCCAATCGCCGGCCCTGCAACCCGAGCTACGCTACTGGCTCGATCCCGTGCGCAACGCAGCACAACCGCTGCCGATCGATCATCCCGACGGCACGAACGCGGTCAGCGCTCAGCGCACGGCGGCGGTCACGCTCAGCGCGCAGGAGACGACCGCGCTGCTGCAACAGGTGCCGCGCGTGTATCGCACGCAGATCAACGATCTGCTGCTGGCGGCGCTCGCGGAAGCCTGCGCCGAGTGGACCGGCAGTCAAACACTGCTGATCGATCTCGAAGGCCACGGGCGCAACCTGCCGCTCGATGGGCTTGATCTATCGCGAACGATCGGCTGGTTCACCGCGATCTTCCCGGTGCTGCTGACGCTGGAATCATCAGGCCAGCCCGAGACCACCATCAAGGCGATCAAAGAGCAGCTGCGGGCGATTCCCAATCACGGCATCGGCTATGGCGTGCTGCGCTACCTCGGCGCTGAATCAGAGATTCGCCGGCAACTGGCGGCGCTGCCTGCGGCACAGATCAGCTTCAACTACCTGGGCCAGCTCGATCACACGCTGAGCGAAGGCACGCTGCTGCATCTCGTCCGCGAGCCCAGCGGCGACGCGCGCAGCCCACGCGACGAGCGGCGCTACGAGCTTGATATTACGGCCTATGTCGTCGGCGGCGAGCTGCGGGTTGAGTGGACCTATAGCGCCGCGCGCTTCGACGACGCCACGATCGAGCGCGTTGCGCAACTGTATCAAACAGCGCTGCGGGCGCTGATCCGGCATTGTCTGACGCGCACATCCGGCGGCGTGACGCCCTCCGACTTCCCGCTGACGAACATGAATCAGAAACAGCTCGACGGCGTGCTTGCCAAATTGCGCAAGCGTAAGCAGGGACGCGCGGAGTGAGGAGCGCAAGCAGCAAGAAGGAGCAGATCGATGCAAACTGATGCAAGGGACTCGGCTGTGTCCGAGCCGACGTATAGCGAGCGACCAGTCACCTTTCGCAATGGCGAACACACGCTGGCGGGCGCGCTGGCATTGCCGGCCGGGCCAGGACCGCATCCGGCGATTATTCTGGTTCATGGCGCGGGTCCGGCAGATCGCACCTACAACGGCTTTTTCGCGCCGATCCGTGAGGGCTTGCTGCGACACCAGATCGCCGTGCTGTGGTACGACAAGCCCGGCGTGCCGTTCGCGGGACAGCCAGACGGCCCGGTCTCTGAGGGTGACTGGCGCGACCAGAGCTTCACCAATCGCACGAACGAGGTGCTGGCCGCCGTCGAGCTGCTGCAAGGCTATGCCGAGATCGATCCCCAACAAATCGGTGTGCTCGGCTACAGCCAGGGCTGGTGGGCGGTCGCGCAGGCTGCCGCGCAATCGTCCACTATCGCCTTCGCGGTGTGTCTGGGCGGCTCAAGTGTATCGCCGGCCGAGCAAGAGATCTATCGCGTCGAGCATGAGCTGCGTGGTCAGGGAGCCGGCGAGGAACAGATCGCGCAGGCGGTTGAGCTGTTCAAACAGGGCGTGGCGGCAGCTCTGGACGACGCGCCGTTCGCGCAGGTCGAGCCGATCTTTCGGCCGTTCCGCGAGGAGCCGTGGTTTCCGCTGCTCTACTTTCCCGACGACGAGCGGCTGTGGACCTTTCTCAAAGGCGTGGTCAGTCACGAGCCGCAGAGCGCGCTGGAACACCTGCGCTGTCCGCTGCTGATCGTCTATGGCGAGAGCGACACGCGGCTGCCGATCCACAAGAGCGCGACGCGCTTTCAGGAGCAACTGGCGCAGATCGGCAATCGCGATGTGACGGTGCGCTTCTTTCCCCGCAACGATCATTTTATGTTCGACGTCGAGACCAAACAGCCCGATCTGAGCTTTGTCGACGCGATCGGCCAGTGGATTGGGGAGCGAACCGGCCAGACGGCGCGGCGAGGTGAAGCATGACCAGTGCCGAGAATGAAATGCTCGACGAGACCCAGGTGGAGCAGCCGCCGATCAAGGGCTACGCCGACCCGCAGTATTTGCAGGATTCGGGAGCCGCGCTGAGCCAGCTTAAACAGCGCAGCTTCGCGCTAATGCAGATCCAGACCGGTCACAGTGTGCTCGACGTCGGCTGCGGCCCCGGCATCGACACTGTCACACTGGCAAAGCTGGTCGGGCCGCGCGGCGCGGTGGTGGGCGTGGATCACGACGCGGCGATGCTGAGCCAGGCGGAGCTTCGCGCCGCCGAGGCGGGCGTGAGCGATCGCGTACAGCATCTCAACGTGGACGCGACGGCGCTGCCCTTCGACGCCGACAGCTTCGATTCTTGCCACAGCGAGCGCGTCTTTCAGCACCAGCCCGATCCGACGCCGCTGCTGGCCGAGATGGTGCGCGTCACCAGGCCCGGCGGCTGGATCGTCGTGGTCGACATCGACTACGGCACGATGTCGATCGACACGCCGGACGTGGATCTTGAGCGGCGGATCAGCCGGGCGCATGCCGAGCTAACGCTGCACAACGGCTACGCCGGCCGACAGCTCTACCGGCTCTTCCGCCAGCAGCAGCTGGTCGATGTCGCGGTTGAGCTGTTTCCAATCCCGGTAACCAACTACGAGCTGGCGCGCTATCTGGTACGGCTCGACGCCTCCGAGCAAGAAGCGCTCACAGCCGGGCTGATCACCGAAGTGGAGCTTGAGCGCTGGCAGTCTAGCCTGCATCAAGCCGCCGCCGAGAACATCTTTTTCGGCAGCGTCAGCATGATCATCGCGAGTGGACGCAAGCCGGCCGTAGACGAGGAGCAGGACGTTTGAGCCGGCAGAATCATCGAGCACGGAACAAGCGCCGCGCAGCCTGGACGCTCGGGATTGCCGCGCTGGGTGGCGGGCTGGCACTGCGCCGGCGACTGCGCTCCAATCGGATCGAGCAGCGCGCAGTGCCGGGATTGTCGGCTGATGTCACGATCGATCTTGATCGCTACGGCATCCCGACGATCGCGGGCGAAACGCGCGCCGACGTGATCCGCGCGCTGGGCTTTGTCACGGCCCGCGATCGCTTGTTCCAGATGGACCTGCTGCGCCGCATGACCGCCGGACGTTTATCCGAGGTGATGGGACAGCCGACCGTCGAGCTGGACACTGAGCAGCGCATCAAAGGCTTCGAGCGAGCGGCTCAGGCGATTTTGGAGCAGCTGCCGCAGGATCAGGTCGCGCTGCTGCAAGCCTACGCCGACGGTGTGAACGCCTATCTCGATCGCATGAAGCTGCCGCCGCTCGAATGTGTGGCGCTGCGCTACCGTCCCGAGCGCTGGCGCGTGACCGACAGCATCCTGGTCTGCCTGTATATGTTTCAGTCGCTGACCGAGGACGAGATCCTGCGCGAGCGATCGCTCAGTATCATGCATCAGGCGCTGCCGCCCGAGGTGGTGGCCTTTCTCACGCCCGACGCCGATCCGTACACCACACCGTTGGTCGGCGGCTCTGAGTCGCGCCGTCCGCAGCAGCCGATTCCAGCCGACGCGCTGGCAAGTCTGGTGCAGCAGACAACACCAGGTGATCAACCCGTACCGATCGAGCAGGCCGGAATCAAAGGCTCCAACGGCTGGGTCGTGGCCGGCAGCAAAACCCGCAGCGGCGCGGCCATGCTCGCCAACGATCTGCATCTGGCGCTCAGCGTGCCGAATGTCTGGTATCGTGCCAGCCTGCGCTACGGCGCCACCACGATCGCCGGCCTGGTCTTGCCGGGCTGTCCCTTGATTATCGCCGGATCGAATACCAGCGTTGCCTGGGGCTTTACCAACGCCTGTAGCGATGTGATCGATCTGGTCAGGCTAGAGCTTGATCCCGACGATGCCACGCGCTACCGTACGGCGCAGGGCTGGCGCTCGTTTGAGGT
>DASWTQ010000355.1:0-3675 GCA_036402055.1 Herpetosiphonaceae bacterium
GGCCGGATCATTGGATCTGCATACACCATGGAGCGGTCCGAGCAGCGGCTCCTCGTTCATGCCGATTTTCTGGCGCTCAATGCCGCCGATCAGCTGCGGCCGTTTCCTGGCCGGCGGCGCGATGCGAAGCTGTTTGTGACGCTTGAGCCCTGCCTGATGTGTTTGGGCGCCGCGATGTCGTTTTTTGCCGGCGAGATCTATTATGGCGTTGAGTCGCCGGGCGATGGCGCGACCTCGCTGATTCAGCACTGGCAGCGCAAGGAGCAGGATTTTCCCAATTACTGCGTTCCGACGATCGTCGGCGGCGTGCTCCGCAGCGAGTCGATCGCGCTGTTCCAAAGCTATTGCCGGCGCTACACCAGCGGCGCGATGGCGGCGTGGGCGCGAACAATTGCGGCGCTCTGACTACTCGCCGCGTGAGGCGTGATCGTAAAGGAGCAGTATGCAGCTGCAAGACGGCATCTTTCCTGTCACCCCGGAAGATTTTCCCCGCGTCGTGGATGTGTGGGAATCCTCCGTGCGTGCTACACACGACTTTCTGACCGAGGCGGATATTCAGTTTTACAAGCCTTTCGTGCAGAGCGGTCTGCCGCATGTGGAGCATCTGCTCTGTATGCGCGACAGCGAAGGGCAGGTGGTCGGGTTTATTGGCGTGGTCAAGGTCAAGATCGAGATGCTCTTCATCGATCCGGCGTGGCGTGGGCAGGGCATCGGGCGGCGGCTGCTGACCCATGCGGTCGAGGTGCTGGGCGCAACGCTGGTCGACGTGAACGAGCAGAATCCACAGGCGATCGGCTTCTACGATCGCATGGGCTTCGAGGTCATCTGGCGCTCAGAGCGAGACGGCGCGGACAAGCCCTTTCCGATTCTGCATCTGCGCCTGCGAGGAGCGGCACCGCCCACCGGCGATTGAGGATGCTCGCGCGGACGGTATATCTAGCGGCGCGGCGCATAGCGAGAGGAGCGCGTATGTACGATGTGATCGTGATCGGCGGCGGGATCGTGGGCATGGCGACCGCCTACCACCTTGTCGCCGCTGGAGCCCGCACCCTGCTGGTCGATCGCGCCGACACCGGCCAGGCGACCGCCGCCGGAGCGGGCATTTTGTCGCCCGAGACGAGCCGCCACGAGTCCGACGATTGGTTTAGCTTCGCCCTGGCAGCCGTGGATTATTATCCGGCGCTGATCGCGCAGCTCGCGGCCGATGGCGCTGGCGAGACCGGCTACGCGCCCGTGGAAGAGCTGATCGTCGCGGTCTCCGAGGACGAGGACGCAGCGTTTGCGGCGGCGCACGCGCGAATCACCGCTCGCCAGCGGATGCATGGCAGGCCGGCCGCCGAAGATCTCCGCCTGATCGACGCCGAGACTGCCCGCGCGCTGTTTCCGCCGCTGGCCACGGTTCGATCCGCGCTGCACTTTCGGCGGGCTGCCCGCGTAGATGGACGGCTGCTCATGAATGCTTTACGCCAGGCGGCTGTCGGGCGTGGCCTGGTGCAGCGCCAGGTGAGTGTCGATCGGCTTCTTGTGCAGGGCCGGCGCATCGAGGGCGTGACGGTGGACGGCGAGCAGATTCCGAGCGGCGCGGTTGTGATCGCCGGTGGCGCATGGTCGCAGCAGTGGGGGGCGCAGCTTGGCATCGCGCTGCCGATCGCGCCTCAGCGTGGCCAGATTATTCATCTGTCGCTGCCGGGAGCCAAGACCGCGCAATGGCCCGTGATCAGCGCCTTTCACGGCCACTACATCCTGCCCTGGCCGGACGGTCGCGTTGTCGTCGGCGCGACGCGTGAGCACGCCGGCTTTGCGCCGCAGACCACGGCTGCCGGTATCCGCGAAGTTTTGTCGGAGGCGCTACGCGTAGCTCCCGGCTTAGCGGATGCGGCGATTGCCGATATTCGCGTCGGGCTGCGACCGAGCACGCCGGATTCGTTGCCGGCTCTGGGCGCGGTACCCACGGCTGAAAACGTGTATGTGGCTACGGGTCATGGCGCGAACGGGCTTCAGTTTGGGCCGTTTAGCGGCAAGGTGATCGCCGGGCTGGCGCTGGGCGAGACGGTAGCACCAATCCCGGCGACCCTTGCCGTGAGCCGGTTCAGCGAAGATTAATGCAGGAATTACCGCACGCGAAAACCTTGATTGGGATTATCGCGGCTGAACAGCACAACATCCGTCGCATCAGGATATATATCGAAGAACAGCGGCACGCTGCCAAGCGGTGCGCCTGGTGGCAACTGCGCGTCGGCACCAAAATCGCCGGCACTACCGGCACCCCCGAAGCGGTTGAACCAATCGACCGAGGCGGCCCGGTTGAAGCCCGAGACTCGGTCCTGAGCATCTTTGACCACAAAGAAGCTATCCGGGATCTGTTGTGGCGTCGCTCCGGTGTTGCGCACCCACGCCAGCACAATCAGGTATTGACCACGGCTTGGCGGTGCCCCGCCATAACTGCCGGTTGCAATATTAGTCAGATTACTGCCGAAGGAGTATTCAAAACCTCCAGCGCTCAACGGCTGCGTGTTAGGCACAATAGCCGGGTCCGCGTTGGCAAGATCAATGGGCTGAGCGCCCGGTGCAGGAGATGCTTCGCCACCCAGTGCAGGAGATTGTTCGCCGCCTGGTGACGGTAATGAAAATGAACTTGGACTGGCCTGGACTGCAACCTGTGTTTGTGTCGGCGATGTTGGAGTGTTCGTTATAGCAGGCGTCAGCGTCGACGTAGCGGTTGGAGGGTTGCCTCCTGATGTTCCTATAGTTGATGTTGGTGTTCGATTATTTGCAGCATTTGGTTCATTAGCGTTGTTCCAGAATGAGCTAAGCGCGGAGTAGCCAAGAAATGCAAGTAGTGTAGTAAGTATTGTAATAGCAGTTCCTGTGATCGTGGCAATTTCTGAGGTCATCGTTAAGAATGGTCGCTTTTCTGAAGGCTGTTTTTGTGGGTGCGCGTTTGTTGTTTGGATCAAGCCAATTGAATGGGCACGTCTGCGCAGGCTACTCATCAGCCGCTCGAAGCCATTGGGATCAAAAAGATTGATCCAGTGTAGTTGTCGCAAACGATCAGGAACCGGACAGTCCTCTAGCCGAACAGGAATAATAAAGATTGTATCTTGTGTCTGCTCGTCGGCAACATCCAAAACATATTCAATCTCTTCTTGGATATAACCGGCCTGGTTAACTGAATTATGTGAAAGGCAAACAATGACCACATCTGCTGTACGCAGGGCCTTTCGTATTTCAACTCTCCATTTTTGTCCACCTAAAATCTTTTCCTCATCTAGCCATGGCTCAATACCTTCGTTAAGTAGTTGGCGATATAACTGGCGCACGATAGGCTTATCTTGGTGAGAATGACAGAGGAACACACTTAAAGGACGTTTTTTATTACGCACAATGCTACTCGCTCGTGTATGAAGTGACATTACTAACGCGAATACGATGAGCATCCTTTAGGGAAGGGTAGTAAGAATTCTATCATTATTTTGTTATTTTCATAAGGAGTCATTAAGCGGGTACGCGAGATCAGCATCTTGAACTAGGAGGATGAGATCGTTAGGCACTTGAGCCATAAGGGAGGGGATTTAAAAAGTATAGGGGTTTGTGAGGATTGGTTTCAGATTGTACTGATGCCGGTGAGGAAGATCAAGACATGCGAGGCTGCTGTGTGCCGCCATGATCCGATGA
>DASWTQ010000356.1:0-26206 GCA_036402055.1 Herpetosiphonaceae bacterium
GTCGTCGCCGTACGTATCACACAGATCAGTTGTGGCAAAACTCATGAATCCATCCTCCGTACTGCGACCACAGAATATGATCGAATATAGCAGAGGATTCGGGATTCAACGCATAGAAGAAATGATCGGAGTTGATAAGCACCATCTATGAGAGTGTGATCACAGGTTCGTCAGAGAGGAGAGCGGAGACGGCTAGTTCACTCGCATAGGAGGCACACGTTATGTCACAGGAAACGTTGCTACGCGTCGTCTTCGCCGTGGTCGTGTTCACAATGTTGGGGATTCGCGCCTACTACCGCCGGCGCGCGGCGCAGTCCGAGGGAGCGGTGCAGTACAAGGAGAGCCGGCTGAACATCGCGATCCAGTGGTTCCTGGCGATCGGCGGGATGGTAACGATCCTGGCCTATCTGATCGTCCCATCGTGGATCGCGTGGGCCGCGCTGCCGCTGCCGCTCTGGCTGCGCTGGCTGGCCGCACTCGTGGGTGTGATATCGCTGCCGCTGCTGGTCTGGGTGCAGCGCGAGCTGGGAAACAACTTCTCCACGGTGCTGCATGTCCACAGCAAGCAAACCCTCGTCACCACCGGCCCGTATCGCACGGTGCGCCACCCGATGTACACCGTGCTGTTTTTGCTGGCGCTGTCGATGATGCTGATCGCGGCCAACTGGAGCATCGGCTTCTTCTGGCTGGGTGGCCTGTTCGCCATCGTCGGGCCGCGCATCAGTCGTGAAGAGGCGGTCATGCTTGAGCAGTTCGGCGATCAGTACCGCGACTACATGCGGCGCACCAATCGCTTCCTACCCCGGCTGGCGCGCTAGCCACGCGGCGACTCCAGCGCGGCGATCAGCCGATCGAGCCCCTGCTCAAGCTGCTCTGTGCGCGTCAGGCAGGAAAGCATGAGATGCGCGCCGCGCTCGTAGCCGTAGAAATAGCCTGGATGAACCAGCACGCCGTGCTGCAAACAGTGCAGCGCCAGCTCTTCCTCGTCGTGCCAGCCGAAAACCTCGGGAAACAGATAATAGCCACCGTCGGGAGGCTGTACCCGTAGCAGCGAGCTTGAGCCCAGCCGCGCCAGCGCCAGATCGAGGTTGTGCCGCACATACTCGCGCATCCCCGTGACGAACTCCGACCCTTCGCTGAGGAGCGTCGGCAGCATATGCTGAGTGAGCGAGTTACTGCCGAGAAACGTATCGTTGAGCAGCTCCAGGCGCTCGGCGAACTGGCGCGCAGCCGGGTTGAGCGCGATCCAGCCCAGCTTGAGATCCGGCAGCGCCAGCATCTTGGAGATCCCGTTGAGATGAAAGACCGGCAGCTCGGGATGGAGCGCGCCGATCGGCGGGACGTGCGACGCGCGGTAGGTAAACTCCGCGAACACCTCGTCGCAGATCAAGGGCAGGCCCAGCGTGGTCAGGGCCGGCAGCGGCTCCCCGACGATCGCGCCGGTAGGATTGTGCGGCGAGACAATCAAGACCGCCCGTGTGTGCGCATCAACCTGCGCATGAAGGCTGGCCGGATCGATGCGCCAGCCGCGCGCCTCGTCGAGCGCGTAGGGCCGCAGCTCGATATGATGAATCTCGGCCAGAAACTCGAAGAGCGGATAGGTCACCACCGGCGCGAGCACGTTGTCGCCTGGGTTGGTGAGCAGCGCAAAAAGCAGCGAGTATGCCTCGCTGGTGCTGGCAGTCAGAAACAGATCGTCACGATCCAGCAGCAGCGCCGGTGAGCGGCGGGCGTAGTAGCGCTGGATCGACTCGCGGGCAGCGACGGAGCCGTGCGCATCAGGCTCGTGGGTGCGTTGGCTCCAATATGATCCCGCCGCGATCTCAAGAATTTTTGGCGGAAACAACAGGCCGTGATGGGTTGGATTGCTGCTGGTAAGATCGATATATTGGCCCTGTAAGGCGCTACGTGCTTGCTCGATTCGGTTGGGGGATAGATCGCTATCGGCAAAAAAGCCTGTCATGCTTCACCTTGGCTGCCAAAATGATGTATGTCTTTATGGGGCGCGATCGACGCTGCACGAAACGCTAAGTTCGACAAGGCCTCCCTGGTCAAGAACTCAGCGCGCCGAGGCGTGTTCAAGCGCAAAGGTTTTACAGATTCTCATCAGTATAGCAGCTAATTGAAATCTCAATAACTGCTTGTGTGAAACCGTAATCAAGACGTCATGCACGTCGCTTGCGTGATCGTCGATTCACGCTAGCAAGGTTTTTGGTCTGTGCATAGATCAGCGCAGAATCGACACGCGTCGCAGGCTGGCGCAATCGTCGCTATGCAGCGATAAACCGCAGCGATTCGACGGTCTTGGCGGGAGCTAGGAAAAACAGACAGCGCCGGGCATGACCAGCGGCGGCGGCTGGACTTGACGCGCGAATCCGCCTATGGTAGCCTGCGCCGCGTTATGGTGCAACGCCTGAAGATCGCATCCGAAAGCGGCCTCCGCCGACTCAGCATTTTACCCCGTCCCGTGATCGTGGTTGGCTACCTGCTGCTCTTCGCGCTCTGGGCGCTGCTGGTCAGCGATACCCTCGCGATCTGGCAGCAGCGCCAGATTGTGGTCGAGGAGCGCCGCATCGAGGCTGCGTTCATGCCGCCCACGCCAACGCCGCCTCCGCCGACGGCAACGCCGACTGCGCCGCCAACCGCCGTGCCCGCGCTGGCCCTGGATGTGTCACCCGCCACGCCGACGCAGCGTCCCGTCGCCTCGGTGCATCCCAAAACCGGCCGCTCGATCGCCGCGTGGCTGCCGACTTCATTCGACGCCGAGCGTGCGCGCGCTTCGTTCGAGGCCAACAAAGATATTCTCGACGAGGTAAGTCCGTTCTGGTACACCACCAACATCGGCAACGGCGCGCTGATCCCCGACACCGGCGCCCGCGATCGTGAGCTGGTCGCCGCAGCCCATGCCGCCGACGTACTGGTGATGCCGACGATCCATAACGTGATGGCGCCCGAGGCGATCGTGCCCATGCTGCGCGATCCTGCCCGTCGATCGCAGCATGTCGCCGCGATCATGAACGAGGTGCGCACCTACAAGTACGACGGCATCGACATCGACTATGAGTCGCTGCCCGACACCAGCCGCGACGTGTACAGCGCGTTTATGCAGGAGCTGTCGACCGCGCTCAAGGCCGAGGGCAAGCTGCTGACGGTCGCGGTTCACGCCAAAACCGAGGACTGGGGCGGCCTGGGCGGCTTTCAGGATTTGAAGCTGCTGGGCGAGATCTGCGATCGTGTGCGCATCATGACCTACGATTATCACTGGCGCGGCGGTGGTCCCGGCCCGATCGCGCCGATGAGCTGGGTTGCCGCCGTGGCCGAGTATGCGCGCTCCGTCGTTCCGGCCGAGAAGCTCCAGATCGGGATTCCGTTCTATGGCTACAACTGGGGCGCGGGCGAGGACGCTGTCGCGCAGACCTGGACTGACATCCAGCGGCTGATCGAGGTGCACCAGCCGAATGTGAACCTGGCGGCGCGCGACAGCAGCGGCCCGATCGAAGAATCCTGGTTCACCTACCGCCGCAACGGTCAGCTGCGCACCGTCTGGTTCGCCGATCATCGCTCGCTCCAGGCTAAGCTGAATCTGGTCGAGCAGATGGACCTGGCCGGCATCGCGATCTGGCGGCTGGGCAACGAAGATCCGCAAAACTGGGACGTCGTGCGCAAGCAGCTGGTCGAGAATCCATCGGTTTTGCAGCGCGTCGTCAACTCGTATCTTCCCGATCACTAGGCGACGATCAAAGAAAAGCCTATGTCAGAGCGTAGTGTCAAAATGTTTACGCAGCAGGCCGAGCAGCTCTACACGCGTGGAGTTGCGGCGGCGCGAGGTGGCCAAAAAACGCTGGCCGCCTCACTGTTACGTCAAGCTGTCAAGCTCAATCCCCAGCACGAGCAAGCCTGGCTCTGGCTCAGCGGCGTGCTCGACGATCCCCAGGATGTGGCGTTCTGCCTGCGCGCGGTGCTCGGCATCAATCCCGGCAACGAGCGCGCGCAGAAAGGTCTGGCCTGGATCGAGCAGCAGGCGGTAGAGCAGCCCGCCAGGCCGGCGCCGCGCATCGCGATTCCGGTGATCAACACGCCCGCCGACGATTGGTGGTCGAGCTGGCGCTCGCGGCAATCGACCTGGCTGTGGACACTCCGGGCACTGCTGCTGATCCCGATCGTGCTGATCGGCGCGACGCTCGGCATTCGCACGATTATTCAAACGCAGCCGCTGCCGACCTTTACCGCAGCGCTTGACATCATCCCGCCGACTGCCACCGCGCTGGCCGTCAAACCCAAGCCCTCGGCAGCGCCCGCCACCGCCACGCCTACCGATAGCTCGACTGTGCGCGCCTACTTCACGGCGATCGGGGTCGAGCGCAAGGCGCTGCAAGAGGCGACCGAGTCCTACCGCAGCACCACTGACGGCGGACGTACCAACGTCGAGCGCACGACGGCTACCAAGAATCTGCGGGATCGCGTGCAGCAGAGCCGTGAGAAATTGGCTACCGTTGCGGCGCCCGTCGAGATCGCGGCCACCCATCAGCTGTACCTCGAAGGTCTGGCGCTGGAGCAGGAAGCGCTCGACAAGATGCTGGAATTCTATGGCAGCTACGATGTCACGCTGGCCAACCGCGCGGCGCTCAGCTTGCAGGAGGCTCGCAGCCAGATCGCGACCGCCACCGCCAGCTGGGATGCCTTCGCCAAGCGGCACGCGATCGCGCCAATCACGGGACTTCGCTAGCCACTTTCGCGCTCAAAGCCGAAGAGTTTTCAAAACTTAATAAAAAATTTATCTAAATCGGGGCTAGACGAAACGCACAAATCGCGTTATCATACATAGTAATTCAAGACGGCAGTCAGGTACGGCTGCCGCTTTTGTTACTTATTGGTATGACCGTGAGAAGAAAGGACTGGCAATGGCGCCTGTTAACATCATTCTCCTCGGCCCCCCAGGAGTAGGAAAAAGCACCCAGGCTGCACTCCTGGGCAAGCGTTATCCGCTGATCACACTTTCAACTGGTAATATTTTGCGTGCGGAAGTCGCCGCCGAGACGCCGCTGGGCCTGCAAGCCAAAGCCGCGATCGAGAGCGGGCAGCTCGTCGGCGATGATCTCATTATCGCGCTGGTACGCAGCCGGCTAGAGCAGCTTCCTCGCGACCACGGCTTTTTGATGGATGGCTTTCCGCGCACCGCCGCGCAAGCCGCCGCGCTGGACGAGATGCTGCGCGAGCTGCATCGGCCGCTGACTGTGGTTGTGCAGCCGATCCTGGAGCAGGACGAGGTTGTGCGCAGAATGTCGAGCCGCCGCGAGTGCCGCTCCTGTAACGCGCCTCACACGGTGACTCCCGAGCACCCAATGACCAGCTGCCCGAACTGCGGCGGCGAACTCTTCCAGCGCCCCGACGACACACCCGAAGTCATCCTCAAGCGACTGGCCGTCTACGAAGAGCAGACAGCGCCACTGGCCGCCTACTACCAGAAAGTCAATCTCCTGGCACCTGTGGACGGGCACGGCGCGCCGCAAGAGGTGGCTATGCGTATGATCTCCACGATCGAGCTTCAGCGCCTTCAGCGCCGCACCGAGCCTGCCAAGAAGGTTCGCGTTATCGGCGCGTAGAGCGTTCGACATACATCGAGAACACGGCGAAGGGTGAGCATCACGCTCACCCTTTGCTTTTGGACTGATCTGTTTGTTACGGTGCGAGGGTACTTGTCGCCATCATCGACGGGCTGGCCTCGGTGCCTGTTCCTCCCGTACCCTCTGTGCCGGTCGTTCCGGTCTCACCGCACGCCGTGAGCGCGCTCAGCGCCAGGGCTGCCAGCAAGCTGAAAGAGATCAGTTTCCTTTTCATTCGTAACTCCTTTCGCCGCCCATACGGCAGCGTGCACGGAGGGCTACCTATAGCAGATCGCGTGCCAGACGCCCTTGTTTATGTCTACAACCTCAAATTTTGCACATATTAGGCTGGAATCCGTTATCAGCGCCGCACGATTCGTAGACTCTTCGTCGGCTCAGATTGATCTAACGAGAATCAAAAAAACTACTCGCCGCATCATATGGAGAATGGATCGGCCTTCATCAAATTATGATCAGCCAACAGAATATTCTCAGTCAGAGATCCTGATATGATGAGGCTTTTCTATATCTGCTGGAAAGATTACGATCTCTACACTAGGCAATGCGTAACGCGATGCGCAGCACCTCGGCCACGCTCCACGCCTGCGCCATGCAGCCAGCGCCGAAACGTGGCGGCTCGGCGTCGAAAACCTCGGAGATCGTACCGAGACCGGCGTCGTACAGATGATCCAGCAGCGATCGCAGGTACGGCTGGAGATCAAGATCCGGCTCTAGCTGCCGGCGCGCGTCGAGGTAATGGCCGATCAGCCAGGGCCAGATCGTGCCCTGATGGTAGGCGCTATCGCGCTGGACCCGATCGCCGGTGAAGCGCGGCCGGTAATCGGAATGGCGCGGATCGAGCGTGCGCAGCCCGACCGGCGTCCAGAGCTGCGCTGTGACCTGCGCCAGCGCCGAGCGCCGCTGCTCCGCCGGCATCAGCTCAGGCGCGACCGACAGCGCGAAGATCTGGTTAGGCCGCAGCGTCGCGTCGTCGCCATCGGGCGTGTCGAGCACATCGTAGAGGTAGCCGCCCTCGGCAAACCAGAAGCGGCTGAAGCTGGCGCGAACCTGATCCGCCAGCGCCGCGTAATCGAGATCCGACGCGCGACCGAAGCGCTGCGACCAGCCCGCCATCAAACGCAGCGCGTTGTACCACAGCCCGTTGATCTCGACGGCCTTACCGTGACGCGGCGTGACCACCCAATCGTCGATCCGAACGTCCATCCAGGTTAGCTGCATACCGGTCTCGCCAGCGCGCAACAGCCCATCTGCCGGATCGACTTGAATGCCGTAGCGTGTGCCGCGCACATGCCAGCTCACGATCTCCGACAGCACGGGATACAGCTCCGCCAGCAGCGCGTCGTCGCTCGTAGCGTTGTGGTAGCGCTCGATCGCGTGGAAATACCAGAGCGCCGCATCGACGGTGTTGTACTCGGGCTCCTCGCCGACATCCGGGAAGCGATTCGGCAGCATGCCCTGCGAAACATAGCGGGCGAACGTGCGCAGAATCTGGGCGGCGACATCGTAGCGGCGCGTGCTGATGCACAGGCCCGGCAGGCTGATCATCGTGTCGCGGCCCCAGTCGCCGAACCAGGGATAGCCGGCGATCACGCTCTGCCCGCGCTCCACATGACCATCCGCCACCATGTTACGCTCGACGATGAACTGATCCGCCGCCAAAACTAGCTGGCGGATCGACGGCGGTGCGGCTTGCGCCTCAGCTTGCGCGATCAAATCCGCCTGCCGCGTTTGCTCGGCAAGGAGCGTCGCCGCCACATCGCGCTCGATCGCGTCGGGCGGCTCGGTCGAGCAGATCAGCGTCCAGACCGCGCCGGGAGCCAGCTCAAGCTCCAACGTTCCCAGCCGGAAGCGCTGCTCGACGGCGTCCAGACCACGCTCGGCCTCGACGCGCCGGAAAAGCGAGGCGCTCCACTCGCCGATCGGGGTGAGCGGCACGAGCGGCAGCGAAAGCAGCGACCAGGGATGCGCTTCCTGCACGCCATCGCGGACAATCGACCAGCCGCCCGCCAGCTGCTCGACGCGCCAGGTTGAGCCGTCGTCGGTGCTCATGCCGTGATGATCGCGATCGTTGACGGCGAGGGTGAGCTTGAGCCGCACGGGCGCTGTCGCATCCAGCAGCTGGTAGCGAATATAGGCTGTGTTGCGGCCATGCGCCATCCAGACGCGCTTCTGGAGCCGTCCAGCAGGCAGCGCGAAGGTCCAGACCGGCAGCGTGCCGTCGAGCGCGAACGTTTCGAGCGAGGGAAGCCGGGGATCGTAGCGCCAATCCTGGGGCGTACGTGTACCGTCGGCCCACTCGTCGGTGCTGAGCGGCCACTCATCGCCATCCACGACGATCCGCTCGTCAAGATGTTGCAGCAGCAGCGTCCGCTCGACGGGCGGCCTGGTCGCGGCGACGAGATAGCCGTGGTAGGCTCGCGTATTCGCTCCGGCGACGCTGCCCATCGCGTAGCCGCCGATGCCGTTGGTCACCAGCCACTCGCGGCCGATCGTCGCATCCCGGTTCCGGCATAGTCCAGGTGCGAGGGTTAACATAGGGTGCATGGCGCCTTTACCTCCTGAGTGCCGTTGTTACAATCCCAAGCAGGCACTCCCTGCCGCTGTGTGCCCTGCTGCACTGAGGAGTACAACGTGAGCGATGTCGTCGGTATTCTAATTCAAATCTTTCTGTTGATTGGTCTCGGGCTGCTGGTGCGCTGGCGCAACATTCTGCCGCGCGATCAGGCCGTCACCATCTTCAATCAAGCGGTGATCAACCTCACGCTGCCGGCGACGGTCTTTCTGGGCTTGATGAATATCCAGGAATTTTCGTGGCAGCTGATCAAAATACCGATTATCGCGGTATTAGTGATTATCGGATCTGGCGCGATCGCCGCGTTTATCGCGCATCGGCTGCGGCTGCGACGAGCGACGGCTGGCGCGGTGGTGATCACCAGCATGTGCGGCTCGACCGGCTTCTTCGGCACGCCGATCTTTGGCGCACTGGCCCGCAGCAATCCCCAGGAGTACGGCCAGAGCGTGGGCATGGCCGCGCTGTACAGCGAGATCGGCTCATTGATCCCGCTGCTGACGATTGTAGCGATCGTGGCGGCATACTACGGCGAGAAACAGCAGATCACGCCTAAGCAAGTCGCGATCGGCCTGTTTCGCTTCCTGCCCTTCATCGCGCTGCTGCTCGGCTTTATCTTCTGGCCCGAAACCCACGGCGGCAACTTTCCCACCGCGATTCGCGGCACGCTCGGCTTTTTGAGCCAGGCCACGGTCATGCTGACGATGCTGACGCTGGGCATGACGATCACGATCCGCGACTTTTCGCAGTATCTGCGCTCGGTGCTGTCCGTGAATCTGGTCAAGCTGGTCTGCGCGCCGCTGCTGGCAGTCGGGCTCTGCTTCATCTTTGGCCTCGATCCGCAGGCGCGCTTTGTGGTAATCTTCGAGTCGGCGCTGCCCGCCATCGTGATCGCGATCGCCTATGCCAACCAGTACAAGCTGGATGTGGAGCTGGCCAGCACCGCCGTTTTTACGACGTTTGTTTTCTCGCTGATCACACTGCCGATCTTCGCGTATATCGCCGCCTGAGTGACATCTTCGAGCATCAGCCAGCAAATCCGAGTCTCTGATTAAATCAACAAACAGGCCAGGCATGATGCCTGACCTGTCGTCGTTTAAGTGTGTGAGCTGATAGCTAACGCCGCAGCCGCGCCACGCCACGCGCCACGCCCGTCACCAGACCAATGCCGCCGATCGCCGCGCCCGCAATCAGGCCGATGATGCCGCCGGTTGTGGCCGCTGCGTACTGCCGCGTTTTGGCCGCCGCCAGCTCCTGCTCCTGTCGTCGCCGCTCGCGCTGCTGGTTGACGGTAGCGGCCTGGACCATCAGCGCGCCTTCTTTGGTAATGCCCTGCGCTGCTGGCTGATCGGCTACGCGGCTGCCGTGGGTGCGCGCGTAAACCTGCGTGAACTCGCCGCCGAAGAACAAAATCTGGCTGGAGTAGTAGATATAGACCAGGAACGCCAGCACGCTACCGATGATGCCGTAGCTTGTAAAGCTTGACGAGAACGAAAAATAGAAGCCGAGCAGATACTGGCCGACGATCCAGAGGAGCGCGGTGAGCACGCCGCCGGTCATGACATCGCGCCACTCGACTTTGGTATCGGGCAGGTACTTGAAGAGCAGCGAAAAGACCAGCGAGATCACGCCGATCTGCACAAAAAAGTTGACGATCAAGAAGAGCCAGGCCGGAGTGAGATTCAGCCCCTCGGCGAAAGCGTTTAATCCGAAGGTCAGGACTTGCGCCACCAGGAGCAAGAAGGCCACGCCCAGCACCAGCGTAAACGAGAAAAACTTGCTCTTGATAAAGCCCATCACGCCCGATGGCTGCTGATCCTTGGGCACGTCCCAGATGATGTTGAAGGCCGAGTCCAGCTCGCCAAAGACGCCGGATGCTGCAAAGAGCAGTGTTACAAAGCCGATGATACTGCCAATAATGCCGCCGGTCGACTGGTTGTCGCGCGCGCCGGTCAGGCTTTCGGTGAGCTGCGTGGCGAACTGCTCGTTGCGGATCGTGCTGCTGACATACTCGATCATCCGCTGCTGGTATTCCTGCCCGGTCTCCGTCGAGGCGAAGAAGATGCTGATCACAGATGCGATCACCAGCAGCAGCGGAATCAGCGAGCTAAGCGTGTAGTACGACAGCGAGGCGCCGAGCCGGGCGCAGTTATCATCGGCAAATTCGCTGAACGTATTCTTGAAGAGATTGAGCCACTTCTTCATCTTTTCATCTCACTCCCTGGCAAAACCAATGCGGCGACGAATGTTCTCGTCACCGCATCTTTAGCAACCGCTATGCCAGCCCAGAAGGCGAACAAAGGAACCGGGAGCCCTCTGGGCGCACAAGGGAAACAAATAGGATTTTGAGGCCCTCACCCCGCTGCTAACGCAGCCTCGGTTCCGGCAGGCGAGGGGTAAATTGGTACTGCTTTGTTCTGTTGTTCTTTGTTCTGTTGTTCTGTTGTTCCCTTGTTCCTTTGTTCCTATTCAACCTGTTCTCCAAGCCAGGTCTCGTACTCGGACTCAAGCGTCTGAAGATCGACGCCGAACGTGTCCTCGACTTGCTGCGGCGCGAGCTTCTGCGCCAGGCTACCCATAGATGCTTCGAGCAGCGCGTCATCGCCGGCGCGGGGAAGCTCGTTGCTGATCGCGTCGAACGGGATGTCGGCGAACGAGTCGTAGAAGGCGAAAAACTGATCTTTGCCGTACTTCTCGACCAGATACCTGGTCAGAAACGCGGAGTAGGCATAGTCGATCGCGGTCTGATCGTCGAGCGCGTCGTGCTCGCCAAACGACGTTTTGGCGCTGAGATCGACCAGGCTCATCGTATCGGGGCCGGACTCGCGGTACCAGTCGCCGATCGTCGTCAGCGGCAGATCGTTGGAGACGAACATCGCCGCGCCCTCAGAGACCCAGGCGGGCGTGTACGGCATCGTCTCGGGCGACAGCACAAGATG
The DNA here is from genome assembly GCA_036402055.1 of Herpetosiphonaceae bacterium. Classification (GTDB taxonomy): domain Bacteria; phylum Chloroflexota; class Chloroflexia; order Chloroflexales; family Kallotenuaceae; genus LB3-1. The sequence continues at coordinate 11,133 of DASWTQ010000356.1, forward strand.
CGTCAGCTCGTGGGTGATCGTGCGCTGGCGATCCTGCTGCGGATCTTCCTCAAAGGCCGCGCTGTTGATAAAGAAAGCCTGGCTGGCGATCGAGATCCCGGCCTTTTTGATCCTGAAGCGCGCCGAGGCCACGCCCAGAAAGCGCTCGCCGCTGCGCTCGGTCAGATCGGTAAACTCCTGCTCCGTCGCCGTGACGCGCATCACGTTGACGGGCTTGGCGCGATTCGGCAGCGCCTGATTGACCAGATCGAAAGCCTGCTGGGCCTCGCGCTCAATCTCGGGCAGCTCCTCAGCAGATTCGGGCCGGTAGAAGATCCAGAACGGACCGGAGCGGATCGCCTCGGTCTCGGCGTAGGACCAGAACGGCACCTGGCCGCCGACAGCGGTGATCTGCCAGCTGCCATCCTGACGCCGCGCCGTGTACTCAAGATTGGCGTTGAAGATATTCTCGGGATCGACCTCGCGGATCTTCCACGACATCTCGGCCTGATAGCCCGACAGCTCAGCCTGATCGTCGCTCAACACACCGTTCTCGTCCACATCGCCAGGCTCGATGCGCATCTCTTCAAGCGGCAGCCCATCGATGCGATCAAAGAGCTGGCCCTGCGTCTCACGCAGCTCGGGCGCGAACGCCGCCAGATACTCGTCGCGGTCACGATCGACCAGCGCATTAGTCATGCGGGCCAGCAGATCGCGCATCTCCTGACGCGCCTGCTCCTCGGGGCTGAGCGGCGTCGGTGTGGGCGCGGCGGTCGGCGTGGGACGCGGCGCGGCGGTCGGCGGCAGGTCGCTGTCGTCCGCGATCGTGGCTTCCTCGCCGGGCTGGAGCGGAATGCGAATACGTGGATAGCTGGGAAACTCGAACAGAATCACGCTGCCGGACTGCGGCCGGGGAAACGTCAGCACACCGGTATTGGCCTCGCCCTCGCCCCACACGCTGCCCTGCGGCTGGATTCCGCTGTCGAGCGTCTGCTCGACCTGACCGGGCCGGTACTGCTGCCAGCGGCCATCGAAGATAATCGCGTCGTCGCCCTGGACCGTGGAGGTGAAGGTAATATCGCTCTCGTTGCGATTCACAAACGCGATCGTCAGCAGCAGCGCGTCGGCCTCCACTCGCGCCTGCTCGATCCGCAGCGCGATATTTTCCAGCCGTGAGCTGGCGACCTCCAGATCGTAGCTATAAATGCCTTCGACGGGCGGCAGCGGATCTACACCTTCAGCCATCGGCTGATCCAGGTTCAGCTCCACCGCCGGAAAGCCCGGAAACTCCAGCGTCAGCGTCTCGCCCTGCGCGCCGGCAAACGTCAGCGTGCCGACATTCGCGCCGCCGTTGAGCCAGCCATCGTCAGGATCGATGCCCGAGTCCAACGACGGACTATGCGCCGTCAGGGTATACTCGCCATCGTCTCCGATCAGCCGCGCCGCCTCAACATCCGCGCCGGTCACATAGGCCAGATCCTCGCCGCGATTGTTGTAGAACGAGACATGCACGACCAGGCCATCGGCGGTACGCTCCACGTAGCGCACATGCATATCGATGCCGTCGATCTGCGGCGAGCGCACAAGCTTATCGATCAGAAAAAAATCGCCGGCGCCGCTCACCGGCTCAGCGCCTACAAACGACGGAATCGGACGAGCGCTCTGGACGAGCGGACGAGCGGTTGGTTCGTCGGTATCAGATGCCGCATCAATACTACAGCTGACCAGCAGCAATACGATCAGGATCGACAAGCCGAGCCGATGGTACCAAGACATACTTAAATTCTCCACTGGGGACGTCGGTTATGTGCTACGGCGCGCTACCTGTCCGTCACAAATAATTGGTGCTTAAGCTGATCTACGATCATTGGCGAGCGAAATACTTCACGATGATGTCATCTTGAGCGGGTAATATCGTCTACGCGCAGCAGCACAGCCGACCGCATGCAAAAGGCCCAGCTTATGGCCGATTTGGGCTTCAAAAAGCATTAATATACGTCGAAACCGAACTTAATGGATGCTCAGCTTTGAGACCGATTAGAAATTCAGACGTGCTAAGACATCAAAATACAATACACACCTGAGGTACACAGGTGTGTCGAAGAGTACACTACAAATGTCGCTGGCGATTGCCAGGGCGGAGGGTAACTGGTGCGGGGCCAGTTGCCCTTCATCTTTTAAGGCATTTGCCGTAGTGAACTCTTCGACCAGCCGCCTGTTAAAGAGCCACGTACACAGCAAGATCAAGGCCGCAATTGGTGGAATCCCGGCGCTAGGCCTGGATCAAGCCGCGCCGAATAGCGTAGCGCACCAGCTCAGTGCGATCATGCAGGTTGAGCTTGTCCATCAAATTGGCGCGATGAGTCTGCACGGTTTTGATGCTGATGTTGAGCTTCAGCGCGATCTGACGATTGGTCAAGCCCTCGGCAACCAGCGTCAAAACCTCAAGCTCGCGCTCGGTGAGCGAGTCCGGCGTTTCGTCGCCTCGCTCGACCTGCCGCACATAGTCGCTGATCAGCGTACGCGTCAGGGCCGGATCGAGATAGGACTCGCCGCGCCGCACGGCATGGATCGCGCCGACCAGCTCTTTGGCCGCCGCGCGCTTCAGGACATAGCCCGCAGCGCCGGCTCGCAGCGCCTCGCGCAGATATTCCTCGCCCTCGTGCATCGACAGCACCACGACCTCGGTCTCGGGACAGCACTCGCGGATCGCGCGCGTGGCGTCGAGGCCATTCAGGTCCGGCATTGCCACATCCAGCACCGCAATATCGGGCCGCAGCTCTTCCACCAGGCGTACGGCGTCGAGGCCATTGTCGGCGGTGCCTACCACCTCAAAGCCGGGGTGCGATTCGAGGACCATTCGGACGCCGTCGCGCAGCATCGCGTGGTCGTCGGCCAGTAAAATTCGTATATTCGACATATGATAGCTCCCACAATATAGTACGGATCGTACCAGCTCTTGGGTCTTGATACAATCTGACCCGGCGTTGCCATGTTACAATAGGTGCAGCCGCTTCCAGGCAGCACACATCCACCACCAAGCAGGATTGGACAGATTTCATGCCGCAGCAGCAACGGCACAGCGAGATGTGGTGGCGCGGTCATAACGACGCGCTGGCCGGCGATCCGCCGAACGAAAGCTACTACCACTACTACTATGATTATAAGCTCGCCTACGATAAAGGTCGACGCGATCAGCGCCGCAGCCATCGTCAGCGCGTGCTATCCAATATCGGGCACCAGCTCGTACGCTTCTGGCCGGCCGTGCTGCTCTTCGTAGGGCTGGTCGGCTATGGAACATGGATCATACTTCAGCGCGACGAGCCGAGTCCCACCGAGGCCGTGGTCTTACCGACGCGCACGCCACGCCCAACGCCGCGCCCAACGCTGACGCCGATCCCGCCGACGCCCGAGCCGGTGCTTCAGGCCGATAGCTTCGCCGTGATCACCGGCACCGACGGCGCACCGCTGCGAGCCCGCGCCGAGCCCGGCACCAGCGCCGCGATCCAGACTCGCTTCCGCGAAGGCCAGAACGTGCGCATCCTGGAAGGCCCGCAGACCGCCGACGGCCTGGAATGGTGGAAGATCGAGGCCGACGGCACCAACGGCTGGGCTGCCGCGCCGTTCCTCAAACCGATCGAGCCGCCGGCGCCGTAAGGAGCGAAAGAACAAAAGAGCAAGAGAACAAAGAAACAAACGAGGGTCAAACGAAAGAACCTAGAACCCAGAACCCAGAACCAAAGAGAACCAAGAGCAAAAGCAAGTACCGACACTCTCCTTCTCCTGTCGCAAGGGGAGAAGGGGCCGGGGGATGAGGGCCTGATACATTTCCTTGTTCCCCTGTTCCCCTGTTCCTTTGTTCGCCCGTAGGGCCGTTCCCCGAATCCTCCTGCCACGCCAGGCTGCCACAAGCCGCCCACGTACCGATCACAAATACAACTTTCGACTATTGCACAGGTGTACGTATCTTAATTGACAAACTACTCGTTGTGGTATATATAATTATTGGTCGTTGATCAGGCAACAATAAACTCGGGTTTGACAAATCCTGATTCCAACGTACAATGCAGCACGGCTAGTCCATGGAGACTGGTCGACAAGAAACGCCGTCTCTGTGCACGGCAACACAAAAGGAGCATGTCTCATGACAGTCCGACCATGTGCTCAACTGTCTAAGCTGGCCTTGTCCGCCTTGGTGCTGGCCGCTGCCCTCTTCAACGTCCCTGCCACCTCAGCATCTCCTGATCTCAACCGCGTGATTGAGCTTACCAACGAGCATCGTCGTGCCGCCGGCTGTGCCAACCTGACCTGGCAACCTGCGCTGGGCGCGGCCGCTCAACGTCACGCAGAAGACATGGCAGCCAACAACTATTTTAGCCATACCAGCCGCAATGGAGCATCATTCGGCACGCGCATTCGACAGGCTGGCTATCGCTACCGCTTGGCTGCGGAAAACATCGCCGCCGGTTATCAAAGCCCCGAAGAAGTGGTGAACGGCTGGATGGCGAGCCCAGGCCATCGCGCCAACATTCTGAACTGCCGCCTGCGCAACGTCGGCATCGGCTTCGGCGAGAACGGCGGCAGCGCCTACGGCACCTACTGGGTGCAGGATTTCGGCACTGCTCGCTAGACCCCACGGCACGCGATTTTTAACAGCACCGGCACTGCGCCGGTGCTGTTGTGTTTGACGGGACGATCAGAAGTCGGTACACTTTTTGCTATCTCCCCTAATTATGTAACTGCACAAGGATTCAGCAGCAAGCATGTGGCAATATGATCCGATCAACCCACGGCGATGGTGCCTCATCCTGATGGGGCTGATCCTGGCGTTGGTCCTTGGCGGCACCCGCAGCGCTCTCGCGCAAGGCACAGAGTGGCAGGAGCGGCGCACCGCCAACTTCGCGATTCTGTATCCTGCGGGCAGCGAGGCCGCGGCCGAGCACTACGCGCAGTTCGTCGATAGCGTGTACGACGAGGTCAGCGCCGTCTTCAGCTACCGCGCGCCGCCACCTGTGATCCTGCGCATCTACCCGACGATGGAGCTGTACGAGCAGGTCAATCCGCTGGCCGCGCGCATTCCCGGCGTGGTCGCGCACGCACACACGGGCCGCCGCGAGATCAGCATCGCGCTGCCGCAGACCGTCAACCAGTCGCAGGAGCAGGTCGTCAACAATGTGCGCCACGAGCTGACGCATATCATCGCCGCCGACCTGTCGGGCGACAAGCTGACCACGGCCTTTCAGGAAGGCATCGCGCAGTATCTTGAGCATCCGTCGTCGGAGCTTGATCTTAAGATGGATCTTATGCGACAGGTGATCGCCGCCGACAAAGTGGTGCCCTGGCGCGAGTTGAACCAGCCGGGCACGGCCTACGCGAATCCCCAGATCAGCTATCCGCAGAGCTACACGATGGTCGCCTTTCTGATCCAGCGCAGCGGCCTGGCGACGTTCCGTAGCTTTATCGAGGCCAGCAAAACCAGCAGCGGCTATCGCAGCGCGCTTGAGACCGCCTATGGTATCAGCCCGGACCGGCTGGAGCAGGAGTGGCGCGATCAGCTCGAAGCGTTTGTCAACGGAGAGTATCGGAATCGGGCGGTCGGCGCGTTTGATCTATCACAGGCTGAAGCATTGATCGCCAGGGGTGAGTACGAGGCCGCGATCAAAGCGCTGGAGCTAGGACTCACCACCGTGCGCGAGACCGGGCCGGCGGACCTGGCCCAGCGCGCCGAGGAGCTGTACCGTCAGGCCAGCAACGGGCAGCGCGCGACCAATCTGGCCACCGATGCACGATCGGCGTTGGAGCGCGGCGACTACGAGACAGCTCGACAGAGCGCTGCCGAGGGCAGCAACCTGTTTGCGGAGCTGAACCAGCCCGAGCAGCAGAAAGTGATGGAAGAGTACATCACGCTGGCTAATGCCGGAGTCGCGGCGCATCAGCAGCTGAAGCTGGTGAACGGCGATCTGCAAACGCTGCATATCGGCACGGCGCGCAACCGGCTTGCGGATGCCTACCAGGTCTTTACGCGGCTCGGCGATGAGCAGGGCGCGGCCACAGCCGAGTCGGCGCTGCTCTCGATCCAGCGCACCGAGACGGCGGTCGCGGTGGCTCTGGTAATCCTGGGTGCGCTGGTACTTGGCTGGAACGTTCATCGTCGCGTCAACGAGCGCGGCCAGGCGCTGCCGTTTGGATAGCGATACTGCAAGATCCGCTGCGACAAACAGCCGAGCTTGAGGATCGACGATTGGAAAGAAGAGTGACACACTCAGCAGATATTGCCACGCGCTTACAGTCAGTTGCCCGATCGCTGCGTCAGCGCCGCCGGCTGCGGCTCAGTGTTCGCGCGGTGTGGCTGACCTTGATCGTTTGGAGCTTTGGGCTTTTTGCGCGGCTCCTGGGCGTCGAGCTTTCGCTGACGCTGGTGCTGAGCCTGACGCTGCTCACGCTGCTGAGCGGCCTGCTCTACGCCTGGTTCAGCCATCCTTCGCTGGTGCAGCTCGCGCACGGCCTCGACGATCACTACAATCTGGCCCAGCAGCTCGGCACCGCGCTCGAAGTCGGGCAGCACAGTGAGACACAGCCGCTTGAGCAGCTTTTGCTCGACGAGACCGAGGATCTGCTCGCCAGGATGCGGCGCTATTTCGCCACGCAGCCGCTGATTCCGTGGCGTGAGGTCGAGACCTGTCTCGCGGTTATGCTGCTGACGCTGGGACTGACTGTCGCCACGCGGCCGCTGCTGCCGGAGGCCCAATCGCCGATCGCGCTGCCCAACCTGCCGCCGCCGGTCGTGCCGACCGAGGCCGCGCAGCTCCAGCCGACCGAGCAGCCCATCGATCAGGAACAGCCGCCGCTCTCGCCCGAGGCGCAGGAGGCTGCCGAGGCCATCGCCGACGCGCTGCGTGACAACGGCGCGACACGATCCGCTGCCGACGCGCTGGATCAGGGCGATACCTCGGAGGCGGCCAGCGAGCTGCGTGAGCTTGCGGATCAGGCGGATCAGCTTGGTAGCCAGGCCCGCGAAGACATCGCGCAGGGACTGCGTGACGCGGCCGAGCAGCTGAGCGGATCGCAGCCGGATCTGGCGCAGGAGCTTGAGCAGCAGGCCGATGCGCTGGAGCGCGGCGGCGCGGAGACCGCCGAGGCGCTCGAAGATCTGGCGCGCACCGTGGAGCAGCTCGACGAGAATGGCGAGCAGGCGGCCGAGCAGGAGCAACAGAGCGGCGAGAACGGCCAGGAGCAGGAGCAGGGCCAGCAGGGTGGCCAGCAAGGCGGTGAGCAAGGCGGCGAACAGGCTGGTGGCCAGCAAGGCGGAGGCGGCGCAGGTGCCGGCGATGGTCTTGGCGGCGAAGAGCGCGGCGCGCAAGAAGATGCTGCCGAGGCTCAAGGCGACGCGCTGCCGCTGCCGCAGTCTGAAAATACCGATGGACCGACAACCCCGGCGACCGGCCCGCGCGGCCCGACGATTCAGCTGGGCGCTGGCGGAACCGGAGAAACAGCTAGTTCGGGAAGCAACAGCAGCGAGCGGTTGCAGGGTGAGGCCGATCCGCTCACCATCCCGTCGGAGTATCGCGATGTGGTGGAAGACTACTTTTCGCCGAACCCGTAATCGATCGGCGGAGGCCAATACCCAAACCGCGCTTGACGAGGCGTTTCTGCGCCGTCTGGAGCGGCTTTCGATCAATGCCAGCCGCTCGCTGCGCGGCGGCTTGAGCGGAGCGCATCCCAGCAAGCGCCGGCTGCCCGCGCCGACCTTCAGCGATCACCGCACCTACTCGGCCAGCGACGATCTGCGCTACGTCGACTGGAACGCCTACGCGCGCCAGGAGCATCTTTTCGTCAAGCTGGGCGAGACCGAGCAGGACGTGCCGGTGCATCTGCTGCTGGATCGCAGCGCCTCAATGAACTACGGCAGCGGCGATACCAATAAGCTGCACTACGGCCGGCTGCTGCTGGCGGCGCTCGGCTATCTGGCGCTGGCCAACGGCGATCGGCTGACGGCGACGGCCTTCGATACGGCGCCCGAGCAGGCGTTCGGCCCGGCGCAGAGCAAAATGCACGCGCTCTCGCTGCTGCGCTACGCCGAGGCGATCACCAGCGGCCGCGAAAGCCGGATCGGCCCTGTGCTGCACAGCTACACGCGTCCGCGCTCCGGCGGTCTGCTTCTGCTGATCTCGGATCTGTGGTCGGTCGGCGACATCGATCAGGTGCTGCGCAGCGTTCAGCCGCCGCGCTGGCAGCTGGTCGTCATGCATCTGCTGCACCGCGACGAGCTTCAGCCGCCGCTGACGGGCGAGATCGAGCTGGAAGACAGCGAGTACGGCGATCATCTGCCGATCAGCGCCGATGCCGCGACGCTCGACCGCTACCATGCGCGGCTCAACCAGTGGTGCGGCGCAATCGAGACGGCCTGCCAGCGACGCGGCGCGAGCTATACCCGCGTCAGTACCGACATGACCCTGGAGCGAGCGACGATCCCGTATCTGCGCGCGCGTCAGGTGCTGGGCTAGGAGCGACATGAGCTTTTTGTTACCGCTGGGCCTGCTGGCGCTCCTGACACTTCCGATCATCGCGCTGCTGCATCTGATTCAGCGCCGCCGCGAGCGCCGCAAAGTGCCGTCGCTCCAGATCTGGCGCGATCTTCAGCGCGAGACGATTCAGCAGAAGCCGCGTCGTCTGCCGCTGACGTTCCTGCTGCTGTTGCATCTGCTGCTGGCGCTGCTGCTGGCGATCGCGCTGGGACAGCCGCTGCTCGAAACCGCGCGCGGCGAAGCTACACATACCGTGATTGTGCTCGACACGTCGACCAGCATGGCGGCGGATGATGAAACGCCCAGCCGGATCGAGGCCGCTAAAGCCGAGGCCCGACGACTGATCGCCAATCCGGCCCGTGGCGATAGCGCCGCGCTGATCGAGCTGAGCGCGCAGCCCCGCATCATCGCCCAGAGCGCGGGCAACGATACCAGCATTCTGCTTCAAGAGCTGGATCGTATTCAAGCTGCCGGGCCGGACGGCGACCTTGGCCGGGCGATCAATCTGGCGCAGGCGACGGCGCAGCCCACTGCCGCGATGCAGGTTGTGATCCTCAGCGATCAAGCATTCAGCGCCGAGGACACGCCGACGATCGCCGGCGAGGTGCGCTGGCAGACCTTCGGCAGCGACGGCGATAACGTCGCGATCGTGGCGTTTGCCGCGCGACCGCTGCGCAACGGCCAGCAGCAGCTCTACGCCCGCGTTGCCAATCTCGGCGAGCAGCCGATCGCGCGCACGCTCTACCTGGATCTCGACGGCCAGCGCGCTTCGACCGAGCCGATGCGGCTACAGCCCGGCGCCGAGGCCGAGTGGAGCTGGCCGCTGCCCTCGGGCACGACTCGCGCCGAGGCTTCACTCTCAGGCGAAGACATTCAGCCGATCGACGATCGGGCGGCGGTCGTGGTTGGCGGCAGCGTGCGATCACAGGTGCTGCTTGTGACCGGCGCGACCGAGACCACGGCCCTGGAGCGAGCGCTCCGAGCGCAGCGCGGACTGGATGTCCAGCGCGTCTCGCCCGCCGACTATCGTGCCGGCACCGACGCGGCGCTGGTCGTCTTCGACGGCTACGTCCCGGCGAATTTCCCGGCCGCGCCTGTTCTGCTCGTCACGCCGCCACGCGATCAGAACGTCGTGCCGGTAAACGGCGAGGCCAGCGGATTGACCGCCAACACCGTTAGCGACGAGCGCTTCGAGTCGATCGATTTCCGGCCCGTGCGCTTCGATCGCGTGCTGGAGATCACGCCGCCAACCTGGGCCAATGTGGTCGTCGCGAGTGGCGAGACGCCGCTGGTGCTGACCGGCCAGTACAACAATCAGCCGATCGCGATCTGGGCCTTCGATCCGGTCGCGTCGAATATCACCAACCGCCTGGCGTTTCCGCTGCTTACCACGGCGACGACACGCGCGCTGCTGCCGCAGGCCAACGACCGGCTGCTGGTCGGAACGATCGCGCCGTTTGCGCTGCGCAGCACCGAGGGCGTGGAGGTCGCGGCCGGCGAGCGTCTGGCACGGCCCGGCATCTATCAATCGCGCAGCGGCGACGGCGCGATCGCGGTGAATGCGCTCGACGCCGACGAGGCCGATCTGAAGCCTCGTGAGCAGCCCACGATCACCACTGTGTCCCGGCCCATCGCCACCGCCGACGAGGATCAGCTTGTCGGGCGCGAGCTATGGAAGCCGCTGGTGATCGCCGGCTTTATCGTCCTCCTGGTCGAGTGGCTGTACAGCAACCGAGACAGTTTGCGGCGTGGGCGCGGCCTGCGCGGTAAACAGGCAGAAGTTTAAGCATGATCATTCTCTTTCGCACACCATACTGGCTCTGGCTGCTGCCGTTTCTGGCACTGCTGCTCTGGTGGCTCGGACGGCGCAGCCGCATGCCACGGGCGGCGCTGCTCCTGCGCAGCCTGATCACGCTGCTGATCGTGGTCTCGCTGGCCGATCCGGTTCGGCCGGGCACTGCCGGTCCCGCGCCGCTGCTGATTCTCGCGGATCAGTCGGCCAGTCTTACCGAGGACGTGCGCAACCAGGCATGGCAGATCGCGACACGTATCGCCGAGGAGCGCGGCTCTGCTGAGACGACTGTCGCGGCGCTGGGTGAAGATGTCGTGATCGCGCCGGATCTCCAGCAGCCGCAGATCGAGACTGACGGCACGAATATCGAGGCGGCGCTTCAGCTGGCCAAAGGCTTACAGCCCAGCGGCGGTCGCGTGCTGCTGCTCTCGGATGGCGCGGCGACATCGCCCGGCGTGGACGAGGCCGCTCAGGCGCTGCGAGAACAGGGCGTGGCTGTAGACGTGCTGCCGCTGGCCGACGATATTCAAGCCGACGCGCGCATCGTCGATATTTCGCTGCCTGCCGGTCTGCGCGCCGGCCAAAGCTTTCGCGGCGCGGTCACAATCGAAAGCACCGCCGCCACGAGCGCAACGCTGGTGATCTCGTTCAATGGACAGCCCGTCGCCGAGCAGGCGCTGACGCTTGAGGAAGGGCCGCTCTCGATTCCGCTGCCGGGAACGGTGCCCGACGAGGGCTTGCAGCGCTTCCGGGCCGAGCTACAGATCGACGATACACATCCAGAGAACAACGCGCTGGATACGACGGTGCTGGTTGGGCCACCGCCGCGCGTGCTGGTAGTCGAGCACCGCCCTGACAGCGCGGCCCAGCTGCGCGATATGCTTGAGGCCCAGGGCGTCCAGAGCGAGGCGCTGCGACCTGCCGATGTTTCGAGCAGCCTTTCGGATCTGCGCCGCTTCGACGCGATCGTGCTTCAGGATATTCCAGCCAGCGCGCTGTCGCTGGATCAGCAGTCGGCGCTGCGTGAGTATGTACGCAGCATGGGCCACGGCCTGCTGGCGATCGGCGGCACCAGCAGCTACTCGCTGGGCGGCTACAAAGGCACGCCGCTGGAAGAAGTGCTCCCGGTCAGGATGGAAACACCGCCCCGGCGCGAGCGGCAGCAGGTCGCGCTGCTGCTGATCATCGATCGCTCGGCCAGCATGTACGGCGCGACGCCGACGACCAACAAGCTGGAGCTGGCGAAAGGCGGCGCGATCGCAGCGACTCAGGTGCTGGTGCCCAACGACCGCGTCGGCGTGTTGAGCTTCGACACCGAGACCGATTGGACGGTTCCGTTTACGCGTATCGGCGAGGGGCTGGCGCTGAGCGAGATTCAGGATCGCATCGCCAGGCTGGACTTCGGCGGCGGCACCGACATCTACAAAGCGCTGGGCATCGGCCTGCCTGAGCTGGCGGAGCAGGATGCAGTCGTGCGTCATGCTGTGCTGCTGACCGATGGACGCTCGTTCACGGCCAACGCCGACGCCTACGATCGGCTGACAGAGCAGGCGCGCTCCTACGGCATGACGCTCTCGACGATCGCGATCGGCGACGACGCCGACAAAGAGCTGCTGGAGCGGCTGGCGCAGCAGGGCGGCGGGCGCTACCATTTCGCCGCCGATCCGCAGGAGCTGCCGCGCCTGACGCTGATGGAGACCGAGATCGCTCGTGAAGATCCGCGCGTCGAGGGCGAGTTCCAGCCACAGCCGGCCGGCGCACATCCGATCGTGCGCGGCTTTGTGCCGAGCCAGTTTCCCAATCTGGAAGGTTATGTCGCGGTGACGCCCAAGCCCGAGGCCGAGACCGTGCTGCAATCGCCGCAGGAAGATCCGATCCTGACGGCCTGGCAGTATGGCCTGGGTCGATCGCTGGCCTGGACCTCGGATAGCGGCGAGGCGTGGAGCGGCAGCTGGCAGAGCTGGGGCGAGAGCGCGCTGCTCTGGACGCAGATGCTGGCCTACACCTTCCCTGACCCGAGCCAGGGACCGCTCACGGTGCGCATCGACCGCAGCGGAGACACGCCGATGATCGTGGCCGATGCGCGCGGCGACGACGGCACGCCGCTGGATCTGGCGGATGTCGGCGCGCGCGTGCAAGCGCCTGATGGCAGCGAGTCCACGATCCGGCTCAAGCAGATCGCGCCGGGACAGTACCAGGCTCCGCTGGCCGCCGAGGAGAATGGCGCGTACACCGTCGGCGTTGCGCTGCGTAAAAACGATCAGCAGCTTGAGGCGCAGGCGGGCTGGGCCAAGCCTTACGCCGCCGAGTTCGCGCTGCGGCCGGATCGGGCGCTGCTTGAGCGGATCGCGACGATCAGCGGCGGGCAGGTGCTCACATCGGCCGACGCAGCCGCCGACGCCGTGAAGGCCGAGACGCCGCAACCGACGCAGGCGTTCTGGCCCTGGCTGATCGGTGTGGCTGCGCTGCTCTGGCCGCTGGAGATCGCGATCCGCCGTGGCTGGCTGCGCCGCAGACGCTAAGCGTCGTGTTGCAAACAACGCGCGATTATGGTACAACAGCAATTGAATGAGCGATTGAGTACTTTTCCGCAAGCAGCTACTCGAAAACTCTAGCAGGGCCGCGTAGCTTAATAGCATAGAGCAAGAGTTTCCTAAACTCTAGGTTGTGGGTTGGAGTCCCACCGCGGTCACCACGCACGGCGCGTCGTTCAACGGCGCGCTGTGTTGTTTTAAGCCTCGACGCTGCGGAGGCCGATGTAGCTCAATGCCATCTGAAGATTGCTCGCGGTGTATAGCTCACCCAGGTGCACGCCCAGCCCCACGATCGACTGCGCGACCTCGGGCCGGATGCCGACCAGCATCACCTCGGTGCCGAGCAGCTTGGCCGAGCGCACGACGGTCAGCAATCCCAGAGCCACCTGGCTATCGACAAGCGGCACGCCTGTGATGTCCAGAATCAGATGCCGTGCCCGCCAGGTTTCCAGACTTTGCAGCGCCTGCTCCTGGATTTGCAGGATGCGCGTGCTGTCGAGCGCGCCGACCAGCGGCATCACCAGTGTTGTCTCGGTGATCGGAATAACCGGCACGCTCAGCTCGCGAATCGTCAGGCGCTGCACCTCGACCTCGTCCAGCAGCCGCTTCTGCTCCTCGACGCGCCGCTGCACTTCGGCCAGCGCGGCCTGTACTTCGCGGGTACGCTCGCTCACCGTCGCCTCAAGATTCGCGTTGCTAGCTTCCAGCGCCTGCGCCGCCGCCTCGGCTTCGCTGCGGGCCGTCTGCGCCGATTGAAGCGCCAGCGCCGTGCTCTGCGCGCCGAGAAAGCCCATCAGCGCCACCAGGACCGGCATCAAGATAATGCCGACAATAATATTGTTACTGATCTGGCTTTTGGGAAAGACGACGTATCCTAAAACCAGGATCACCTCGCAGATCACCAAGATCGGCCAGAGCTGCCTGGGCCGCAGCGTCACGCTGGCCATCAAGATCGGAAGCGAGATCAAAAACGATGACGAAGAGAAGATCGGATTCGTCACGATGCCGACAGCGAAACCGGCGAGACTCGTGATGATCAGCAGCAGCGCCGCCTCGGTGACGCGACCCTTGCGCGCCAGCCAGATCACGCCGAGCAAAATCACTATACCGACTGAGAGGATCAGCTGCGCGACGAGAACATTTCCCTGCTCAAAGGTTACTGGGAGGAAGAGCAGTGCAAAGATTATGAGGCCGAGCGCCAGGATCACCGTGTTGCGCCCACGGCGGCGAATCTCTGGGTCAGGGTGAGCTATGGTCAACAGCCGGTCGAAGGATTGTCGCATATGTCCTCTCAAGAGTCACATCATGGTGCTCAAGCAATATGGGTTAAGCGCTGCGGCCACATCTTTGATAGCTACAACGATCAGTGTGCGCGCTCTTTAGAGGAGAGATGTGGTGGTAAAAAACGCTTTCTATCGGTTGCAGCGCAGATGTGAGCATGAACGGCAGCATTATAGGTAGATGCTGGATCGCATCGCAATAGGGCATTTGTATTGGAGAGAGCATAGCCTGTTGGATGAAGGGACTTACACAATCCGCACTGATGCTCAGGGCAGGTAAGGAGCACACCGATTGGAGCTGCCCATCAGCCTGGACGAGCAGCGCTCCAGGTTACTGCCGCACAACGGCAGTGCGTGCGACGAGATCGTGCACTCCGCGATTGCGAGGCATGAGCAGCACCGCTACTCCAGAGCCGACGAACAGCAGACACGCTACCAAAACTCCTATCGGCATCTCGGTGGGATTAGATGAAAAAATGGTAACCGAAAGATGGGCCAGCTCCCAGGGCAGCAGCTTAATCACCGTGCGCAGCAGCGCCTGCCCAAACGTGATTCGCCGACCTGAAATTGCATCGACCACGCGCAGCCCAACCAGGCGCTTGCCAAGGCTGGCCTGCCATGCGGATCGCTCGGTGAGGGCGAAGTAGAGCCAGGTCGGCAGCGAGATGGTCAGCAGGATGTACAGCTCAAGACGTGGCCCTGATTGCATCCAGGATGTATCAAACAGGTTGCGAATGGGCGTCAGCACCAACACTTGTGAGAAGAGATAGACAGCAACCACGAGCGTACAATCGGCCAGATACGCAATGCCGCGCCGCACAAAGTTGGAGAAAGGGATAGACAGCCAGAAGTTAGTCGTCATAGCACCTCCGCTAAACAGTGAAATAGCACAGCTAGCCTGGCCCTGGCGCTTGACGTGGTTGTAAGGAGAACACAGTGGGGAGAGCCACGCTCGAAAAGGGCT
>DASWTQ010000357.1:0-4563 GCA_036402055.1 Herpetosiphonaceae bacterium
AAGCCTGTCCCGCCAGCATAAAGTAGCAGAGCGTCCCAAAGGGGTAGAGCAGCGCCCAGATCGGGCTGAGGCCGTGCAGCCGATGGACAACATAGCCCCAGTAGCTCAGCGTCAGGAGCAGCAGGCCGGCACCGCAGATCAGCAGCGCGGCGCTCTCGGGGCGTCCCAGCACGGCGAGCAGCAGACCGGCCGCAATCAGCAGCAGCGGCCCAAACGCCAGCAGCGCCTGACGCGCGCCGCCCACACCGGAGCGCAGCGTCCCGCCAGCGCGATAGCCCGCCAGCGCGTTTTTGCGCAAGCCCTCGGCCACTTCGCTAAAGCGCGTATACATTCGCACGCGCATCAGCTCGGGTCCGCCGACAGCCTCCATGCGGTAGCCCGCGCCTTTGATCGTCTGGGCCAGCCGCACATCTTCCAGCACCGAGTCATGGACGGCGCGGTGTCCATCGACCGCAAAGTAGGCCGCGCGTCGTACCAGGATGCACTGACCGTTCGCCAGCGCCAGCGATGAGCGCGGATCGTTGACGCGATCGATCGGATAGATCGCCTGGATCAGCCCAACGAATGGCGGCATCAGCACCCGCTCCCACCAGCTGCCCAGCTCCAGCAGTGGCAGCAGCGTCAGCAGATCGAGACGATGGCTGCGCGCATAGCCCAGCAGCGTTGCGAGCATACCCGGCAGCGGCGCGGTGTCGGCGTCCAGAAACAGCAGCCACTCGGCATTGCTGGCCTGAGCAGCCTGCCAGCAGGCCCAGCATTTCCCGGCCCAGCCGCTGGGCAGCGCGGCTCCTGAGATCACGCGCAGCCTCGGCAATCGCGCGCCGAACGAGCGCACAACTTCGGCGGTGTTATCGGTCGAGTTGTCGTCCAGCACCAGGACGTCGAGATCCGGCAGCTGTTGTTCGGCGAGACCTTCCAGGCAGCGCCCGATGCGGCCGGCCTCGTTGCGGGCTGGAATGATCACAGTCAGCGACGGCATCTGCTCCTGGCGCGACTCGACCGGCACCAGCAGCGGGACTCGATTGGCGCTTTGCAGATCGCGAAAGATGATCGCTACGAACAGCAGGCTCAGCAGCACCAGCACGACGATCAGCATTGGGCCAGCACCTCGCGAGTGCGATCCGCATCACGGGCAATCTGAGCTTTCAGCTCGTCGATACCGCTAAACTTTTGCTCGCCGCGCAGCCGCTCCAGAAACATCACGCGCAGCCGCTGATCGTATAGATCGCCGCTCCAATCAAGGAGATGCGCCTCCACGGTTCGATTCAGCACGCCAAAGGTCGGGCGCACGCCGACGTTGGTGACGGCGTTCTGCACGCTGCCGTCAGGCAAGATCACGCGGCAGGCATAGACGCCATCGGCGGGCAGCACATCGTGGTTGCCGACTGCCACATTCGCGGTCGGAAAACCAATTGTTCGACCGCGCTGATCGCCGCGCACCACGGTTCCTGCCACCGTAAATGGCCGACCCAGCAGCCGGGGCACATCGGCAACCTGGCCCGCCTGGAGCAGCTCCCGGACACGAGTCGCGCTGGCCGGGCTGCCGTCGATTATCAGCGGCGCGATCGGATGGACGCTGTAGCCCAATCGTGTGCCGATCTCCGCCAGCACCGCGATCGTTCCCTGCGCGCGGTAGCCCAGCCGAAAATCCGGCCCGACCCACAGCTCGCGCAGACGAACATGGTCGCAGATGCCCGTCATGAACTGCTCGGCGGTCAGGCCCATCAGCTCTTGATCGAAGGCCAGCACAATCAGATCATCGATGCCGGATGCCGCCAACAGCCGGCGGCGCTCGTCCTCGGACGCAAGATAAACGCGCTCGTGCTGCGGCTGAAGTACCAGCGTCGGGTGCGGATCGAAGGTCAGCGCAATGCTGCGGCCGCCCAGCTCACGCGCCCGCGCGACGACCTGTTTCAGCAGATAGTGGTGGCCCTGGTGCATGCCGTTGAACTTGCCGATAGTGAGCACGCTCGGCTCGGCGATATGAAGCTGTTCCAGCGAATCGTGTATTTGCATAGCGTTCCAGACTCAATAGGCTGAATGTGTTTATTGTACGCGATCCGACGCGCTGCCCGCATCATTCGATCGGTTTAGCGTATGCAACTTTTGGCCCAGCCGAGTCGTGGCTTAATCCTTGCAAGATTTCTTGTATGAAACGTCCTTTACCTGAAAGAACACCCGATGGCCGCTACATCGTCGTCGATGGACGGCACTGGCGTGCAAGCGATCCGTCGCTGACTCCTGAGCGTCGCCAGGAGCTGGTCAACGAGCTGATGCAGGCTCGCCGTGATGTCGGCCGCGCCAAACGTCTGCACGATGCGGAGCTTGAGCGCGATGCGCGGCGGCGAGTTCATGCCGCCAAGGTTGCGCTGGGCGAGCGCGGTACGCCCTGGTGGGAGCGTGACTCGGCTTCCTCGTCGCCGGAAGATCAGTAGCCTTCAACATCAGGATGTTTGCGCTATCGACTCAGGAGAGGTTGAGGTGTTCAATCATCTATACACGCCGCAGGCTTCGTATTGTCTATTAAAGATCATCGCGATCGTTCACCCAACGATCACTATTCATTCGCCTAAGCGCTAGATTGTTCAAATGAGTAGCTATGTTATCCAGCACCATCCGCCCGCGCCCGATCCGCATGTCTCTGCTCCACAGACCGTCGGCGCGGTGATCGTGCACGGCTTTACCTCGGATCAGCGCGCCGTCGAGCCGCTGCGCCAGATCGCGCACCGCATGGGCTTTGCCACCGAAACGCCGCTGCTGCGTGGTCACGGCGGCCACTACCGCGATCTGCGTGGTGTGCGCTGGCAGCACTGGCTTGACGATATTGCACAGGCGCGATCGCGGCTGGCGGGGCGAGTTGATCAGGTTGTGCTGATGGGCTTTTCGATGGGCGGCTTGCTCACGCTGGCGTCGGCGGCTCAGCAGCCGGACGGCATCGCCGCGATTGTGGCGCTGGCTCCGGCGATCCGCATCGCCCATCCGCTCGCGCCGATCGCCTGGATGGCGCGCGGATGGATGCCGTATGTGCCTATGGGCAAGGGTGTGGCCTACAGCGATCCCAGGCTGGCAGTCAGCGACGACAGCTATCACCGGCTGGCGGTCGATGCGTTCTGCTCGTTCTACTACGCCACGCGACGCGTCGAGCGGATGCTGCCCAACATCTCCGCGCCGATCTTTGTGGCGCACTCCCGCCGCGACCGCGTGATTCGGCCGCACTCCTCGCAGATTGTCCACGATCGCGTCAGGTCGGCGGACAAGCAGCTGGTCTGGTTCGAGCGCTCCGGCCATGCGCTCCTCGACGACTGCGACTCGTCCGAGGTGCTGACGCAGGTGCAGGGCTTCTTGCACTCGCGGCTGAGAGTGGGGCAGCCGGCAGGTATATAGGGTTGGACAGAATGCCCCTACTTGTCGATCGACGATCCTCGTGCTAGATTCATATGCAAAGATTACTCATCAAGGAAAAAGAGTATGACGGCGATTGAATTTCAAACCTATATCGAGCGCGGCACGATTGAGCTTCCTGAAGAGTATCATGATCGGATCAAAGGTCATGCGCGTGTCATCATTCTAGCCGACGAGGTTGAAGAGGATGACGATATGATCGATTGGTTGCTTGATCATCCGTATCAAATCGACACTTTGACGCCACTTACGCGGGATGAGATTTATGAGCGCCAGTAACGTATCTGTTGTGCCAGTGTTCATCGATACAAATATTTGGCTCTACGCATTCAACCAGAGCCAAGACAAACAGAAACATCAGCTTGCTAAAAGGCTGATCCGCCAAACGTCCCGTATTGTTGTTAGTACCCAAATTGTTAACGAAGGTTCGGCTAATTTGCTGAGAAAGTTTCAAGCTAGCGAAAGCGATGTTCGGAAGATCATTCGTTCGTTTTATCGGAAATACATTGTAATTGAACTCAACCGTAACGTCGTATTAAATGCTTCCGATCTACGAGGCTCGTACAACTTGTCTTTCTGGGATAGCATGATCGTTGCAAGTGCTTTTGCGGCTGGAGCCACAATCCTTTATTCCGAGGATATGCAACATGGATTGGTCGTTCAGAACCAGCTTAGCATTGTTAATCCATTGAAAATTTAATTGCTTCTGGAGGTAACTTGTAGAGCCGGAGTCGCAACTGATGCGATCCCGGCTTTTTTGTTCTGTCCTCGCCCCGCGCTACATCCCGCCGATCTCTTCGGCCTCGCGCGCCCTGAGCGAAGGCTTGCGCTGGTCTTTCACAATCGCGTCAGGTCGGCGGACAAGCAGCTGGTCTGGTTCGAGCGCTCCGGCCACGCGCTCCTCGACGACTGCGACTCGTCCGAGGTGCTGACGCAGGTGCACGGCTTCTTGCACTCCCGATTAGCGCAACCACGCCACGAGCAGGAGATGGTGTAGTGGGAGCTATTCCATCTCACCTCTCCAATAATAAAAAGATTCCTGGAGTGTCTCACCGCGTGGAGTAATCGTGCTTTCCATGTCCACTTCCCAAACTCCGTCTTTGCGCTTGCGTTTTGGGCGGAAGGCGAATAACATGTGAGGAGCCACAACCATAATTGAGT
>DASWTQ010000358.1:0-12348 GCA_036402055.1 Herpetosiphonaceae bacterium
GATGTTCTGTTCGGCGAGTTCGGCGACGATCAAGCCTTTGGCGACGCCGGCAACGACCAGATCGCCGGCAACGACGGCGCTGATACGCTGCGCGGCGGCACGGAAGACGACACCATCGCCGGCAACGCCGATAACGACGCAATCTTCGGCGACAGCGGCGCGGATACGCTGCGCGGCAACACCGGCGACGATACCATTCTTGGCGGCATCGGCGCGGACTACGTCGAGGGCAACCAGGACAGCGACATCATCTCCGGCGACGGCGATAACGATGTCCTGCTCGGCGGTAGCGCGGAGGCCGGCACGGACGACGCCGGCGACATCATCGACGGCAACACCGGCGACGACGTGATCGTCGGCGACAACGCCGAGGTCACGGGCGCTGACCGCGTGGTGACGCTGCTCGACCCGACGACCGGCGGCAACGATCTGCTTCACGGCAACGAGAACAACGATCGGCTGTACGGCGGCGCGGAAAACGACGAGGTCCAGGGCGACGCGGGCGACGATTATCTTGAGGGCAACGCCGCCGACGACCTGCTCTACGGCGGCGCGGATCAGGACGATCTGATCGGCGGCTCGGCGCAGGCGGGCGCGGTCGACGGGGCGGATGAGCTGCACGGCGGCAACGGCGTGAGCGATCTCCTCACCGACCACGACGTGCTGCTCGGCGACAACGGCACGATCACACGGCCGCTCGCCAACGGACAGCCGATCAAGGATAACTTCGGCACCGGCGCTGCTCAGGTGACGCGCCGCGTGGTAACGCTGCTGGATGTGGCGACGACCGAGTCAACGCCGGCCGACGACGTGAGCGGCGGCGACCAGCTCCTGGGCGACGCAGGCCGCGACCTGATCTTCGGCCAGGGCGGCGATGACCAACTCGACGGCGGCGCTGATGACGACGCGCTGGAAGGCAACGCCGGGAACGATACGCTCTACGGCGGCGCAGGCCAGGACGATCTGATCGGCGGTAGCAGCCGCACCACCAGCGACGATCCGGCGACGGCGGTCGATGGGCGGCTGGACGGCAGCGATCAGCTCTTCGGCGGCAGCAACGGCGACGATCTGGCGGCTGACTTTGACGTGATCGCCGGCGACAACGCCGAGATCGCGCGGCCGCTGGATAATGGCAAGTGGCAGATCAACACTTTCAACGCCGCCGTGATCCGCAGCGTCCGCTTCCTGGATGTGGCGATCGTAGGCGGGCCGGAGGTCGGACCTGAGGTCGGCGGCGGCGACACGCTGCTGGGCGAGGGCAGCGACGACCTGCTCTACGGCCAGGGCGGCGACGATACGCTCGGCGGCGGCAGCGGCGACGATTACCTTGAGGGCAACGCCGGCGGCGATCTGCTCCATGGCAACGACGGCAACGACGATCTCGTCGGCGGTACCGGTCGCATCAACGACGACGGGCCGCAGGGCGTGGACGGACGGCTCGACGCCGACGATCATCTGCTGGGCGGCGCCGGCTTCGACGTGCTGGCAGGCGATAACGCGCTGCTGGTGCGCACGCTGGTGAGCGGCCAGTGGCAGAAGAACACCTTCAACGACGGCATTCAGCACAACCCGCGTATCCTGCGCGACATCGACTCGGCCGACTTCGGTGTGGTCAGCGGTGGCGACACGCTGGAGGGCGGCGACGACGACGATCTGCTCTATGGCCAGGGCAGCAACGATACGCTCAACGGCAACGCGGGCGATGATCTGCTGGAAGGCAACGCGGGCGGCGATACGCTGCACGGCGACGCCGGCCAGGACGACATCGTCGGTGGTACCGTGCAGGCCAATCTGACCGACGCCGACGACACCATCACCGGCGACGACGGAGCCGACGTGATCGTCGGCGATAACGGCACGATCGCCCGGCCGCTGGCTAACGGCCTGTGGCAGAGCGACGCCAACACGCAGGACGTGATCCGCGATGTGACGCTCTACGACGTGCAAACGGTCGGCAGCGCAGTTGCGGCCGATCGCAGCGGCGGCGATACGATCTCCGGCGGCGACGAGCACGACCGCATCTATGGCCAGGGCGGCGACGACACGATCTCCGGCGGCGCGGACTTCGACGCGATCGAAGGCAACCACGGCGACGATCTGATCACCGGCGACGACGGCGAGGACGATATTCTCGGCGGCGGCTCGGCCGACGACGGCGTGATCGACGCCGACCGCGTGGGCAATAACCTGCTCGACGGCGACGATCGCATCTCGGGCGACGACGGCACCGGCGCTACGGCGGGCGAGGACGGCGACGTGATCGCGGGCGATAACGCACGCATCGGTCGCGCGCTCAACGGCCAGGGGCTGTGGCAGATCGATCCCAACACCGACGACACCGTTCGCGCGATCGTGCTCTTCGACGTCCAGTCGCTGAGCAGCACGGTCAGCCCGCAGGTCAGCGGCAGCGACAAGCTCTACGGCGAGGGCGGCCGCGATCTGATCTTCGGCCAGGGCAACAATTCGCCCAACGCCGACAACGACAGCCGTATCGACGAAGATCCGGCCGACGACGTGGACAACGATCGCGACGGCCGCGAAAGCGCGACCTCGACGGTCTACGACTGCCTCGACGGCCGCGACAACGACGGCGATGGTCAGACCGACGCGGCCGACGCAGCCTGCGCGGCGGCGATCGACGAGGACGGCGGCGGCGACGAGATCCACGGCGGCAGCGGTCCCGACTATATCGAGGGTAACCACGGCTCCGACTGGATCTTTGGCGACGGCGACGAGGACGATATTCTCGGCGGCAGCTCGGCGGGTAACGGCGTGATCGGCGGCAACGTCGCTCCGACGAACCTGCGCGACGGCCACGACGTGATCCAGGGCGGCGACGACGACGACGTCGTGCTGGCCGACAACGGCACGATCGTGCGCGAGACCAGCGGCCAGGGCGTCTGGCAGAAGATTACGGGCGGCAGTGCTCCGTTCGATCTGGTCAAGCGCGTGACGACGATGGCTCAAACGCCCGAGCAGACCGGCGCGTTCGGCGACGATCATGTGCGCGGCAACGCGGGCAACGACGATCTCTACGGGCAGCTGGGCGATGACCTGCTTGAGGGCAACACCGGCGAAGACGCGATCGTCGGCGACCTTGGGCGGATCACCAACGTACTCGAAACCGGCTCACGCCAGCGCGAGATCGCGCCGCAGCAGCCCTTCATCAGCGATACGATCTACGAGGAGGGCACGCTTTCCCGCGAGGTCGATCTCTACGCCTTTGTCACCGGCAACGGCGCGGAGGGCAACGATACGCTGCTCGGCGGCGACGGCGACGATAGCCTGCACAGCGGCGCCGGCTACGACGTCGTCAACGGCGACGGCGATACCGACGTGACCGGCACTACCGACGAGGATCATATCTTCGGCGGCGACGGCAACGACGTGCTCTGGGGCGGTCGCGACCACGATCACCTCTGGGGCGGCTACGGCGACGACTATCTGGACGTGAAACCGCGTGACACGGACACGCCCGAGTGGTTCACCTACGGCCGCGAAAGCTACGACGCGATCGACTACGCCTACGGCGGCTGGGGCCAGGACGCGCTTCAGGCCAACATCGGCGACACCGGCCCGGTGCCGGGCGACCGGCTGATGGACTGGGTCGGCGCGTACAACGTGTACTACGTCTGCCCCGGCGCGTACGGCGAGCGGATGATCACCCGCAGCCTCAGCCCAGGCATGATCCGCTTCTTGCAGGATCTCGCTCAGGGCGACGGCGCGAGCAACACGTCGAATCCCACTGCGTCGGGCTACCGCGAGCTGGGAATGGTCTTCCCGCAGCAGGCCAAGGACAACTCGAATCCGGTCCACCCCGACAATCCGGGGCACTTCACCTGCAACTAGGCGCGCCTGGTAGCAGCCCAACCGACACCTGACGGCAACAGCCCGCTGTGGAGATCCACGGCGGGCTGTTTATTGGCAACAATCGCAGATCGCGAGTCGTCTATTCCGGCAGCTAGCAACGCAGCAGGAGCCAAACCATGTGCGACAACGACGATCCCCGAGGCGCTGAGGCGATGCCGCAGCCTCCAAATAAACAAACGATCTGGCAAACTGTCGCGAACGCGGGCGTCAGGATTCGCCCGCATCTTGTCGATCCTCGGCGCTGGATCGCATCAGTCAACGGTCGACAGCTGGGGCCGTTTGACACCCGCGAGGAGGCGCTCGGCGCTGCGATTCGCTTTCTGGTCGAGCGAGTTCAGGACGCCGAAAATCAGCGACAGAAGAACGCTTCTAAACAAAGCGGCTGGGATTTGGTCGAAGTTTTATTTAAGGGGATCTTCAGTTTTTTGGGCTGAGAACCAGGCACCAGGATCGATCGCCGGTTGACGCCGCCGCTACAATAGGTTTAATCCCACATGCATCAGCTGATCGACATCTACGAAAGGAGGTGCCTGGTCTCCGTGCCACGTAACGACTTCGCACATGTTAGGTAGTCTTACCAAGGAGGGCCAGATGAAGCGACGGCGCGGTTTGATGCTTCTGATCCTCGGCGCGGCAATCTCACTCACGATCCCGCTCTATGCTCGGGCGGGCAGGTCCAACGCGGGTCTCTACCCCGATCTGCGCACGGTTGTTCCCGTGCATCTCCAGATCGTCAACCAGCAGCAGCGCACGATCCTGCGCTTCTCCAACGGCATCGCTAACACCGGCGCCGGTCCCTGGCAGCTGCGCCCCGAGTCGGTGCCGCCCGTCACCAACGCGATCCAGGAGATCGTGAACGCCAGCGGGCAGATCGTGGAAGAGCATCTCGTCAGCACCTATGAGTTTCACGAAGCGCATAATCACTGGCATATCGGCGATGTCGCGCTCTTCGAGGCGCGGGCGGGCAGTCCCACCGGCCCGATCGTCGGCTCAAACTCGGTCAAGGTCAGCTTCTGCCTGATCGATCTGTACCGCCTGGAAGGCAACGCGCCCACGTCTCAGAAAACGTTCTGGGATTGCTACACCAGCTACCAGGGCGTGTCGGCCGGCTGGGTCGATCAATACCACCAGTCGACCGACGGCCAGCAACTGGATCTGACCGGCGCTCCTCCAGGCCGATACTACCTGGTCAGCACAACTAATCCGCTGGGCACGTTCATCGAAACAGATCTGACTAATAACACGGCCTGGACCAGCTTCGATCTCAGCTACGACAATACCGGCAACGCCAAAATCGCGATCGTCGGTCGCTCACCCTGCGAAAGTCCCGGTCTCTGCGGCGAGCGCTCAGCCAATCGCTAGCCCTCAAGCGCTGCGACCAAACGCCCAATCTGAGTCGCCATGACAAACGATCCTGCCGGCTTTTCCATCAGCCGACACATTATTAGTCAAAAGTCCCATTCATCCAGGTAGCGCCTGTGCTAAGCTTACACTTAGCGATAGCAACTAAGGAGCAACTCCACAGTGACGAACCTGCGCGACATGATGCTGTTTATTGTCCCAAACGCAAACCGCGTTCGGACGACGAGCCGCATCACGCCCTCTGCTGAGGAGTCGCCAGGATAGCTATTGCTCTATCGCGATACCTCTAAGCCGTGGGCGAACATTCCGCCCACGGCTCTTTATTTTCCTTCCTGAGTCGTTGGCGTGAATGGTCTGACGCTTCCTTAGGGCTATCGCAGCGTTAAAACAGCGACGATTGGTCGCCACGTGCCTCGGAGGATTGTATGGGTAAGAAGCAAAAGCCCTCGCAGCAGCGACGTGGAGGATTCCCTGGCGGAGGACAGAACGTCCAGCCAAACAAGCAGTCGTACGGCAAAGGAACCGTCCTCCAGCGCCGGCCGCCGCGTCATCAAGGGCGCTAGCCCAAACCTGCGCTTGTCGGGACTGCTTGAGTCCCGACAAGCGCATCTCGTGAAACAACGAGTTTACAGGCCCTCACCTCCTGGCCCCCTGCCCCAAACCTCGGCAGGCTTTGCCTCGGTTGCGGTAGGTGAAGGGAAGGTTCGCGACAAGGTCCTCGCCCCTAATTCCCTTCCCCAAATCTTGGCAAAATTTCACCTCATTTGTCTGTAGCACAGGCCCGGACAATATCGGAGGTAAGATCACGCTATTTTTATAGATTATGTCAAAATACGCGTGATCTACTGGTAAAATATCCATTATTTATGTCAACAAGATATACAGCTATCTTGAGCATACAATAAACAGTATCGATCGTGGCGCGACGTCCATCAACCTCGCTCCGTTCCAGCAATCCTCGGTACTTTAGTCCTGTTTGTGATTAGTCTATATCAAAAGATGTAGCGCAAGGGCACGTTTTTATGTTATGAATCTAGCAAGGCAGCGATCCACCTGGCGCAAGGCTCTCATCTACTCCTCGGCCAAGCGCATGACTCAAAGTCTTGCTGAGGCCAGAGCATTATCCAAAGGCTTAATTCTGAGCGCGACTCTCCCGAAGACCCGCGCAAGCTCACGGCGGGATGAGGACGCAGAGCACGTTTCCAGGGACATGCTGTGAGCCGTTTATGCTGCCGACTCGCACACGGCTGTTTTACCGTAGATAGCGGGTTGCGAAACCCTCGGAGGTACATCTATCTTCGTTACAACCTTTAGCTTCACGGATCGATCAAGGCAAACTTGCCGAAAGACAAGGACGCAAAGCTACGGGCCTACAGCAATCGTGCTAGGGTAGCCGGGCTGCCGACGTGAGAAGCGCTCCTGGAAGACGGTTCTGCTCAACCAAACATTCGTTCAGCGACACATTGTAGAACAAGGAGCCTTCCATGCTTCAATCATCCATCAGACGATGGGTTGATCGATGCTTCCCTGCATCCCCCCGTGCCATCTGGAAATTTCGGAAGAACTACACGCTCCTGTCTTTACTCGCATCGATAGCACTTCTGGCTGGCACCGCAGCACCGCTCGTGCAGGCTGCCCCAGCCGAAAGCCGCGTGCTCCCACAGCTCCAGCGCGAGGCGACAGCCAGCCCCAACCAGACATTTCGAGTGCTCATCACGCGTATCAATCGTGATCCACAAGCGGATAGCGCCGTCGCCGCGCTGGGCGGAGCCAAGGGCGGAGAAGTGACAGCGGAGACGTTCGTGGCAACCTTGCCCGGCCGCGCGATCGCCCGCCTCGGCAGCAATCCCGCAGTCAAGTATGTCGCGCCGGATGCGTTGATGTTGAAAACCGGCGCGGTGGACGGCTCCCGGCTGGGCACCTCGTATCCACAGACTGTACGCGCGACACAGCTCTGGTCAGGCACACGGCCGCTGACCGGCGCCGGCGTCGGCGTCGCCGTGATCGACACCGGTATTCGCGCGGGACTCGCCGATTGGCGCAGCGCCAGCGGTGCCAGCCGGCTGGTCGCAGCGGTCGAGCTTAGCTCCACCAGCGATAGTCTCGTCGACGGCAGCGGTCACGGCACGCATGTAGCCGGCATCATCGGCGGCAACTCGTGGTACGCGACCAATCTTGCGCTGCGGGGAAAATATCTTGGGATCGCTCCTGAGGCCAACCTGATCAGCGTTAAAGTCGCCGACGACAACGGCATGTCGTATCTGTCGGATGTGGTCCGAGGGATCGAGTGGGTCATCGCCAACCGCCAGACCTATAACATCCGCGTGATGAACCTGTCGTTGATCTCCAGCGTCGCCGAGAGCGCGCGTACCAGTATTCTGGCTGCGGCCGTCGAGCGCGCCTGGTTTAACGGCATCTTTGTCGCGGTGGCAGCGGGCAACTCCGGTGCTAACACAATGCAATACCCGCCCGCCAACGATCCATTCGTCGTCACGGTAGGCGCGACAGGACCCCAGAGCACGACGAATCCCGCGAGTCCTGTGCTCGCGTCCTGGTCGAGCTACGGCACCACGCAGGATGGCTTCAGCAAGCCGGATGTGGTGGCGCCGGGCCGCTATATCGCCAGTGTGCTGGCCTCGGGCGAGTGCAGCCTGGCCCGGAGCTTTCCTCAGCGTATTGTCGATGGCACGTACATCTGGATGTCGGGAACTTCGATGTCAGCGCCGGTTGTCGCGGGCGTGGCAGCGCTGGCCTTTCAGGCGCATCCCGAGTGGACCAACGATCAGGTTAAGTGGCTGATCCAGAACACGTCGCCCACGTTCGACAGCGCTGCGCCGGGTGCGCGGCTGGTCAACGCGACGGCAATCGCCGGCTACGCAGGCACGCCCGGCCTGGCGAATCAAGGCATCGCCATCAACCAGCAGCTGATTGGACCCAACGGAGCGACAACCTATAGCGCCTCGTCGAATACCACCAGTGGCAGCACGGCGAGCTGGAGCACGGCAAGCTGGAGCACGGCGAGCTGGAGTACCGCCAGCTGGAGCACGGCTAACTCAGTCACGGCGAGCTGGGGAACCAGCACCGAGCAGGGCATCGAGTAGCTAGCGTAGACGAATCACACATAGCGGCGCGGCATGTCGATTCTCGCCGCTTAGGTGCCCTGCAACGATTCTGGCAACTCAGTCCGCGCCAGGATCATGCGTTGCCGGGAAGCAGGGCAATGCATGAGCCGGCCGAAATCTAAGGCCGATACCGAGCTTGAGATCAGCATATCGACCACGCAAGCCAACCTCAGAGCAGGCTCGGCGCGGCCTGTCAAGAGGTCATACCTGGTTTTACACCAAGGATTAGCGATAAATGGGACGTTACCACTGCTGAGGCCCATGCATACTACTATACAATGTAGTCAAGATCATACTCAATAAACTCAAGATCATAATTGATAGACACTGTTTTACGCGCATTGTTCTAAGACTATCAGTCACCCCCCACATATTCGGAGCGTGAAGATGCGGCAACTTTCGCTACGTGCTCGGCTGTATCTAGCCTGCTGCTACCTTTTAGGGGGATTAGCACTTTACTGGTTTGCCTTCGAGCATCCCCTGAACTCGCTGAGCATGGAAGACTTGCTGCTGGCGCTGGGCCTCACGACGATCGCGGCGATTTGCCAGGTGTTTGTTGTGGCGCGATCGAGCACAACCGGCCAGCGCTCGGATCATCTCACTCTCGCTCCGATGTTTGCGGCGGCGCTGCTGCTGCCGCGCCCGCTGCTGGCGCTGATGCTGGTGATCACGTATCTGCCCGAGTGGTATTTTCACCGGCGCTCCTGGTTTGGCCAGATCTTCAACATCTCGCAGGTGCTGATCACTGCCGCGATCACGGATATGAGCCTGCAACTGCTGATCGGCCACGATCGGCTGACCGATCCCACGCTCCTGTTTTCGATCAGCGGGCTGCGGCTGGCGCTGACGATTCCGATCTTTCAGCTGACCCAGGCGCTGATGCTGGCCTGGGTGCTCAAGCTGGCGCGCGGACAGTCCTTCCGTACCAGCGGCCTCTTCACTGTCGAAAGTCTGCTGCTGGAAGGCTGCCTGACCTGTATCGGGCTGGGCTTTGCGATCGCCTGGCTGCTCGATCCGATCTACGGCCTGGTCACCGCGATTCCGCTGGTGCTGATCTTCCAGGCGCTGCACGTGCCGAATCTCAAAGAAGAGGCCGCCTCCGATCCCAAGACCGGCCTGGCCAACATGCGCCACTTCAACGAGATCATGAAGCGGGACATCGAGCGTGTGAGCCGTAACGGGCAGCCGCTCAGCCTGCTGATCTGCGATCTGGATTATCTGCGCAATATCAATAACACCTACGGGCATCAAGCCGGCGACGTGGTGCTGCTCGGCATCGCCGACATTCTGCGCCGGCATATTCGCAGCAGCGATGTGGCAGCGCGCTTCGGCGGCGAAGAGTTCGTCGTGCTGCTGAGCGACACCGATACCGGTGGCGCGCGCGCTGTAGCCGAGCGCATTCGCATCGATCTTGAGCAGTCGCGCTTCGAGATCGCCAGTGCTGAAGGGCCGATCGGCGCGACGCTGAGCATCGGCGTGGCCTGCTATCCACGTGACGGCCGCACCATCGAGCAGCTGATGCGCGCCGCAGATCTGGCCGTGTATCAGGCCAAGCGCGACGGACGCAATCGCGTGGTCGTGGCGGGACACGAGAGTCGCGCGCTGGCCGGCGAGTGGGCGCGTGAATACCTGGTGGCGGCCGAAATTCCGGGTCCGGTTGCAGTTGAGGAAACGCCGCGCCCCTTCTGGAGTTTTATCCAGAGCGCCACACGCGCATCGCACAACACGGTCACACGCCCGACGCCAAAGATCACCCGTGTGCGCGCCGACGACCCCGCGCTCTCCGTCAAGCCAAACCCGACCCGGCGCGTGCTCTGGCTGAGCAGCGCGTTTGTTGCAGCCGGCCTGATTCTCCTGGGGCTGAGCGCATCAGGCAGCAGCGTGCCGTGGTCGTCGCTGGTGCTCTTTGGCGCGCTGACGGGAATCGTGATCCAGTTCGCGATCGATAACCTGGGCCGGGGCAAAATTACGGTCGCCGCCGTGCCGATTCTGGCCGCGACATTCCTGCACCAGGAGCTGGGAATTCTGGTCACCGTGCTGGCGCTGACGATCTCACAGGCGCTCAAATCGCGCGGGCCGCTGTATCACTCGCTGATCAATTTTGGCACGCTGTTGCTGGCCTGTCTCGGCGCAAACGCGCTTTTCCAGCTGTTCGTCGACAAGCCGCTGGCGACGATCGGACTGCCAAATCTGATTCTGCCAGCGATCGCCGCCGGCCTGGTCTATCACGGGATCAATCAGGTGCTGATCTGCTTCATTCGCGGCCAGCTTGAGTCGCGGCGACCGAGCGAGATCTGGCAGGCGGAGTATCGCTGGCTCTCGCCGCATTATGTCGTCTTGAGCGCGCTGGCGATCATGCTGGCGCTGAGCTATCTCAGCTTTGGTACGCTCGGCGTGCTGGTGCTGATGGCTCCGGTCGGCATGATGCATGTGGCCTTTAAGCAGTATATGGATCGCACCAAGGTGCATGTCAAAGAGCTGCAAACCATGAACGAGCGTCTCACGGACTCCTACGAGGCCACGCTTCAGGCGCTGACACGGGCGCTGGATACGCGTGACGAGGAGACCGAGGAGCACTCGCAGCGCGTCAAGCGCTATAGCCAGCTGATCGCGCAGCAGATGCGGCTTTCGGCCAAAGAGATCGAGGACATCGGGCGCGGCGCGCTGCTGCACGACATCGGCAAGATCGGCGTTCCCGACGCGATCCTGCTCAAGCCGGGGCGACTGACCGATGAGGAGCGCACGCTGATGCGCAAGCATCCTGAGATCGGCTACCGGATGATCGCGCATATTCCGTTTCTGGCCGAGGCGGCACAGGTTGTGCTGCATCACCATGAGGCTTTCGACGGCACGGGCTATCCCAGCCGGCTGTCGGGCAGCAATATTCCGCTGGGCGCGCGCATCTTCGCCGTCGCCGATGCCTTCGACGCGCTAACATCCGATCGTCCGTACCGCAAGGCGCTGCGGGTGGAGCTGGCGCTTGAGGAGATCGGGCGGTGTCGCGGCACGCAGTTCGATCCGCAGATCGTCGATGCGTTTCTGGCGATTCCTCCGGCTGATCTGGCAGCGGTTCATGGCGGCGAGCAGCCAGCGCTTCCTGCGCTACCGTCGGCCACACTCCCGGCCGAAGGATTGGCACTGGCCGTCGAAACCTAAATCGATCTCCTCCCTCTCAGATCCTCCGCGATCTGCCTGAATACTATGGCTTGAGCTGCGCCAGCACCTTGCGCGCGCCCGCCGCCAAAAACAGCGTATCGACGCCGGCCACGATCAGCGTGTAGCCGCGCGCGATGTAGGGCTGCACCGCCTCCGCCGAGACGCCGAAGATGCCCAGCCGCACGCCTGTGCCCAGACAGGCGGCGGTCACATGCTCGATCGCCTGCACGACCTCGGGATGCTCGACCTCACCGATGCGGCCCATGCTGGCAGACAGATCGTATGGCCCGATCAGCACGGCATCCACACCAGCGACCTGCACAATCGCCTCGATCTGATTCACCGCGTCGATGTGCTCGGCCTGCACGACGACCACGGTGCGCTGATTGGCAGTCGCGATGTAGTCCTGGAGCCGCAAGCCATAGCCATGCGCACGGCCAATCCCAACGCCGCGCGCTCCCTGCGGGGCGTATTTCGCCCAGCGCACGATTTGCTCAGCCTGAGCCGCCGAGTTGACCTGTGGCGCGATAATGCCGGCTGCGCCTATATCCAGCGCTTTTTTGATCGGCTCCTCGGCAACCGACGCCAGCCGAATGAGCGACGGCACTGTGCCCGCCGCCTGAAGCGCCGCCTGTAGCTCGGCCGTCGCAAAGACGCTGTGCTCGGCGTCGATAAACAGCCAGTCAACACCGCTCAGCGCCAGTATCTCGGCAACCGCTGGCGATGTGAGCGTAAGCATCGTCCCGATCAGCTGGTCGCCGCGCAGCAGCCGCTCGCGAAAATCATGCATGGCAAGCTCCTAGAACCAAGAACCAAGAACCGAGAACCAAGAACCGAG
>DASWTQ010000359.1:0-5211 GCA_036402055.1 Herpetosiphonaceae bacterium
TACCACGCGGATCATCTCGGCAGCACCGGCTACGTCACCGATGCCAACGGCGATCTGTACCAGCACATCGAGTACTTCCCGTTTGGTGAAACCTGGGTCGAGGAGGCCAGCAACACCCAGCGCACGCCCTATCTCTTCACCACCAAGGAGCTGGACGAGGAGACGGATCTCTACTACTACGGCGCGCGCTACTACGATCCGCGCACCAGTGTGTGGCAGAGCACCGATCCGATCCTGGAGCAACTCGGAACGAAGAAGGAAGATGTACCTGAGCTGGCGAGAAAGCTATCCTTATATGCTTACTCGCGACAAAATCCGATTGTATTTAGCGATCCTGATGGACGGGATTATGAAATACTTATCGGTGGTCCATTTGGTAATCATCGCTATGGACACGCTGCCTTAAGAGTGTTCGGTAGAGGCTACGATTATGTCTTGGACTTCGGAAGATATGACCGCACTTGGGGCATTTTAGGCACGCCCTTCGGTGATTACAAAGGTGACGGCGTCTTTCGCATCTGGAACAACTTCAATCAATATATTGAAAGGCAAAACCGAACCGGCAGAACAACAACAGGGTATGTAATCCGAACGACTCGACAGGAGGATATGAGGACTTTAGCATATTATGGGGACTTGGCAGGGGTAAGAACAGTAGGGGATGGGTTCGTACAGTATGATCTAACCAGCGACTACCACGCTCTTACGAATAACTGTACTACCATGGTTATAGCAGGGATTCAGGCAGGTGTTCCGGCATTAGGAGCCGATCTGGCGAACCCACAACAAAGTATAGGGAGAGGACTCAGCGGGTTCGAAAGATTCGCGGCAGGGAGTGCTATTGGCAGTCGGATATTCATGCCCGAGGATTTGAGGGCGAATATCAGAAGAAGTAGTGTTGTGGATGCTCGTTCAAATTCAAGGGAGAATACTATAACAATACGTACCTATAGAAGGGAACAGCCTAGGCCGTAGGTAGAGCGCCCATAGGGTGCAGATCGGCATTGGTGACATTCAGGCTGAACTCATTTCGGTTACGAGGTGAAACCTTGCATAATGCCATGCAAGGTTTCACCTTGATATACATATTTGCGCTTCCTCACTACAATCATTAGTAAGTAGAGACTCTAGGTAGTGGGCGATAGCCACTTGCCGGAAGAAATGGTGCGGCAGTGACGTTGAAAGATTTCCACTGAGTGAGCGCTGCGATATAAGGAGGCTGCGAGGGCAGCTGAGCTGCCGACCTGCGTGCATGACTCAGGAGCAGCTACGATATAACTCAGCGCAGCCGCATGTTGTAGAACAACGATTTTCTCCGGCTGTGGTTTGGCGAAATCGTTTCACTGGTTAGCTCGCAAATCATCCAGTTTACGCTGCCTTTGATCTTCGTCTTGGTGCTCAATTCTGATCCTGCTGTTGAGCCTGGTCGCCGGTTGGCGCGATCATTGATCAGCCGCACCTGGAAGAAATTAACCCAACCCCTGACGATAGCTCCTCGATGCTCTGAACTATCTTTCTAAACGCTTGACAGGGCATCTTCGTTCTGCTATGTTCCAGATGAACATGTTCATTTATCAGGAGCATCTATGCAGCGATCTGTATCATCACAGCCTACGACGAAAGGTGAGCGCACCCGTGAGCATATTTTAGCAACCGCGCTTAGCCTCTTCACCGAGAAGGGCTATGCCGCTACCACCATGCGCGACATTGCCGCCGCCGCCGAGTGTTCGCTGGGCCTAACCTATCGCTATTTTTCGCAGAAGGAGGCCCTGGTACTGGCCTTGTATCAGCAGATTGCGCATGAGCTTGCTGCCCAGGTGGACGCGCTGCCACCTGCGCCGCTAGCCGATCGCTTTGTACAGCTGATGCATCTCAAATTCACCCTGCTGAACCCATATCGAGCGGCCTTCGGTGCCTGGTTTGGCGCGGCGCTCACGCCAGATTCGGGGATTGCCGTGCTGGGACCGGAAACCGCAGATATTCGCGCCGTCATGCTTCAGAGCTTGCGTCGGATCATAACCGGCGCTACCGATGCCCCTCGCCAGCGCCACGCAGAAGATCTGGCAGTGATCCTCTACCTTGCTCATCTCGCCTTGATCCTGGTGTGGCTCCACGATCGCACGTCCGACCGCCGCGTGACAGCACAGTTGCTCAATCTCAGCCAGGATACGCTACGACGGCTGCGCTGGTTCTTACGACTGCCGCCGGTGTCGCAGCTGCTTGGCCGGCTGGCGGCGGCGCTCACCCCACTGGTGCAGGGAAGTGAGTAGCGGGAACGTGTCGATCCTGCTCGTCATGTCGATGGGAGCACTGGCTCGGAGGTGTCGGGTGAACTGGCGCTCAAAGGGCCACTGGCGAGAACATAGTTTTGTGGAATGTGACCCTTTGAGCGCAGCCGGTCAGTGCGCCGCGCAGCGCTAGCCGCCGAGGTGCAGCCGCCGGATATATTAATTGTTCAGCGGCACCACGATCTGTAAGCGCTGCCCGACTCTGAGCTGGTCTGGATTCGCCAGCTGCTCGCGGTTGGACTCGAAGATCTCACGCCAGCGCAGCTCGCTTCCCAGGAACTCCGCCGCGATCTTGCGCAGCGTATCGCCGCGCTGCACAACATGCACCGCGATGGTGAAGGGAACGCGCAGCTCCTGCCCGGACCGCAGCACATTCGGATCTTTAACCCGGTCGCGATTGAGATCGAAGATTTCGCGCCAGCGGCCGGCATCGCCCAGCCCGAGACGCGCGATGCTGCCCAGCGTCTCGCCGCTTTGTACGATGTGCGCCGCCAGCACAATCGGGATGCGCAGCTGCTGGCCTACGCGGATCGCGTTGGGATTGGTCAGCTTGTCGCGGTTGATCTCGAAGATCTCCGGCCAGCGAGCGTCGTTGCGCAGGAAGCGCCTGGCGATCAAGCCCAACGTATCGCCGGGCTGAACCGTGTAGATCGTTGAGGGCGGTGGCGGCGCGGGAAGCTCTCCCAGCGGATTGAGATCGTCGACGAGCAGCAGCAGATCGACCATGCTGTAGTGCTGCGGGTTGCGCGCCGGCAAGCTTGGCCGCCAGTCACGATTCCCTTCCGATAAGATCGAAATCTGGCTTGCCTGGATCAGCCCCACCAGCGTTTCGGCGAGCAGCCGGCTGCCGACCGGCCCGAGATGGCGGCCGTCGTGCAGAACCTCGGCCTCCTTCAAAATGTAGTACCACAGCGGAGTCCTGGTATCGAAGCCGTGCCGTTGCAGCAGCGTGGCGTGCGGTCCCTGGCGCACCTGTGCTGCCGTAAGCGGCGTGACGCGCATCACCTCAGCCAGTGCCTGACCTGAAGGCAGCCCCAGCAGACGACCGCGCAGCAGGTTGCGCACAGCCAGCGATGCCTTGACGCCCTGCGACAGGTGCTCGGGAAGCTCGTTCAATGGCAGCGCCAGCGCCGTATCGATGCTGCGCGTGGTGTTGAGCACTGTGGGTGGTACGCCGGCAACTCCGCGAAAATCATAGAAGCGCCGCCAGTCGATCGGCCAGGTGGACGGCAGCGCGATCATTTGGCCGCTGACGCCCGAGAACGAGAAGAGCTGGCCCAGACTGGCCGGATCAAAGATGCGATTCCAGCCATACAGATCGCGAATCATGCTATGGCCGAAGCGATACGCGGCGACCGAAAACTCGATCGGCATGGTCGGCTCTTCGCCCGCCGTGATCTGATAGAACCGGCGGCCATTGGTCAGCACATCTTGCAGCACCGCCGGATCGACGATCTGCGGCAGGTAATCGTGCAGCACGATCGATTGATAGTGCTCGATCACTGTGCGCCGCGCTGCCTCGAAGAGCGCGCTGCCCGCCAGGCCCGTCGGCGCCAGACGATCGACGACCGCATTATGGAACTTGAGAAACGCCAGGTGTGTTTGCGCAACCGCCAGATTCTCGTCGTTGCGCGGATCGCCGATCGTAGCGTCCTGCGGCCGCGCTGGATTGTCGCCGCGCGGCAGATCGTTGGGCAGCACGCGGCCCTCGGGAAGCGTGGGCTCGCCCGAGGCTTCGGTTCGGCCGATGCGCAGGTGGATCTTGTCGGCGGCATAGATGCGCTTGGCTTCCAGCTGCGGCCCACGACCGTAGACGCTATCCAGGTCGATCGACGGTGAGCGGCCTTGCAGAATTTCTTCGGGCGTTAGCTCACCTGAGGGCAGGCCATCGGTTTGATCGAAGGTGATGTCATGGTCCAGGAACTGACCGAAATACGTGAAGCCGGCGGGCAGGGATGGATGATCCTTGCCGTTGGCTGCTTCATCCATCGCCAGGCCCAGCTCGATCAGCGCCGTCTCGCTGGGGCGGAACTTTTCCAGATCCTTGAACATGCGCGAGAAGCGAAAGGCGCGCTCGACCGTCGACGCGACCTCGGCCGCTCCCATGACCGATGCCGCCTCGGGCGCGGTTGCGCTGATCGCTTCAATCTCGTCGCCGGGTTTTTGATCGACGATCAGTCCTTCGCCTTCAATAAAATACGTTAGTTCGCCATGTTGTCGCGACACAACAATCCTCTTTCTTTGAAGCGCACATATGGATGTGCTGCACGCAGATAGCACGAAACACCTAGATCGGGACGACGCGGCGGTGGATGCACCTCCTTAGCGCTGAGCTGCTGATACAGCTCGCTGGATTTCAGGAAAAGCTGACGGGGTTATGCCGCACAAAGGAGCAGTGCTGGCTGGGATGAGGCAATCTGTGCGGCGCGATGAGTAGTGATGTGATAGTGTGGTAGCTCATGATCGCAGCGTGCCGGCCAGCCTCGATCATTCGTCTACCCAGTTGCATACTACGCCGCAGTATAGCGTATTGCAAGTTTCGAAATAGTGAAAACGACCTCAGCTTTCCCTGAGCGCGCTGTGAATGTTCCATGACCAGAGGGAGTGGCTAAGGTGATGGAGGTACAAAGTCGATCACGTGCGCGGTTTGGTGGCAGTGAGGACACATATTCATAGTCGCAGCATACATCTCCTCCATGATGTTCGCCACTCCCTATTGTGCGACAGCTTGTATCATGTCGATAAATCATCAACGTAGCAGAGGAAGCGATTCAATGGCACCACGGGAGACAATTTCGAGCGCTGCTGCGGCGACGATCGCGGTGGTCCGCTGCGAGCACAATTGCCAGGCGTTCGGCCTGGACACAGATCGCCCTCGGCTTTCCTGGATCGTCGAGACCGGCAAAGATCATTGGCGCCAGGC
>DASWTQ010000360.1:0-9950 GCA_036402055.1 Herpetosiphonaceae bacterium
GCAGGTGGTGTAATCCACCTGCTGGGTCTGGGGTAGAAGGGTCGTGGTTAGACCAGGTCGAGTTCTTCAGCCCGGCGGACGGCCGCCCGCCGGGAGGTCACGCCGAGCTTAGCGTAAATGTTTCTGGTGTGCGTCCGCAGCGTGCTCAGTGACACCATAAGACTGCGGGCAAGCTCTGGACCATTCAAGTCGGTGCCGAGCAGCCGCAGCACGTCACGTTCCCGCTCGCTCAAGGGCTCGACCAACCGTTCCGGTCGAGGCGTGCGGCCAGCACGCTGCCCAAAGGCGGCGCGTACGTGCCGGACATAGGTGGAGGTGGTTGTGCGGTGCGCCGCCGCGGCGAGCAGGGCGGCCATGGGCGGACCTTCGTCGACAAAGAGCCGGATGAAGCCACCTGGCTCGGCCAGCACCAGCGCCTCAACGAGCCGGTCGACTGCGCTGTCCATGTTGCCATGTGCCTGGTACGCCAGCGCTTCCACCACGATGACCTTGAGGCGTTCATCGGCCCAACCCTTGGTCTCCACCAGGCGCCGCCATACTCCCAACACTGCGAGGGCTGTAGCGGTGTCGCCCTGCGCCAGGCGTACCCGGGCAAGGCTACGGGGAAGGTCGTGTGATTGCGCCAGCTGCGCGGCCAACCCCAGTTGACCCTGGTGCAGCAACAGACGCACCTTCGCGGCCGCCACTTCCGGCAGTCGAAACAGGAAGGCATGTTGGCGGACGTACGCTTCGGCCTCAGCCAACACCGCGACCGCGCCGGGCACATTGCCCTGGGCCAGGTTCAGGCGGGCGAGAAACACCTGATACGACGCGAAGGTGTCGACGTTTGTCATCTGCCGCAGCAGATGGGCACACTGGTGCCCGTACTGCGCAGCAGCCTGAAGGTCGTTCCATTGGTAGCAGATCCGGGCTAGACCAAGCTGGGCATTGCACACCATCGGCTGCGGTGGATCACCGGCCATATCGAGGACGTGCTGGTAGGTGCGTGTCGCCAGCTGGAGCTGGGTGTCCGCTTCCTGGACCTGGCCGAGGTTGATCGTCGCCGCCAGCGTGTAGCTCGAATCCCCGAACAACTCACCGCTCGCAATGACGTCGTGATAGGCACGGCTCGCCGCTGCCCGGTCGCCCTGGAGCTGATACGCATACCCCAGCGACCAGGTCGCGGCCGTGCGGAGTGGCCGATTGTCGGGATGCAGAAATTCCAGGGCGCGCTGGGACTGGGCAACAATCGCCGCGCCATCCTGCTGAATCACAGCGACTGTCGCCCGCAGCGAGGCAATCCGTCCCAGGAGGTCGCGGGTCCGGTCGTCGGGCTCGCTGCCGGGTGCCCGTTGGGCGAGGGCGGCTTCCGCGGCCTGGAGTTTCGGTTCGACGCGGGTATAGTCGACGAACAAGAGCGCCGAGGCATACATGATCCACAACGACGGTCGGGCATCCAAGGCTGCCTTGGGGAGCGACTCGAGCCACCGCAGCACCGGGGTGATCGTGCCCCGAAAGTACAGGGGGACCCCCGTGCCGTCGATGAGGCGCTCGGCGCGCGCAACATCCTGCGCGGCAGCGGCATGCTGAAACGCTTCAAGTTCCAGGGCATGGTCTTCGTACCAGACGCTGGCACGCCGGTGTAATGCGGTCACTTCCTCCTCGGGTGACGAGGCGCTGAGCTGGTGGAGGCGCTGACGCAGCAGATCAGCAAAGAGATGGTGATAGCGGTACCACCGCCGTTCATTGTCGAGGGGAACAATGAACAGATTGGCGTGGTCGAGATACTCGAGGGTGGCCTGCCCGGAGGCCGCAGGATCGCCCAGCACGGCATCACACAACGAACCACACAACCGATCGAGAATCGACGTGCGCAACAAGAACGTCTGGACGCGTTCGGGCTGCTGGTTGAGGACCTCTTCAACCAGATAGTCCAGCACGAAGTGGTGGCTGCCGGTGAACGACTGGATGAAGCTGGTTGCATCTGAATGGCCCTGCAGTGAAAGTGCGGCCAATTGCAGCCCGGCAATCCAGCCCTCGGTGTGGCTTTCCAGTGCGGCGATCTCGTCCGCGGACAGGTCGAGGCCCATCACATGGTTCAGGAAAGCAGCCGCCTCGGCGGAGGAAAACCGTAAGTCCGCGGCGCGCAGCTCGGTCATGTGGCTCCTGGTGCGGAACCGGGCCAGGGGGAGCAGTGGATCTTCGCGGGTGGCGATGAGGAGGTGCGCCTGCGGTGGCAGGTGCTCGATCAGAAAGGCGAGGGCTTGGTCGACCGGTTTGGCATCCAGCACATGGTAGTCATCCAGGACGAGCACGAAACTGTCCGGGACGGCCGCGATGTCATTGAGCAGCGCTGTCAAGATCGCTTCGGCTGGCGGTGGCTGCGCCGATTGAAGCACACCCAGCAGCTCTGCGCCGATAGTCGGCGCAATCGTCTGCAACGCAGCGATCAGGTGTGTCAGAAAGCGCATGAGGTCGCTATCGCGCTCGTCCAGCGACAGCCAGGCGACCGGCCGCCCACACCCGGCGATCCATGCGCTGACAACTGTGGTTTTGCCAAAGCCGGCCGGGGCAGAGATGAGCGTCAGCTTGCCCTCGATGCCGTGCTGCAGGCGGTCCAACAGGCGCGGTCGCGGCACCAGGTGCGCACGCACGGGGGGGACACCGAGCTTGGTGGCAAGCAGGGTGCGGGGCAAGGTTGTCGCCGGCGCGGAAGGTGGCGCTATGACCTGGACGTCCACTGGTGTGGCTGCGGTCGCCAGTTTCACGGCGGCACGCTCGAGCTGATCGAGCGTCAGATTCTCCCGCTTGCCGAGATAGGCGCGATGCAGGGTGCCGTTGACCGTGCGGTAGGCCTTCCAGTACCAGCCGCCGCGGATCCGCCGTTCCTTGCGGGCGTTGAAGCTGCCAGCTGGGCTGGTAAAGGTGAAAGCCGTGGCCTCCTCCAGCCAGGTAAACCAGGCTGGTGTGCCTACGGTAATTGGGCCGACAACGTCGCCTGCAGCAACCAATGTGGCGCCGTCGACCCGTGCGCGTGTGTGCCCCATACCCGTCTCCTTTGCCGTTGGGGATGTTGGGGAGGTTGGGGTTGCTGAGGAGCATCATAGCACGCTTGGGGATGCCAGTCGCTTCGGAATCAACCTGCTCTGCGCCGATTCACGTGCGGAGTCTAGCTAGGATACACGCGCATCTGCGCTATCCCGCTCGCGGGCCAGTTCGACCGGCTTCGCCCGGTACGCCAACGGCTGTGGTGAGTGCGTCTTCGCCATCCTGGACTCCGCTCCGGGAATCGTCATCACCAGGATCTGGCTGTCCAGCGAGCCGTCGCAGCCCTCTACTCCGCGCGGCGTGCATATGACTCATCATGGCGACGACCAGCGCGACGACGATCAGCGTCGCTGCGACGGCGAACGTGGCCCGCATGCCTGTGGCAACATCCTCGGGATGCGCTGCCGCAATGTCACTCGTCCCCGAGGTGAATGCGAAGGCCGCACCCATCACGGATGCGCCGGTGATCAGCCCGAGATTGCGTGATAGGTTAAGCATGCCCGACATAACACCCCGCTGATCCTGGCGCACATGCTGCATGACGGCGGTCGTGTTGGCCGTTTGGAACACGGCATAGCCAAGCGTCACGACGACGATGGGCATGATGTAGCCCGGGACGCCCCACGTTACCGGAAGCAGGGAAAGCAACACGGAACCGGCCGCCAGAGCGATGAGCCCCAGGATCGTCATGGGCCCGGCGCCAATCTGGTCCACGATTCGGCCGGCTGGCACACCGCTGAGCGCAACCACCACTGGACCAACCGACATGACGATGCCAACACCAGCCGCGCCGAGCCCGAGCGCGCGCGCAAGATAGAAGGGCCCGACCACCAGCGTCGCCATCATCACCGTCGCGACCAGCGTGCTCATGACGAGGCTCGTACGCAGCACCGGATTACGAAACATCGCCAGTCGAATCAACGGTGATGCGGCGTTCGCCTCCCAGAACACGAAGAAACCCAGCCCGGAGATGGCAGCTACGAGCAGGGCGATGTTGAGCGACCCGAGCCTCCCGCGCCCGATCGTCATGGCCAGCGCATACGCCCCGAGCATCAGTGCAAGCAGGAGCGTGCCCGGCGTGTCAAAGCCGACCTTGTCACGTGTTGGCCCTCGACGATCGGCAGGCAGGAAACGCTGGGCGAGCAGCAGCGCCGTCACAGCCAGCGGCACGTTAACGAGGAAGATGGCGCGCCAGCCGAGACCGGCGATCAGGACGCCGCCGAGCGATGGACCGAGCGCGGTGCCGACTGCGGACATCGTGCCAAGCAGCCCCATGGCACTGCCGGTCCGTTCCCTTGAAACTGTCTCGCCGACCAATGCCAGGGAGAGTGTCATCATGATCGCCGCACCGAGACCCTGCGCCGCCCGTGCAGCAATCAGCACCCAGAGGACAGGCGCAACACCGCACAGCAGCGAGGCGACAGCGAACACGAACAACCCGCTCATGAGCAAGCGTCGGTGACCGATGCTGTCGCCGAGCCGCCCAACGCTGACGATCAGCGTCGTGGTGGCGAGGAGATAGGCCAGAACGATCCATTGGGCTGCCTGAAAGGAGCCACCAAACGCCTGCGTCAACGTCGGTAGGGCAACATTGGCAACGCTGGTGCCAAGCGAGGACAACACCATGGAGAGTGAAAGGCCGGTGAGCGCCAACGTGACCGACGGTATTCGTGCTGCACGTTGTTCGACTGCCTCATCTCGCACGTCATTCGGGATAGATTCGTAGTGCTTCTGCATGGTCGTTATCCGTGAGCACGTCCTGAATCATGGCTCGCTGCCACCGTGATAACAACATTGCCCTGCTTGCGCCCTGTATCGACATAGCGGTGCGCGTCAGCAATCTGTTCCAGCGCATAGCAGCGATCAATCACCGGTTTGAGGTGGCCCATCGCACTCAGCTCTGTGAGGAACGCGAGGCCTTCGCTGCGTGGCGCTGGCGTCCCGCCGATGACCTGCTTGCCGGTTGTCAGCGCATACCACTGCCCGATCAGTGCTGCCCCCGCCAAGCCCGTATGCAGGTAAGCGCCATGCGGCTTCAGCGCGTGTTTGCACTGTGCGAACGTCGTCGTGCCGACCGCATCGAAAATAATGTCGTAGGTCGCGCCGTTCCTGGTCCAGTCTGCTTGGGTGTAGTCAATCACCTGGTCGGCGCCGAGCGATTGCACTAGTGCGACGTTCCGCGTGCTGCAGACGCCGGTAACGTGTGCGCCGAAGTATTTGGCAAGCTGGACCGCAAAGGTGCCGACACTCCCCGACGCGCCATTGATCAGCACCCGGTGTCCGGACTGGATCTTGCCGGCTTTGAGAAAGTGGAGGGCGGTATGGGCACCAATCGGGAGTGTGGCGGCCTCTGCATAGCTCAGCTGCTGCGGTTTCACCACCACGGCGCCGTCTTCGGGCAGGCATTTGTACTCGGCGTGGGCGCCAAACTGCTGATCCAGGGTCGAGGCAACGATCTGGTCGCCGACCTTAAAGCGCCGGACCGCGCTGCCGACGGCTTCGACGTCGCCAGCCAGCTCCATGCCGAAGATGGGCTGGCGTGGTTTGCTCCAACCGAGCGTAAGGCGAGCCGGCAGCCAGAACAGGGGCGGAACGTTGAAGCTGCGCATGCGACTGTCGCCGGCGCTGACGGTCGATGCGCGCACGCGGACCAGGATTTCGTTGGCTTTGGGCCTGGGTTTCTCAATCTCGGTGAGTTGCAGCACATCGGCCGAGCCGTAGCCGGTGGCGACGATGGCCTTCATACGCGTATCGGCGTGGTCGTGCTGGGGCAAACGTAGGCCGCGTCGTGGCGTGGGGCGGGTGGCAGGTCGAGTCGTTGTCATGTCGATGTCTCCTTGCATGTTCATAGAAAAATGGACACGGCGACTGCCGACGTTAGGGGGCAGAGGAAGTGTCCCCTCCAACCATCTGCTTGCCGTACAAGCTCAGATGTACGAGACTACTTTTATGAGTGATACTTTCTCCATACGTACCGTATGCTGTAAACTGCGTGTTGCTAGCGTGGTTGATACAGCGTTGCGCGAAACACAAGCGGCCTTCAACGCGGCTGCCAGCTATTGCGCGACGGTTGCGTGGGAGCACGGGATTACGAACAAAAACATGTTGCATCACGTTGTCTATGGCGCGACCCGCGCCCAATTTGGGCTTGGCGCGCAACTCGCGTGCTGTGCGCGGGATAAAGCCGCCGAAGCGGTCCGTGCCAGTCGCCAGCATCCCAACGCGACGTGTCCAACGTTCCGGCCTGATAGTTCGATCCGCTACGATGCGCGAACCTACCGCCTGATGGAGCGCGATCAAGTGTCGTTGAATACCGTGCACGGTCGTGTCGTGGCACAACTTGACCTTGGCGACTTCCAGCGCCGCTCCCTGTACGATTTGACGTGGGCGATCGGCGGAGCGGACGTGATCCGCAAGCGCGATACGTGGTATCTGTGCATTACGCAATCCAAGAAGTTGCCCGATCCCGATGAACCGTTGGGCGTGATCGGGTGCGATTTCGGGATCGGGAATATCGTTACCACCAGCGACGGCGATACGTTCAGTGGCGCACAGGTGGATCGGGTGCGCAAATGCTACCACACGCGCCGTCAACGCTTGCAAGCCGTTGGCACGAAAAGCGCCAAACGTCGCTTCAAGAAAAACAGCGGCAAGGAACGGCGCTTCCAAAAAGATGTAAACCACCGCATCAGCAAACGTCTTGTTGCACACGCGACGAGAGAACGCAAGTCCCTCGCCCTCGAAGCATTGACACACATTCGGGATCGAGCAACGGTTCAGCGGTCGCAGCGCCGTCGCTTCACCAGGTGGGCGTTTCACCAGTTGCGCCAGTTTGTCGCCTATAAAGCAGCATTGGCCGGCGTGCGCGTGATCGTCGTTGATCTGCGCAATACGTCCCGTACCTGTGCTGCATGTGGCTACTGTGACAAACATACTCGCCCATCCCAATCCTCGGTTGTGTGTCGCTCGTGTGGACACGTGGCCGTTGCCGATGTGAACGCTGCACGCAATATCGCGGATCGGGCGGCTGTCAACCCGCCTATGGCAGCCGCCCTTTTGGGGCGAGGTGCAAGCTGCCTGCGTTAGCTGGCAGTTGTTGACAGTTCGTCGGTTGGATGGCATGCCTGTCGCGGTGTCGGTTTGTGTGGCATCACGTATCGCGCTGGGCATGCATGCGCGCGCATGAACGGAGTTCTGCGACGCTCTATCGGCCGCTGCCAGCGGATTGCCCTCATGGTAGCTGGGACACACTGGCTGCCGCCGTGCGAGATCGAGGCGCCAGCCGCGTGCGGATGGCCCATTCGGCCACGGCGAGGTTGATCAGCCACGCCGCGCCCATCAGCAGCGCCCGGCTGAACTCACTCGGCGGGCCGGCGATGATTTCTCCGGCCGCCAGGGTCAGCACCTGCGTCCCCGCGCCCAGCCCGAGCGCGTAGCCGCGCGTCATCCAGGCGC
This sequence comes from Herpetosiphonaceae bacterium, assembly GCA_036402055.1. GTDB lineage: Bacteria > Chloroflexota > Chloroflexia > Chloroflexales > Kallotenuaceae > LB3-1. The sequence continues at coordinate 7,483 of DASWTQ010000360.1, forward strand.
GGTGCCGCCGCACGTCCCCGCGCTGGATGGTGGTCACGCCGAGGATGATGGAAGCGACCATGGCCGACCCTAACAGGAGCCGAAAGACATAGAGCAGCGCACCGTCGCCCGTCGGCCAGGGATAGAACAGGGTCATCCACAGCCCGGACAGCCCCACCAGCAGCCCCGCTGGAACCAGGAGCCAGCCGGCCGCGCGGTGCCAGCCGAGCCAGCGCCGCCGGCTCCCGGTGGGAAACTGGAACGCCCCCACGATGGCATACACCGCGGCGCTCACGATATGTAGCACGACGGGCAGGGGCGACGCGAAGAACCGTGCGTTGGCCGGGGTGATATCCGCGCCGCTGGCTAACTGGCTCAGCCGGAAGACACCGGCGGTGAGCGGAACGATGCTCAGCACGAGCAGTCCGACGACGAGCCACGCTGCCGAACGTGCCGTTGCCCGCACGTTGGGCTTCTGAGACTGGGGTTTCCCGCCCGCCGTGCGCTGTGGCACCGCGAGGGCTTGACCTTCATCCGCGACATGGGCGTTCATATTCAACTCCTAGGGCGGAGGTGCACCGCACACGGCGCACCGCGCGTTTCGACGTGAGCGGACTGGGTGGTGCGCCGTCATCTCTGTCGGTGGTGAGAGACACGGTGACAATCGCGATCCCAATGCCACACAAGGATGAGACAAGCGACGGTGTGTCCGCCTGTCCACGCCGTGCGGCGTTCGGCGAACTTACTTGGCTGCGGTGGGGATGACCTGGGAGTTTCCCCCGCCAGCGACGGGGTCCACGGCGGGTGCGCGCCGTTCCGCCCAGAGCGCATGGCCCAGCCAGGCCAGCCCTCCCCCAATCGGCACCGCCACCAGCGGCTCAAGCCCCTGCGGCAGCAGCGCAGCCGCAGGGGCCAGCCCGATCCCGGCGGTAAACACGCCCGCCGCCCAGCGCGACAGGATGCCGGCGCGGAGCGTCGCGATGCCAAACACCAGGCCGCCGAGCAGAAACAGGACATCGGATAGTGCCCATAAACCCACGAGGGCTCCGACGTTCATCTCGCTGGCGGACCGGGTTAAGATCCCCAGGAAGCCCTCCGCAAACGCCGGCGCCTCGGTCGCCACCAGCGGCAAGATAAAGGCTTCGAAGAAGTTAAAGGGAAGGAAGAGCACCAGCCAGAGGCTCCACAGGAGGTAGCCGGCCAGACCAAGCCACCCGGCTGCTTCCACTTGCCGGGCGTAGAGCCCCGTCATACCGAGCAGGCCGAACACGGACATGGCGACGGCCACGGCGTGGACGATGACCCAGCGGGTGGTGGTGACGGACGAAAGACTGTCAGGTGGATGGAGCAGCCCAAGGGCCACGAAACAGATACCTGCCACCAGTGCTGATACCCCTGCCCAACGGATGAGATTCCGGGTGTTCATGTGTGTGTCTCCTTGTTCGTGTGATCCGTGTCCATGATGCTATCCAACGTGTCCGTCTGGCCGCGTTTGACCTTCACGGCGGCGACCAATGGCATGGGGGTGTCTCTTGAGGAGGCGCTCGTACCGTCCAGTTCGTGCTGGTCCTCCTGCATGTACGACCCAGTGGTCCGATCTATGCCGGGATCATGGCCTCGCTCCTGCCGGTTTTCACGGGTGCGGCAGCAATGGCGGCTGGATTGAAGCCCTTGACGATGAGCCACCCCGCGAAGACCATTTCAAAGATGCCGATCGGCAGCGCCAGGAGCATTGGCAGGCCGACACCTTGCACCGCGACGCCGAACATGACCAGCAGGGCGTACCCAAAGACCAGGGTTGCGCCGGTAAGACCCCACACGGCCAGCGGCCGGGGGATGAGCCGGGATCGGTAGAGCAATGTGCTATACATGAACGTGTTGATGCCCAGGAAGAATGGCGGGCCAAGCATAAAGGTCCACCGATACACCGCGTGGAGCAGGGTACCTGCCACGTGATACGCGGCAGCATCCGGACTTCCCGCGGCCACAAAGTCCTGGCTCACGGTCAGGAGCGACAGGACGGCAACGATCCCAACCGTAATGACCACGGCTTCAAAGAACCTGAACAGGAGGTGGCCGAGCGCGATGCGCTCGCCGTACGGCCGCAGCACCGGGAACAGGCCGATGGCGGTGCCGATGGCGGTGCAGGCAAGGACCAGTTCCATTCCGCCCACCGTTCGTCCAGGTGTCCCTTGAGCCGAATCTCGTACCGTCCAGGCGCGTGATCGTCCTCCGTCGGTCCATGTGTGTCACGCATGCTGCGGCTCCTTCATGCTCCTCCTGTGGCTCAGCCTCCGTTGGGTGCTGCTGAACCTCCATCAGAAGATACACGGTGAGGTGGTGAGACCGCATCACCACATGTGGTGATTGATGTAGTGATCTCGTTGGAGGGAGGCGGTGCGGAGCAGCAAAAGCCCCGGCAGGTCTGGCGCCAGACCTGCCGGGGCTTTTGCTGCTCCGCACCGCCTCCCTCCAACGAGATCACTACA
>DASWTQ010000361.1:0-23239 GCA_036402055.1 Herpetosiphonaceae bacterium
CTCGCGCAGAGCTGTGTGGCTCAGATCACGATCCTCGTCGTCGAAGCGGCCGCCGGGCAGCGACACCTCGCCCGAGTGTTTGCGCAGCGCCGCGTTGCGCACCGTCAGCGGCAGACAGATCTCGCCATTGTGCGGATAAAGCAGCGCCAGCACCGCGCCCTGAAGCGGCGTCGGAGCGCCCGGCGGCGGCGCGATCGGACGCGCTGAGCCGCCGTTTATAAAGCGCAGCATCAGCCGCTCGCGCATCCACAGCCCATCGTTGGACGGATCGGTCAGCCGCTCCTTGAGCGTCGTAACATCCAATGTCATATAAAAGGCCCTCACCCCGGCCCCTGCCCCAAACCTCGGTCGGCTTCGACCTCGGTTGCGATAGGAGAGGGGAGAGATTCGGTACTTCTTTGTTCCTTTGTTCGTTTGTTCCCTTGTTCTTCCGTTCGGTTCTTGGTTCTAGGTTCTTGGTTCTTCCGTCACGTTCTTCGGATCTCGATCCGCGCGATCCTCGGCCCCTGCATCTCAAGAATCGTCAGCGAGACGCCATCGTACTGCACGGTCTCGCCCTCGCTGGGCAGACGACCAAGCTGCTCCAGAATAAACCCGGCGATCGTCTCGTAGTCCCCGGTAGGAATCGACAGCTCAAGCTCGTCGTTCACGTCGTCGATGTGCGTGCTGCCCTCGACCACCGCGCTGCGCTCGTCGATCGGACGAATATCGTCGGGATTGGTATCCAGCTCATCGTCAAGCTCGCCGACGATCTCCTCGACCAGATCTTCCTGCGTCACGATGCCGGCCATGCCGCCGTACTCGTCGATCAGCACGGCCATGCGCTGCCGATCCTTCTGCATCTCGTGCATCAGATCGCTGACGCGCTTGGTGTCGGGCCGGAAAAAGGCCGTGCGCACCAGCGGCTGGATCGGCTGATCGAACGAGATGCTGCCGTCGCCCAGCATAACGAGCAGGTCCTTCGCCGAGATAATCCCGCGCACATCGTCGATGCCGCCAGAGCCGAGCACCGGAAAGCGCGTGTGACCGGTCTCGCGGAACAGCTGCAAAAACTCGCGGACCGTCGCGTCGTCGGGGATCGTCTTGACATCGGTTCGCGGAATCATCACCTGATAGGCCGCGCGCGAGCCGAAATCGAAGACATTGATCAGCAGCGCCTGCTCTTCTTCGGCTATCTCGCCGCCCTGCCGGCTAGCCTGCACCATCATGCGCAGCTCCTCCAGCGTCGGCGGGCCGTGATGGCCGGTCTGGCCGCGCACACCGAAGATGCGCAGCACCAGATTCGTCAGCCAGTCCAGAAAGCGAATGATCAGGCCAAAGATTTGGTTAAAGATCTGGAGTGGCCGCGCGATAAAGAGCGAAGTCTGCTCTGCGGAGCGGATCGCAAACACCTTGGGCGCCTGCTCACCCAGCACGATATGCAGCACCGTCACGATAAAGATCGCCACCGCAAAGCCGATCGCCGTGCTGATCGTGCTAGCGTACTGCGAGACTGCCGGAATCGAACCGAGCAGCGCAGTAAGCAGAGCTGCCACCGGCGGCTCGATCAGCTGCGCGAACGTATCCTCGCCGAGCCAGCCAAGCAGCAGACTGGCAACGGTAATGCCAAGCTGCGACGCCGCGATATAACGATCGAGATGGGCCTGCATGTAGCGCGCCAGCTTCGCGCCGCCGCGCCCTTCCTCGGCCATCTGATCCAATCGCGACGCGCGCGCTCCGACCAGCGCGAACTCTGCCGCAACGAAGAAGCCGTTCATACCGACAAGCAGCAGAACGGCCAGAACCCGGATAGCTAGTGCGCCACCTGTTGCATGTTCTTCCATAGCACCTTAGATGTCGATGCATAGCCTGTGCCATGCATCCGTCTATGCTTAAGCGATAACGTCCTTTGACGCTATCTCACGCGCCACGCGATGACCCAATTCTACGGCAAAATTCGTTCCGCGATCCCAGGGATAGACATGATTCATGCTGGCGAAAAATAGCCCATCCAGCGGCGTGCGCAGCGACGGCAGATTACGCGAGTGGTTGAGCGGCACGATCGGCTGTGCGTACGCCTCGCGAAAGAGCCAGGTCTGCTTGACCCAGCTCGGATCGAAGTTGGGATTGGCCGTCTTCAGCGAGGCCAGCCACTCGCTCGTCACATCCTCGGCCGGCATCGAAAAGTAGCGATGATCGGTCGGCAGATAATCGCCGCAGTAGATCACGCGATCGCCGCCGTAGTGCCGCGCCGGAATCATGTTGGTATGCTCGACCAGCGCCAGAAACGGCAGCGCGCCCTTGGTGATATTGAGCCAGTAGACGCCGTTGGTCAGCAGCGGCTGCTTGAGCGAGGCCACCATCACCACCGCGCCGATCGACTTGAGCAGCTTGAGTTTATCCGTATATTCTGTGGGCAGTTCGGGAGCCAGCTTGAGCAGCACGCCCGGCGACGACGCCACGATCACGCGGTCGAAGTCCTGCTCGCTGCCGTTCGCGAAGATGCGCCAGCCAGCGTCGATCTGCTCCAGGCGCTGTACCGGACAGTTGAGCAGCACGCTGCCGCCAAGCCTGGAAACATACGCCGCCAGCGCATCGGCGAAGGCTTGAAAGCCGCCCTTGAAGTAGCCCAGCTTGAACGATCGCGATTTGCCGCGCGCCCAGATCCAGGCGGCGTTGACCTGCGAGGCGTGCGGCCCAAACTTGCCGTCGAGCAGTGGCTGCCAGAGCTGCTGATACGCGCGTTTGCCGGCCCAGCGTGTCAGATGCTGCTCGGCGGTGATGCGCTCCAATCGCTGCCAGTCATTGCGCAGCTTGAGCTGTACGCCGCTGACGCCAAAGCGAATCCGGTCGACGAACGGCAGATGCGGGTAGCGCAAAATCCCCAGAGTGGTTACCGGATGCGCGCCATGCTCGGGGCAGAAAAACGCCGTGGTCTGCTTGTTGAAAAAAAGCAGATCCTCGGCGCCGATCGCCTTGGCCAGCGCGATAATATCAGAGTCGGTGGTGAAAATGTGGTGGTAGAAGCGCTCAAGCGACCAGTCCCAGCCCGGCGCTTTGAAGCCGGAGGCCAGCCCGCCAACCTGCGGCGCGGCCTCGAAGACGGTCACCTGGTGGCCGGCCTTGAGCAGATCCGAGGCGGCCGTCAATCCTGCAAAGCCGCCGCCAATAATTCCGATCTTCATAAGAATGTATATGTCCTGAGCGGCGCGCTAATCGATTAGCATCGCCGGAGTGGGAGCGGCTTCGTCGCGGGTCACGATCTCAAGCTCACGCCAGCGCAGGCTTTCCTGGGCCATGAACACAAAGCCCAGCAGGGTGATCGGCAGCCACAGCGCGACATGCAGCACGATCGTGTAGGCGGCGGCGATATTCGCTGGCTGCCCAAACGCCTTGAGAATCTCGATGCCCGGCTTGTCGAAGGTGCCGACATAGCCCGGCGCGGAAGGCAGCGTGGTCGCCAGATTCACCACCGCCGTCATCAGCATCAGCACCATGAAGTTGACCTGAAGCTCCGGGAAGGCGTGCGCGATCACCCAGTATTTGCCGGTCTCGGTGAGCCAGATCGCGACCGAGGTCAGGAGGATCATGAACAGCTCGCGGGGTGAGCGCAGCGCGTGGAGGCCGATCAGAAATTTGCTGGCCAGCGTCGTCGCCTGTGGCCGGAAGCGCTGCGGCAGCAGCGCGTTGATCAGCCGGGCCGCGATCAGATCCGTACGGTCGGGATTGGCCGCCAGCAGCAAGAAGACGATCAGCACCGCAAAGAACAACAGGCTAAAGCCGACCACGACGTTACGATAGACCGGCGGCAGCGGCGCGAACGGCAGCGCGAAAAACACAAACGCGCACATCACCAGGCCATCGAACAATCGCTCCAGGGCCACCGTCGCCAGCGATGCCGACACGCTCACGCCCTCTTTCTTCTTGAGGACGTAGGAGCGAATCACCTCGCCGGCACGCGCTGGGTACACGTTGTTGCCCATGTAGCCGATCACGACGACCGGAAACAGCCGCGCGACGCTGACGTGCTTCATATGCCGCAGCATATAGTGCCAGCGCCAGGTTCGCGCCCAGACGGCCCCAAAATAGACGACGATCGCCGGGAGCAGCCATTGATAGCGCGCGCCGCGCAGCGCAGCGTAGAACGCGCCCCACTCCAGCCCTCGCGCCGTCAACCACACAAATAGGGCGCTTACCAAAACGCCGAGCCAAAATTTCCACGAGCGCAACGCGCAACTCTCTTTCGCAAATGATTGGAGCGCCGTCGACTGAAGCTGCGCTGCCATGCGGATCATAACGACGCGTACAGCTTTTGTCAATCAAATGCTTGCTATTTTAGAACAATCGTGCTAAAATACAACCAGACGTAATGAGCAAGAACAGGAGTCCGAGTATGCATCGAAAGAATATTATGTACAGCCGCAACACGCAAGACTTCGCTATCTATCTTGACGGCGTACTTGTGGGGTATGCACGCTCCTACCTGGAGGCAGAGGCCGTGCTCGATCAGCTGATGATGGAGCTGCTTCGCTCAGGCTTCGGTCAGCGCGTCGCGTAGCTTGCTGCGCGGCGCTCAGCCGGCTCTGTAGGCCGGCATGTCACGATGCCACGTCGCGGCTCTCCAATGGAGAGCCTACCAATCGTCCTCGTCGTCCTCATCCTTGATGCGTTTGGGCGTTACGTCCTCGCCTCGCGCGATCCGCTCCTGGCGCTGCCGCTCCCAGCGCCGCTGTAGCAGCATCAGCAGATCATACGGCCCCAGCAGCACCGCCACCACGATCGCCAGCGCGAGCAGCAGCGTTGTCCAATCTACCTGTGCCAGTCGCTCGATCATAAAGCCTCACGCACGGTCCTCGCTCTTGCGGGCGATCCAGATCAGCTCCTGCCCGGCCTGGCCATACGGCTCGCGATTGAACGAGCCATACAGCGACTCGACCTCAAAGCCGCAGCGCGCCAGCAGATGCTCGAACTCCCAGCGGAAGATATAGCGCATCTCCAGATTGCGGTACAGCCGCCCGACTACTCGGCCGCGCGCGTCGACCTCATCGTAGATAAAATACTGATCGATGCGCTGCAAGTGCTGCGAGTAGTGGATGGTCGCCCACTCGACGAGCAGATGGCCGGTTCGTGGATCGACGAATGTTTCGCCGGTGGTGTGCAGCGCGCCGCCGATCGGGCCGCTGTGGCTGACGATATATTCGAGCGACGGATCGAAAAAGTTGAGCGCCAGCCTGCCGCCCGGGCGCAAATGCCGCCGAATGTTGTTCAGCGCCTTGATCTGATCCTCGGCGTGCATCACATGCAGAAACGCCCGAAACGGAATATAGATCAGCGCGAACTGCGTATCCAGCTTGAACGTGCGCATATCGCCCTCGCCCAGCGTGATGCGTGAGCGCACCTCGTCGGGCAGCGCCGCCACCTTGCGCCGGGCACGAGCCAGCATCGGCTTGGCCACATCCAGACCTGTGACGGTCGCTCCGCCCTCCGCGACCGGAATCAACACTCGTCCCGAGCCGCAGCCAAGCTCAAGGCAGGGACCATCAGCCCGCCGCGCCTCCTCCACATAAAACTCAATATCGTCAAGATAATCTGCATAGACAATATCGTAGAGTTCCGCGTCGAGCGCATAGTTATCGCGCATATCATCCCTCCTGGTTAGATAGTTGCAGTATAATCCAGAGTGTGTGGATTGTTAGCGATGGGAGAGGATATGGAACATTCTGCGAAATTGCCTGTGCATAAAGTTGTGCCGCTGTTCACGCTGCCTGACAAGCATGGACAGCCGCAGAATCTTGCCAAACAGCGCGGTCGCGAACATCTGCTGCTGATGATGATTCAAGACGGCATCGATCCACAAGCCTACCTCCAGCGTCTCGCTCAGCGCGCCGAAGAGTGGCCGCAACTACCGGCGCGCGGCATCGTCGTGGTGGGCAGCGAAGATGCGGCGGGCGCGCTGGGCGCGACTCCGTTTAAGATCTTGATCGACAAAGAGCAGAGTGTTCGTGCGCGCTTCCTTCCCGACACCGCCAAGGTTGGGCTGTTCGTCCTGGATCGCTACGCTGAGCTGTACCAGCAATGGCTTGCCGCCGACATAAGCGAACTGCCGAGCCCTGCGGATGTCGACGGCTGGATGCAAGCGATCGCGATGCAGTGCAGCATCTAACACGCGCGACAATCGAGAGCACGCTGGCTGTGCGCCGGCACAGCTATTCTTTCATCTGTGATAAAGAACTTGTATGCGACTGTATAACACGCTCAGCCGCCGCGTTGAGGATGCCGAATTCCCGAGCGGCGTGGTCAAAATGTACGTTTGTGGCATTACCCCTTACGATACCAGTCACCTCGGTCATGCCCGCGTCGGCGTCGTCTACGACACGCTGCGCCGCTACCTTCAGCAGCAAGGCCTTCGCGTCCGCTACGTGCAAAACGTGACCGACATCGACGAGCCGCTGTTTGAGCGTGCCCGTCGCGATGGCGTCAGCTGGCAGGAGTTGGGCGCGCAGCAGACCCAGCGCTACCTCGACTCGCTGAAGCGCCTCAACATCGAGAAGCCAGAGTTTTATGTTCCCGCCACCAGCGTTATTCCGCAGATGCAGGCGACAATCGCGATCCTGGTCGAGAAAGGCCATGCCTACGCTCGCAACGGCAGCGTGTACTATCATGCCGCCTCCAAAGAAAACTTTGGCGAGATCGCCCACGCCGACTACCAGACCATGCTGGAGCTGGCTAATGAGATGGGCAACAATCCCAACGATCCCAACAAGCTCGATCCGCTCGACTTCGTACTCTGGCAGCCATCGCAGCCCGACGAGCCGGCCTGGGAGAGCCCGTGGGGACCGGGAAGGCCAGGCTGGCATATCGAGTGCTCGACGATGGCTAACGAATACCTCGGCGCGCCGATCGACATCCACGGCGGCGGCACAGATCTGATCTTTCCGCATCACGCCTGCGAGATCGCCCAGGCCGAGTCGGCGACCGGCACTGTGCCTTTTGTGCGTTACTGGATGCATACCGGTATGGTCTCGCTCGGCGGCACCAAAATGTCGAAATCGCTGGGCAACATGGTATTTGTCGACGACGTGGTGGATCTTTACTCGCCGGCCGCGCTGCGCCTGGCGATCTTGAGCTATCCCTACCGCGACGAGTTCGAGTATAGCAAGCAGACGGTCGAGCGCGCCGAGCAGATCGTGCAGACCGTAAAGCAGGCCCTGACGGCGGAAGCCGGGAGCGGCGATCTGCTTGACGGCGATGATTATCGCGGACGATTCTACGCGGCCATGGATGAGGACTTCGACACACCTACGGCGATCGTCGCGCTGGACGAACTGGCTCAAGCCATCGTCGCCGCCGCTGAAACAGGCCAGGATATACAGGCGAGCCAGCGACTTTTGCAGGAGCTAGTGAACGTTCTGGGAGTGCAACTTTCTCCTGTTTAAGAGGACTATACAAACCCGGTTCTAAAGTACTATTTCACGACTCGCTCAAGGCAGGGTTATACGCTACTCTATAGGCACCAACAACGTCTAACCAAATTTATACCTTTGCCCGGTATTACGAAGCGTTTAGACGTTACGTACTATTCATCTCACCTAGCATCGCACAATCTGTATCGCGTCCCGTTTGCCCAATAACTGGAGGCTTTCGTGTCGAAGCCCATCTTTCACGGCTCTGTATCCCTGCCAGATACAGCTACACTTGAGCAGGCGCTCCTCACTATTCCAGGAGTTCGCGGCGCGCGGGTCTTTCTGAGCGATGACGGCATTGGTGAAATTCATGTTGCCGCCACACCGCGACGTTCGCCCAAAAAAGTCGTTCGAGACATCGAAAGCTTTTTGATTGTTCGATACGCCTACCGCATCGACTACCGGCGCATCAGCCTGGTACAGGCCGCAGATAATGTGGCCATCGAGCGGATTGCGCTAGGAAAAGTTGAAACCCTTCAGCAGATGGATGGTACGTTTATTGAGGTCGAGCTGATCAATGGTGAGCAGAAATACCAGGCTCATTACCCGGTAGAAGATAACGCGGCGCTTGCAGCAGGCAAAGCCACAGTCGCCGCGCTCAACACCTTGTTCTCTCCTCGTGCGCCGTTTGACCTTGGCGGCGTACAGTTCGCAGAGTTCGGCGCGCGGCAGGCGGTCACCGCCTATGTAACCTGCCAGGAGTCGCATGTCGAGCATCTGCTTGGCACTGTCTTTGTACGAAGCTGTGTAGCCGAGGCTGCTGCACGCTCCGTCCTCGCAGCCACTAACCGACTGTTAGCTGGCTGGCTTTCGGTTCAGCAGCATGCGCTAGTTGCAGAACTCGCAACCGCATGATATGCTGAAAACAAGATGATGATGGATGAGCACTCTTCCCAGGCCACCACACCACTAGCGGAGCGAAACCTGCGGCTGCACATCAGCAGGTAATGAGCGGAGCGGATGAATACACGAGTATTCATCAACAGATTCATACATTGGGGTGTTACCATGCGCTGGGACGTTGCACAGAGCAAGACCGAAGTAGCTCGCTGGAACTAGTAACTTTGTAACCATGAAGAGTGCTCATCCTCATCAGCTTCACGCCCGTTAGGGAATCTCCAACATGCATGCTTTACCTGCACCACTGCGGCGTTACCTGTATCTTATTTACGGGTGCGCCATTGCTATTCTTACTATAAGTCTTAGTACTGACCTCTTCCCAACTACTGCAAACAATCGAGATCCTTTTCTCTACCCGTTTCTCTCTATCCTGGCATTTATTGTCATCACGCTGATCATAGAGCTTAATCCGGTTGCCTACAAAAACGTTTATTCGCACAATATCAGCACGGCGATCCTGATTGCAGCAGCCTTTATCTTTCCTCCGTTTAGCGTCACGCTGATTGCTGTTACAGCGCCGCTCCTGGTTGGCCTCATTCAAAAAAAGCCGCTCTACAAAGCGTTTTATAACTCAGCCTTTCAAATCATCCTCTTTGGCACAACTGCGCTACTCACCCACCGCTTTGATCCCTCCGAGCTGCTTTCCGGCGAGATCGCCGATATAGCTCGGATCATCGTGATTGTCGGCATCTATCTGGCGCTGTCAACCGGATTGATGGGCGTGCTCTTCGTGCTGATCAATGAGCAGAAGCTGCGCGAGGCCTGGCGCGAGGCGCTCGGCGTCTTCAACGTCTTCGATCTTGCCTTGCTGCCGTATGGTCTGGTCTTAGCGCTGCTGTGGCATCAGGATGATTCAGGATTCCTGTATTTCGCGGTTGGGCTGATTCCGCTGATCGCGCTGCATCGCTCGTTTGCTGTTCATGCCAACCTGCTCAAAGAACAAGAGGCGACAGCCCAGCTGCTGCACCAGCAGCAGCAGGTTCACGAGGCAACAACCGTTCTGCTCTCGTCGGAGGACGTGCAAACCCAGCTCGATACGCTGCTGAAAAACCTGATGGAGGTGTTTCCGATCCTTCAGGCCAGCGTTCTGGTCTGGGGCGAGCTGGACGAGTCCGACGAGATCGTGACGCGGGGACGGACCGGACCTCGGCTGCCGATCGAGGAGTGGAGCGAGAAGCTGCGCTATGTCTGCGGTCATCGTCGCATCGTCAACCTGGATCAGGAGTATATTACGCAGACCACGGGTGGCCGGCCGGTGCTGCTGGTGCCGCTGGTTACGCCCGACGACATTGTCGGCTGTCTCGTGCTGCTCAGCGCGCCCCAGTTTAGCTGGAGCAACGACAGCACGCGTCTGCTGCAAACCTTTGCCGCACAGGCCGCGCTGGCGCTCTACCAGGCGCGGCTGATCGCGCGGCTGAAATCTTCCCAGGTGCGCGTGGTGCAATCCGAGCGGCTGGCGGCGATCGGGACACTCTCGGCGGGCGTGGCACACGAGTTTAATAACCTGCTCGCGGGTATCAGCGGCATTGCGCAGCTGGCGCTGATCACAAATACGCCCGAGGATCAGCGCTCGTCACTGGATACAATCGCCAAAGCCGCTCAGCAGGGCAGCAGCATCACCCGTGGCCTGCTGACCTTCTCACGGCGATTGGAGCCCAAGCGCGAGCTAGCCGACATCCACAGCGCGATCGAGCCGGTGCTGCTGATGCTGCAAGCCGAGTTTCGCCGCGCCAACATCGTGATCGAGCGCAACTTTGCCGAGGTGCCGCTGCTCGAATGCGACATCGGCATGTTGTCGCAGGTGATGCTGAATTTGCTGACCAACGCCATCGACGCGATGTATCCCGACGGCGGCACGCTGACGATCGATCTGTATCAAGAAGACAGATCCGTGGTGCTGTCTGTCGGCGATACCGGCAGCGGCATTCCCGAGCATATCCGCGACAAGATCTTCGAGCCCTTTGTCAGCAGCAAGAACGGCAGCAACAATAAGCTGCACGGCGGCACCGGGCTGGGACTGGCGATCTCGTACGGCGTGATTACCGAGCACGGCGGCACGATCACCGTCAGCGATTGCGACGGCAAGGGCACCAAGATGACGATTCGGCTGCCGCTGGATGGCAAAACCGCGAAGCCGGCGCCCGTTCTCGAAGAGCATTCCGGGCCGCTGCATATGATCGTTGTGGACGACGAGCCGCTGATCGCGAAGGCGCTGCACGGCATGTTGACGCGCGATGGACATGTGGCGCAGTGGTTTACCGAGCCGCGCAAAGCGCTGGAAGCGCTCAATCGCGAGCCAGTCGATCTGATCTTCGCGGACCTGACGATGCCCGAGATGGATGGACTAACGCTGCTGTCGCACGCCAGGAAGCGCCTGCCCTGGATCACACCGGTCGTTATCACCGGCCACACCGATCCTCGGCAGCTTGAGCAGGTGCGCGCAGCCGGCGTGGCGGCGGTGATCGAAAAGCCATTCTCGCTTGACGATGTCCGTGCCGTCGTCAAGAACATTCGCGTGATGCATCCGGTCGGGCCGCCGACCTAGACTCACGGGCCGCGCAGATCGATGTTGCGGGCGCGCAGTACTGCCGTCGCAATCGCCAGCGCAATCAGTGCGCCCGAGCCAAGCAGCCCGTATTCCAGCAGCACCCGCCGAGTCAAACCGGCCGGTATCGGCTCCTGCGCGTCGGCCGCAGATTCGTTCGCTCCCTGGATCAGACCAATCAGCACATAAAATACAACCAGTAGCGCCGCGCTGTTGAGCCAGAATGAGGACGGCCAGTAGTTGAGCGCCCAGTAGCTTTCGACCAGCACCAGCGCCACGCCGGCGGCGGTGAGCCATAAGGCCGGAGCCCGATTCCGCAGCAGGTCGGCGGCCAGCAGCAGAGTCGAGGGAAACACCAGCAGCAGCGCATACAGCGTGCGATAGCGGTTGAAGGTGATCACGCTGAAGATCGCAAACATCAGCGCGTAGGCGACGACACTCTGAACATTGCGCGCCGTGCGCCGAGCTTGAGCGTCGCCTTCGATCAGGTAGTGCTGCGCGCTCAGCAGCACCAGCAGCAGCAGCGCAGTCGCGACCAGCACCAGCAGATAGGCGTTGGTTTGCAGACCGCCCTTGAACAGCCGGAAGAACGCAAACATCGCGATCGGCGTCAAGGCCGGCACAATCCACAGCGGCAGCGCCAGCTCGATCATGCGCTCGCCGAATCCGACAGTAGTAACCCAGCCCGAGGCGTAGAGCTTGGAGTAGCTCCGGGCGATCAGCTCTACGCCAATCCCGGTGACCAGCGCCAGCACGCCGATCAGCGGCCAGGCGATCGAAAAAGTCGGCAGATTTTCGCCTAAATTCACAACCAGCAGCTGCGTATTCAGCTCAAGTAGAAAAACAACGCCTAGACCGACGAGCACCAGAGTGACCAGGGGCACAATTCGGTCGAAACGAGGACCGCGCATAGCTCTCCCAAGAGGATAACCGCTTCATCGCTCCCGCAAGATTGGGGTATGATGAGCGTATAATCAAATACCTGCTTACCATCCAGCACAGCACAAGCCGATGACGCACAGCCAGCATGGCGAGGGCTGATTGTATTGCGCTCTTATGCATATGTCAATCCAACCCACTCCGCAATAGCGCTTGGTGTTTGTACCTACCAAAGGAACGAAGTATGTCAGATCCGCGTGTTCAAAAACTGGCACAGGTCTTAGTGCACTATTCGCTGTCGATCAAATCAGGCGATCGTCTCGCCATGCGCGGGCCGGTCAATTCGCTGCCGCTGCTCTACGAAGTCTACGCAGAGGCCGTGCGCGTCGGCGCGAACGTTACCTACCGCATCACCGATCCGAATTTCGAAGAGCTGCTGCTCAAAGAAGGCTCGCCCGAGCAGCTCCAGGTCATGCCCTCCAACATGATGCTGGAGGTCGAAGAGGCCGACGCGCTGCTGTCGATCTGGAGCGAGGCCAATACCAAGCAGTTCAGCAACGTCGATCCCGAGCGGCTGGCGCTGCGCAAAAAAACGCTTTCGCCCGCGACCAAGCGCCTGATGCAGCGCTACGGCGAGGGCAAGCTGCGCTGGAGCGGCACGCTGTTTCCAACTGAGTCACACGCTCAGGATGCCAACATGTCTCTGCGCGACTACTCGGATTTCGTCTTCAAGGCCGGGCTGCTTGACGAGCCCGATCCGATCGCGGCCTGGAAGCGCGTCCACGACGAGCAGCAGCGCATCGTCGATTTTCTCAATCGCTGTAAGCATATCCGCGTTGTCGCGCCCGACACCGACATCGAGTATAGCTGCGAGGGGCGCAAGTGGATCAACTGCGACGGCAAAGAGAACTTCCCCGACGGCGAAGTTTTCACCGGCCCGGTCGAAGATTCGGTCAATGGACACGTGCGCTTCACCTATCCCTCGGTCTACAACAGCCGCGAGGCCGAAGATGTACGCCTGACCTTCAAGGATGGCAAAGTTGTCCAGGCTACCGCCGAGCGCGGCCAGGATTTTCTGGATGCCATGCTGAACATGGATGCCGGGGCGCGCATTCTGGGCGAGGCCGCGTTTGGCCTGAACTATGGCATCAATCGCTTTACCCGCAATATTCTCTTCGACGAGAAGATCGGCGGGACGATGCACATGGCGCTGGGCGCTTCCTATCCCGAGACCAACGCGAAGAACGAGTCAAGCCTCCATTGGGACATGGTCTGTGATCTGCGCCAGGGCGAGGTCTACGCCGACGGCGAACTGTGCTACAAAGAAGGCAAATTCATCATCTAGCGCCGCTGCCGGCAACAAGAACGCGGGACGCCAATCATCAGGCATCCCGCGTTTTTTGTTTTTCCAACGCCGAATGCTCGGCCACAGCTGTCATCAAAAAATCATCAAAATCGCCGCGCTCGCGCTTGCAAGAACAGAACATCTGTACTAAAATATATCAATCGATACGCAAAGTTCCCAGGATCTGATCAAAGGTTGTACGATAGCTGGGCTGGACTTCAGCGGGCGCGGTAAAGGTAAGCACAAACACATCGTTGCGGCTGACCAGCACATACTGCTCGAAGGCGAGCGCCAGCGGATTGCCGATCGCGTCCTTGATCTCCAGTTTGGAAGTCAGACGCGTAGCGTCCAGGTTGCCGATCGCGACCGGTGTGCGCGTAACCTCGCTAAAGCCGGGCGTGTTGCGCAGATCCTGCTCGTTGGCGTCGGAAACCTTGTCCAGCGTGGCAGTTTCCGGCAAGATCTGCCGTCCCAACCGGAAGTTGGTAGGAAAGCCGGTCTCGCTCAGCCGCTCAAGCTCAAGATCGTAGGCGATCAGCTGAATCTGGCCCGAGACCAGCGCGGCACGGCCTTGTTCCAGTACCGTCTTTAGCTGAGGATTTTGTCCGGCCATCTCTGTGACTGCGCTGTTCGAATCGATCATGCCGGCATCGGTGATCGACCACTCGGCAGGCAGCGCCAGCGAAACCGGCGGCAGATCGATCTGCTGCCAGCCATTGGGCAATGCGCCCGCCGCGATCGTCGCCGCAGGCTCTGGAGCCGCCGCAGAGCCGCAGCTGCTGAGCAGCAAAACTGCGAGCGCAAGATAGATGAAACGTGGAAGGCTCTGGAAGCGTAAGGACAATTGCATAGCAAACTTTCGAGTGGTACTTGTGGCGCACTATGTGCAATGCAAAGGATACCATAACATCGTATAGATTAACGAGCGATTCGCCTGGTGGTTGATAGCGTTCGTCGCGAGTGACGAATCCAGGCAATGCGCATTCATAGTATTATAAGCATCGCACATTCCAGCTCATAAAGCGGCAGCTCTCGCTTGTGATACGAGGTTGGATATGGAACACCAAGTTACCTATAGCGAACTTTCAGACGAAGCGCGGCTCGCGTGGGAAACCCTGAGCGGTCTTCCGCTGACCACGCTCGACCAGCAGCGTCATGCGTGGGAGGTTCTGCGTGCGGAACTCGAATGCTTAGCCGACGATCCTCAGCCTGGCCTGCATGTTCTCAGCTATGAAGAGCCTGCCAACTCCTACGAGCTGTACCTCAGCAGCCAGGAGCTGGCCGCGCTGCGCGTGATGATCGCCTGGCTCAAGGCCAACGATCGTGCCGGGCGCATGCGTGACCTGCCGATCTATCCCGATGTTGCCGAGGCCATCGTCAGCCAGCTTGGCGATATGCCCTGGCCCGGCGTGTGGGAGCCGACCTATCTTTCGGACGTCGAGAACGGCGGCGTGCTGTGGCTCCATCCGCGCACCCACGCCACGATCCTGGTCCAGCTGCTGGATGCAACACTGGAAAACTCAGATCTGCTCTGCCCTGGCTGGCCGCAGCCCGCTCGCCAGCGCCTGACGCAGCTGCTGCACGACGTGCGCTGCTGGCTCCACGCCATGATGATCGCCTACGATCACGAAGTCCCCTCCTAGCTTCCACTGTTGGGTCAGCGCGCAGGCTTTCTACTACCCATTACCGTATTGTCCTATCCAGCGACAGTATAACGCCTATCGGAACGGTGGACTTCCGCCGCGTGCACGCGCTTCAATCCTGCTGTACAGTAATCGGGCCGCAGTGATGTATTGATGAGACCGGCTGTATGCCCGGCGTCACGATCGCGGCAGCTTCGCGCTTCAGGTAGTATTGGGAGCGTCGTATGTCCACCGATCTTGCGCTCGAACGAGCTATTCAAGCATTACGCACCGGCGATCGTGAAACCGCTCGCGCTTTGCTGCATGAGCTTACCCAGGCTCAGCCGCTGAGGCCCGACGGCTGGCTCTGGCTGGCCGCAGCCCAGGACGATCCGATCCAGAAGCGTGTCTGCCTGCAACAGGTGCTCGCGCTCGATCCCGACAATCAGCGCGCGGCGGCTGGCCTGCGGGCGCTGGAGCAACAGACGGGGGGCGGCGCTGCACAGCCGCCTGTAGACCTGACGACCGGCGCAGAGCCATCGACAGTGAAATCAGCTACCACGACGACATCTGCCAATCGACTGGCGCAGCCGCGCTTTACCACGACCGGCAAGCGTGAGCGGCGCATCTCATGGCCGATCGTGGCGCTGGTCGGCGCGCTGGTGATCTTGATCCCGCTCGCGATCTGGCTGTTCGGACAGGCGCAGGCAGCCCAGGCGTCTGTTGGCGCCTCCGTGCTCGTAGTGGTGATTGAGCGCTGGACGCTGTCCCGGACAATCGATGTCGAGCAGACAGCCACAGTAGATCACATGCGGAGCTAGCTCCACTCAAGCAGATTATCCACTCCCCACACCCCAAGCGCCGGACCGGCAGCAGCTTTGCTCGCCGGTTCGGCGTTTAATCCTGCCGCGCTCCCAGATTCCATAGCCGTACCGGCGTGGCTACATTCCTGCTGAGCAAACAGCGATATGCGCAGATGATGCTATCATAGGCCGAGTTTCGGTTATCCACGGTGTATTTCCGCAGAGATACTTGGGAGGAAATTTGTATGTACGGACGTAAGCTTGATCCGCAGCCGCTGGGCAGCGGTACGTCGGTGCGCGATCTGGTCGACGGGCATTTTTTCGCATACAACGCGGCGCGCCTGCGTGAGGCATGCCAGCTCTTAGCCAAACGAATCCTGGCCACAAATACCACGGTTGGTGTCACGCTCTCGGGTGCGCTTACACCGACCGGCCTGGGCTACT
Organism: Herpetosiphonaceae bacterium; assembly: GCA_036402055.1. Taxonomy (GTDB): domain Bacteria; phylum Chloroflexota; class Chloroflexia; order Chloroflexales; family Kallotenuaceae; genus LB3-1. Next base: position 15,981 of record DASWTQ010000361.1, read on the forward strand.
CGTCGCTGGTGCCGCTGATCGAGGCCGGCTACATCGATTGGATCGTCTCGACCGGCGCGAACCTGTATCACGATATTCATCGCTCGCTGGGCTTTGAGCTGTTCGGCACCTCGCCCAACGTCAACGATCTGGATCTGCGCGAGCGGCATATTATCCGCATCTACGACATCCTTTTCGATCAGGACGTGCTGCTGAAATCGGATGCGTTTCTGCGCAAGGTGCTGCAAGCGCCCGAGTTTCAGCGCACCATGAGCACGGCCGAGCTGCACTACAACCTCGGCAAGTATGTGCGTGAGCGCGAAAAAGTTCTGGGTACCAGCTATCGCTCGGTGCTGGGCGCGGCCTACGAGGCGGGCGTGCCGATCTACACCTCGTCGCCGGGCGACTCCACGATCGGCATGAACGTGGCGGCGATGCGGCTGGCGGACTCGGAGCTGCGCTTCGACGTCGAGGCCGATGTCAACGAGACCACCGCGATTGTGTACACCGCCAAGAGCAGCGGCGAGCAGTCGGCGGTAGTGATCTTTGGCGGCGGCTCGCCCAAGAATTTTATTCTCCAGACCGAGCCGCAGATCCAGGAGATCATGGGAATTCCCGAGAAAGGCCACGACTATTTCATCCAGTTCACGGATGCGCGCGTAGATACAGGTGGCCTGTCCGGCGCGACACCCAGCGAGGCCATGACCTGGGGCAAGGTCGATCCGGATCAGCTGCCGGACACGATCGTCTGCTACACCGACTCCACGATCGCGATGCCGGTGCTGGCGGCGTACGTGCTGGATGTGTGCGAGCCGCGACCCCTCAAGCGCCTCTACGATCGCCGCGAAGAAATGCTGACCCGACTCAAGGTCGCCTACCAGCAGCACGCGCCGCTCGACGATGTCGCCGATCTCCAGCCGGACGAGACCGGCGGTACGGCAGTCGGACGATCGCATCCTCATCCTGAGGGCTAATAAAAGCGCGGGACCGAGCGTGTATGCTCGGTCCCACTGCGCCCTGATGTAGATGCTTGCAAAGCGCTAGGCTTCGGTGCCGGCGGGCTTGATATGCAGCTGGCGCTCCAGATCGCGAATACGATCGCGGATCTGATCGGCGCTCATCGGCTCGCCCTCGCGGGTCGTAGGCTGCTCGCCGTCGGGGATCGGCTCGCCCTGCTCAAGCAAATCGAGCGTCTTTTGCAGATGGCGGCGCTCGGCCAGCATCTGCTGGCGATACACACGTTTTTTATCTTGCGGCATTGAACAACTCCCGTTTTGCTCAAGTATACCACCTGCTCATCCGACGATACCAGCGGGTTCAATGCCGCACTACTGCACCATTTCAGCAATAATCGAGAGGAGATGCTTCGATGTCATATGAATTCTTGCCGCCGCTCAACTTTCTGGGCCTGCCCGAGGAGCACAGCGATCGCCACGAGAGCCGCGTGCTGGTGCTGCCCGTGCCCTACGAGCTGACCACCAGCTATGGCCAGGGCACGCGCAACGGTCCACGCGCGCTGCTGGTCGCCTCGCAGCAGGTGGAGCTGTACGATCGTGAGTTTAAGGGCGAGCCCGCGCTGGAATATGGCGTGCACACGCTGCCGTTTCTCGCGCCGAACTACCGCGACCCGGAGACCGCTCACGCCGAGATCGCGGCGGCGGTCGCAGCTCACGCCGGCGATGCGCTGCTATGCGTGATCGGCGGCGAGCACTCGATCAGCGGCTCAGTGGCCAGGGGCTTGCAGCAAGTCTTTGGCGATTTCGTCACGGTGCAGCTCGACGCCCACGCCGATCTGCGCGACGAGTACGAGGGCACGCCCTACTCGCACGCCTCGGCGATGCGCCGTGTGATCGACAACGGCGGCGGTCCCGTGCTTCAGCTTGGCATCCGCTCGCTGAGCGTGGACGAGGCCGAGTTTATCAATACACAGCCGGATAAAGTCGAGACTTTTTTTGCCGAAGATATTCACGCGGGCAAGCATCTTGAGCGCCTGGTCGAGTTTGTGCGCGGCCGCCAGGTTTTTCTGACGATCGACATCGATTGTCTGGACGCGTCGCTGATGCCCGCGACCGGAACGCCCGAGCCCGACGGCATGACCTGGAACGAAGTTTTGGAGGCGGTACGGCTGGTGGCCGCCAACGCGGGTCGCGTGATCGCCTTCGATGTGATGGAGCTAGCGCCGATCGCCGGCATGCAAGCGCCGGACTATCTGGCCGCCAAGCTGACGTACAAAGTGATGAACATTTTGCTCGCAGACTCGTCTAAGTAAGACGAACAGCTAAACAAAGAGCAAAGAACAAAGAACAAAGGATTAGCTGCTACTTTGTTCAGCGTTTGTTCTGTGTTTCGTTGTTCTTTGTTCTCTCGACCTGGATTCGATATGGCTGAGATCGTGAGTTTTACGCTGCCGCTGCCGCCGAGCATCAATAGCCAGTACGCCACCGTCAACGGGCGGCGCGTGCTGAGCCGTACCGCACAGCGCTGGAAAAAAGAGGCCGGCCAGGCGCTCGATCGCCTGGTTCTGCCCGAGGCGTTTGTGGCCACGTTGCAGAACGGCTATCTGGCGCTCTTCATCGACTTCTACTTTGAAACGCCGCTGCGGCGCGACCTGGACGGCGGTCTCAAAATCACGCAGGATGTGATCTGCCAGGCGCTGGGCATCGACGACCGGCGCGTGGTGGATATTCATCTGGTCAAGCGGATCGATCCGCTGCGGCCACGGATCGAGGTCGAGGTGGAGGCGTTGGACGACTGGGCCTTTGAAGACGAGCGGATGGTGTTATAAGCCGGTTATCAGTGTACAGCGCCGCGATGATTGGTACAATATAGCAGCATGAGACAGGAGCGACACAATCGTATGCCTCAAGCAACCAAGCGCCGTCATATCCCGCGCTCGATGATCAGGCGAATGTTGGGCTGGAGTTCGATCGTCCTGGGCTTGCTCGGCATTGTGCTGCCCGTGCTGCCCGGCGTAATCTTTATCGCACTCGGCATTGTGCTGCTGGGGCCGCACGACCCGGCGCTGCGCCGGCTGGCCATCGCGATTCGACTGATTCTCCGCCGTTGGAGCCAGGCCAAGCAGCGCCATATGCGCGGAGTCGGCCAGTTTGCGCGCCGGCGCTACTGCGAGCAGCGCCACATCCTGCGATCACATCTGCACCATCACGAGCACGGCGGGCAGAGCTGGCGCGGCCACTATGTCTTACTGGCGATCACCCTTGCTGCTCTCGCGATCACCGCCGGTATCGGCTTTTTTGTGTGGCATACGATCTTGTGAGCGCGTCCAGCGCCCTTTGTACGGAGATAGATCGTGTATAATACTGCGCGATGACCATAAGGTTGAATGTTGTATGAGCCAACTAGGCGCGCGATTTCGCGAAGCTCGTGAGGCGCGTGGAATCACGCTAACCGAAGCCTCGACCAGCACCCGTATTTTGCTGCGGTACCTACAGGCGCTCGAAGAAGGCGATTTCAGTCAATTGCCGGGCGATGTCTATGCCCGTGGGTTTATACGAAACTACGCGCAGTTCTTAGACCTGCCCGCCGACGAGATGATCTTGCTCTACCGCCGTGAGCGGGGAGCAGCTACCGATCGCATTCAGGTGGTGCCGGCAGCGGTGCCGCCGCGCACGACCTCGTGCTTGATTCCAAGCGCGTTTGTTTCGTTTTTCGCGATTCTGGTGATGCTTGGCGTGTTGTATCTGGTGCTTCAGGCAACCGGCCTGATGCAGCCAAACACCCAGATTGCGCAGAACGCGACCTCGACTCCCGCCGTCCCGACCGCAACGCAGTTCCCAACCGCAACGCTCCAGCCCTCGGGAACACCGCCCAGCCCGCTGCCGCCGGCGCCCACCCCGACCACCGATCCGAACGCCCCGCCGCCGGCGCCAACGCCCGATCCAAACGCCAGCCCGACGCCGATCCTGTCTGCGCCGCTGGTGGTTGAGGTGCGTATCGCGCCAAACGCCGCGCGTGGCTCGTGGATGGAAGTGCGCGTCGATGGACGAACCGACTACACCGGCACCTTGCTCGCCAACGCCAGCAAAATCTTCCAGGCCCAGAGCGAGGTCTCGCTGGTCGTCGGCGATGCGTCGGCGGTTGAGCTGATCGTGAATGGACAGAGTCGCGGCATGATGGGCAACGTCTCAGGCGGCGTGGCCCGTCAGACGATCCAAGCGCCTAATCCAACAGGGAGTACACCATAAATGCCAGCCGAATCGACCTTTGATATTGTGTCCGAGTTCGATCGCCAGGAGCTAGTCAACGCGGTCGATCAGACTCAGCGCGAGGTACGCACGCGCTACGATCTCAAAGACAGCAAGACCGAGATCGATCTGGGCGATGACGCGCTGACGATCACGACCGACGCCGAGATGCATCTGGCCGCGATCCGCGATATTCTGGAGACCAAAGCACTGCGGCGCAATCTGTCGCTCAAGATCTTTGACTACGGTGAGGTCGAAGAGATCGGCGGGCGGCGCATCAAGCAGGTGATCACGCTGCGCCAGGGCATCAGCGACGAGCTGGCCAAGAAGATTCAGAAGCTGATCAAAGAGCATCACAACAAGGTGCAGGCGCGCATCCAGGGCGACACGCTGCGTGTCGGCAGCAAGAGCAAAGACGATCTTCAGGCCGTGATGCGCACGCTGCGTGAGCGACAGGATGATTTTCCGGTGCCGCTCCAATTTACAAATTATCGGTAAAATACTTAATAACCTGAGATACGAGGAGAAATCATCGGGGGCGCGATCCGCCCCTCTTTGATGCCGGCGAAATGCTGGATCGACCAAAGTTATGAATTATCATTTGATTACGCTCGGCTGTCCCAAGAACAACGTGGACAGCGAAGGAATGCATGGCCTGCTGCTGGCGCAGGGCCACCACGCGGTTGGCTCGCCCGAGCAAGCCGACGTTGTGATTGTTAATACCTGCTCGTTTATTCAAGCGGCCCGCGACGAGACTCTTGGCGTGCTGCGCGGCCTGGCCAGGGCCAAACGTCCCGGCCAGCAATTGATCGCGGCAGGCTGCATGGCTGAAAGCCACCGTGAGCAGCTGACACAGGCCGTGCCCGGGATCGACGCCACGCTTTCGACCAAAGAGTGGATGCGCATCGGCGAGGTGATTACGCCCGGTGCCGGCAAGCGCGCCAATAGCATGATCGAGCTAATGCCGATGAGCGCCGCGCCCCAGGCTGCCAAGCCGTCTAAGCCGATGATCGAGCTGATGCCGATCGCCGCGCCGCAGCCCGAGCCGATCACGCTGGGCAACTATGGCGACTGGCGCACCACGCCGATCAAGCGGCATATCAGCGGCCCGTCGGCCTATCTCAAGATCTCGGACGGCTGCAACCTGCGCTGCGCCTTCTGCGCGATTCCATCGTTCAAGGGCGATCTGCGCTCCAAAGCCATGGGCGCGATCCTGGGCGAGGCCCGCGAGCTGGTCGAGGGCGGCGTCAAAGAGATCATCCTGGTCGCGCAGCATCTCACCGACTATGGCCGCGACCTCAAGATGCAGGACGGCCTGGCGACACTGCTGCACGAGCTGTGTCAGGTGGTGCCCGACGATCGCTGGATTCGGCTGATGTACGCCTATCCCTCGTCGATCACGCCCGGCGTCATGCAGGCGATCGTCGACCATCCGCAGATCGCGTCGTATCTCGACATGCCGCTGCAACACGCCCACCCCGACACGCTGCGCCGTATGCGCCGGCCACCGGATACCGACAAGACCAAGCAGATCATCCGCGATCTGCGCGCCACGGTGCCCAACATCGCGATCCGCACGACGTTTATCGTCGGCTTTCCGGGCGAGACCCGCGACGAGTTCGATGCGCTGCTGGACTTTCTGGATGAGATGGAGTTCGATCGCGCGGGCTTCTTCAAGTACTCGAACGAGCCCGGCACCCACGCGTCGACGCTCGGCGGCCAGATCAGCGATCGCGTCAAGCAGCGCCGCCTTGAGAAGGCCAGCGCGCTTCAGCAGCAGGTCTCGCTGCGCAAAAACCAGCGCTGGGTCGGGCAGACGCTGCGGGTGCTGGTCGAAGGCACCGGCGATGCGGAAGGCCGGCCGGTGGTGATCGGCCGCTCGTTCCGTGACGCGCCCGAGATCGATAACTTTGTGTGGGCCTTTGGCGAGGCGGCGGTGGGCTCGTTCGTCGACGTGACGATCGATCAGGCCAACGCCTACGATCTGTGGGGAAACATCGTCGGGCAGCCCGCTGAGACGCGCGTGGCAGCCTAAGCAATTAAACAAAACGGCAGTGCGTTATGCACTGCCGTTTCGTCTGCAACTCAAAAGGTACTGGCCAGCAAAGGCTAACTCGCGGCGCGGAGCTGGAGTTCGCGCTGCATGCGCTGGAGCCGCTGCGGATCGTTCCGGGCCAGATAGTCCAGCAGGTAGTCGATCGTCTCGTCCTCGTAGTCGTCCATCAGGCCGTCGAGAACGCGCTGAACCATCATCGACTCGAAATCGTCTTTGGTGACAGCGGGAGTGTAGACGTAGGCCAGGCCATCGCGACGACGATCGAGAATGCCCTTGTCGGCCAGACGAGTCATGGTTGTCATCACGGTAGTATAGGCGATGTCGGGCTTCTCAGGGCTATCTTGCAGGCGGCGATGAACTTGCTTGACCGTGATCGACTTTTCGCGCCAGACGATCTGCATAATCTTGGTTTCGAGTGGCCCAAGGACTTTAACCAGACCACCTGCGGCGGGCTTGAAGCGGAATTCAGGTTGTCGTGTCATACGCGGCTCCTTTCAAAGGCAGCTTTCTTGAGTTGCACTATGTAGTGTAGCCGCAGGCCGTTGATGTGTATAGGTTGGGGGATTACGGCCTCATTACAAACCGGTTGGGCGGGAGATCGAATGGATTATCGAGACATGCAGCAACAGATCGTCGCGGCGATGCGCGCCACGTTTCCTGAGACGCGGCCGGAGCTACAGCCATTCTATGCCATGATGCAGTATCATCTCGGCTGGCTGGACGAGCGCTTCGGGCCGGTCAACGCGAGCAGCGGCAAGCTGGTTCGGCCACTGCTGGTAGTGCTGGCCAATCAGCTCTTTGGCGGTCAGGATCATCAGGCGCTGCCGCTGGGCGCAGGTATTCAGCTGATCCATGACTTTTCTCTGATCCATGATGACATCCAGGACAACAGCGCCGTACGTCGTGGCCGCAAGACCGCCTGGAAAATCTGGGGTGTGCCGCAGAGCATCAACACCGGCGACGGCATGTTCGCCCTGGCACACTGCGCGGTCCATCGCCTGAGCGATAACGGCGTGCCG
>DASWTQ010000362.1:0-4284 GCA_036402055.1 Herpetosiphonaceae bacterium
TGACCGCTGCCGAGCTGCGCTCCTTCCTCAAAGATCGGCTGCCGGCCTACATGGTGCCGAGCGCGTTTGTGGTGCTTGAATCGCTGCCGCTGACGCCGAACGGCAAAATCGATCGCAAAGCGCTGCCGTCGCCGCTGGCGAGCCAGACCGAGCAGAAGAGCACGGTCGCGCCGCGTGACGAGATCGAGCGCAGCCTGGTGCAGATCTGGGAGCAGCTGCTGGGCGTCCAGCCGATCGGCATCGACGACGACTTCTTCGAGCTGGGCGGTCACTCGATCCTGGCGGTGCGGCTCATGGCGCAGATCGAGCAGGCGTATGGCGTCGAACTACAGCTGGCAACCTTCTTCGAGGGCTCGACGATCGCGGATCTGGCCGAGCTTCTGCGCGAGCAGACGCAGCCCGCCGCATTCTCGACGATCGTTCCGATCCAGACGCACGGCACGCAGCGCCCGTTCTTCTGCGTCCATCCCGGCGGCGGCCACGTGATGTCGTATCAGGGGCTGGCGCAGCAGCTGGGGCCGGATCAGCCCTTCTACGGCATTCAGGCGGTCGGTATCGACGGCTCGCAGCCACCGCTGACGACCTTCGAGGCCATGGCCGAGCGCTATGTCCAGGATCTGCGCACGATTCAGCCCGAGGGGCCGTACACGATCGGCGGCTGGTGCACCGGAGGCCGCATCGCGTATGCCATGGCGCGGCAGCTTCACAGCCAGGGCCAGGAGGTGGCGCTGCTGGCGCTCTTCGACGCGCCGCCGGCGGTTGAGGGCTTGCCCAGCGGGGAAGTACTGTCCGACGATACCTCGCTGCTGGCCAGCATGTCGACGGCCTTCGCGCCGTTTGCGCCGCAGGTTGCGCATCTAGAAGGCGAGCAGCGACTGGCCCAGTTTGTCGATCTGCTCAAGGTCGCTGGCGCGCTGCCACCGGATGTCGCGCTGGCCCAGATCCGCAACATCCTGACCGTGTTTCGCGCCAACATCCAGGCCGAGCACATCTATCAGCGCCAGCCATACGCGGGCCATGTCACGCTCTTCTCGGCCAGCGAGCGACCGGCCGAAGGCACGCCGGATCTGGGCTGGGCGGCGCTGGCGGCGGATGGCGTCGACGTGATCACGGTTCCCGGCGATCATCTGAGCATCATCGAAGACGCGGCGAACGTCGCCGTGCTGGCCCAGCGGCTGCGCGCCGAGCTGAGCCGGGCCGCGATCGAGGAAGAGGTACGCGCATGATTCACGACTCTGTAGCAAGCTGCATCGGGCGCACGCCGCTGGTCTCGCTGGGGCGATTATTTCCCCAGCGCGGCCTGGAGGTGATTGCCAAGGTGGAGGCGCTCAATCCCGGCGGCAGTATGAAAGACCGGCCGGCGCGTTTCATCGTCGAGCGCGGGCTGCGCGATGGTACAATCCAGCCGGACACGCATCTGATCGAAAGCTCGTCGGGCAACCTTGGCATCGCGCTGGCGATGCTGGCCCGCGTGCATCACCTATCGTTCACCTGCGTGGTCGATCCGCACATCTCGCCCGACAATCTGCGTATGCTCCAACTGTTCGGCGCGCGGATCGAGATGGTCAGCCAGCCCGACGAGCACGGCAACTATCTCAAGGCCCGCATCGCGCGTGTGCAGGAGCTGCTCAAGCGCACGCCGCGCGGCTACTGGATCAACCAGTATGCCAATCAGCTCAACTGGCAGGCGCACTACTACGATACCGCCGGCGAGATTCTGGCCGATCTGGATCGGCCGATCGACTGTCTGGTCGTCGCGGTCAGCACCACCGGCACGATCCTGGGCCTGGCGCGGCGGCTGCGTGAAGTCTATCCCGGCCTGCGCGTCGTCGCCGTGGATGCGGTCGGCTCGGTGATCTTCGGCGGCGCGCCCGGCCCACGTGCGATCCCTGGCCTTGGCGCCAACCGCGTGCCGGAGCTGCTCAGCCCGGACGAGATCGACGAGGTGGTGTATGTCGCCGATGTCGATTCGGCGCGCGCCTGCCGTGAGCTGGTGCTGCACGAAGGCATTCTGGCCGGCGGCTCGTCGGGCTCGGTGATCGCCGGGATTCAGCAGCTGGCGCCTGATTTTCCACGGCCCTACCGCGTGCTCACGCTGCTGCCGGATCGTGGCGAGCGCTATCTGGATCTGGTCTACGACGACGCCTGGGTAGCGCGGCTGCCCCAGGTGGCTACGCCGCTGCCGCAGTCGTTGATTGAACACATCGCGGTGCATTAACTACTACTGACTCGACATGGTAATTCCGGGCGCGGCCTCATTTACGCCGTGCCCAAACCACTGATAAGGGGTTTTTCCGTGACAACTTCCGCTACCACGCACCGATCGACGGCTCACAGCATGCGTACGTTTCTGCTGATCTGGCTGGGCCAGGTGTTCTCGCTCACCGGCTCGGGCCTGACCGGCTTTGCGCTGGGCCTGTGGGTATATCAGCAGACCGGCTCTGTGACACAGTTTGCCTTTATTTCGGTGGCTACGCTGCTGCCCCAGATGCTGCTCGCGCCTTTCGCCGGAGCGCTGATCGATCGCTGGGATCGACGGCTGGTCATGCTGGTGTGCAATCTGATCGCCGGTGTCACGACCTGCGCGTTTGCCTGGCTGAACTATAGCGAGCTGCTGGCCGTGTGGCACATTTATCTTGGCATGTCGTTGATCTCAAGCTCCAACGCCTTTTTGCTGCCGGCCTACTACGCCAGCACGACTTTGCTGGTGCCGCAGGAGCAGCGCGGCCGAGCCAACGGGATGGTCCAGCTCGGCCAGGCGGCGGCGCAGATTGTGGCGCCTGTGCTGGCGGGCGTGCTCCTCGTGACGATCAATATCTCGGGCATCCTGCTGCTCGATTTTGGCTCGTATCTGTTTGCGCTGGTGTCGCTGCTGCTGGTGCGCATCCCGCGTCCCGAGGCCAATGCCACGCAGAGCGGCCAAAGTTCGCTGCTGGGCGAGGTCGCCTACGGCTGGCGCTATATCTCGGAGCGGCCAGGTCTGCTGGGGCTGATGCTGTTTATCACTGTCAGCAACTTTGTGCTGGGCATCGTGAGCGTGCTGGTCACGCCGCTGGTGATGGCGATCGCATCGCCGAGCGTGCTGGGAACCGTGCTCTCGGTCGGCGGCTGCGGCATGCTGATCGGCAGCATCGTGATGAGCGTCTGGGGCGGTCCCAAGCGCCGCATCGCCGGTGTGCTGGGTTTTATGCTGCTGGGCGGCCTGTTTATTCTGATCGGCGGCTCGGCACCTTCGCCAATCTTGATCGGCGCGGCGGCCTTTGGCTTCTTCTTCTGCCTGCCGATCGTCAACAGCTGCAACATCGCGATCATGCAGAGCAAGGTGGCGGTGGATGTGCAGGGCCGTGTGTTTGCCTTTAGCGGCATGTTGGCCAATCTCGCCATGCCAGTCGCGTTCGTGGTGGCCGGTCCGCTGGCCGATCGGGTGTTCGAGCCGCTGCTCGCGTTGCGCGGCCCGCTGGCAGGCAGCGTCGGCGCGGTGATCGGCGTGGGACCGGGACGCGGCATCGGGCTGCTGTTCATGCTGCTCGGCGTCGCGATGGCGGTGATCGTCGGCAGCGCGTACCTGTTCCGGCCACTGCGCGAGATCGAGCGTGAGCTGCCGGATGCTGAGGACGCGTCGTCAGGCGACAAGATCGCCGTCGTCAAGGCCGGGCCGGATGGTCTGGTGGTCGTCGGCAGCGAAGGTTAATCACGCAGCCACGGCGATCAGCGTTTGCCTGCCGTGGCTGCCAATCCTGTGTTTAGGAATAGATTAGATCATGACTCAGAATCAACGTATTGTGCAAGAGCCGGCGCAGGATATTGAAGATGTGTATGCGCTGGCGCCCATGCAGCAGGGCATGGTTTTTCAATATTTGTTTGCGCCGCAGTCGGGCGTGAATATCGCGCAGCTGGTGGGCAAACTAGACGAGTCGATCGATGTTCCCGCCCTGACGCGGGCCTTCCAGGCGGTCGTCGATCAACATCCGATGCTCAGAACGTCGTTTGTGTGGAAGGGCTTAAGTGAGCCGATGCAGCGCGTGCATCGCCGGGCGATCGTTCCCGTCGCCGCCGAGGACTGGCGCGGTCTTGAGCCTGAGGCGCAGGAGATTCTGCTGCAAGATTTCCTGCGGCGCGATCGTGATCAGGGCTTCGACCTGACGCGGCCACCGCTGATGCGGGTTGCCGTCTTCCAGATCGCGGATCAGGCTTCGTGGATGGTCTGGTGGTCGTCGGCAGCGAAGGTTAATCACGCAGCCACGGCGATCAGCGTTTGCCTGCCGTGGCTGCCAATCCTGTGTT
>DASWTQ010000363.1:0-4418 GCA_036402055.1 Herpetosiphonaceae bacterium
GAGAGCAGCAGCGTCAGCATCGCCAGCATCGTCAGCGCGAAGTACTCGTAGTGCCACAGCACCAGCCAGAGACAGTTTGCGATGCAGCTCAGCAGAAACCACCCGCCGATCGCTTGCAGCCGTGGATTGGCGCGCTCCGAGGGCAGCGCTTGCAAGCCCGCGTAGCCGATCAGGCCAAGATAGATTACGCCCCAGATCGAGAAGACGTAGCTTGCGGGCGTGAAGAATGTGGGAAAGGAGTTCGCGACATCGCCGGTGGTCTGCCCGTTCAGCGGCAGCGCATTTGCCAGCCCGTTCACCCCGATTGTCGCCGCCAGCGCCGCGATAACTAACCCTTGCCGTAGGGTATCTCTGCTCATGCTCCACCTCATCGTTCACTCTTACAGTGTACCTGTTTTGGTGATCAGGCGGCCCAATGAGCGCGGATCACGGGTCTATCTGGGATGCTGAGGCTTTAGGAGCCTGGTCTCACCGGCGAGTCCGCTCCCTCGCCGACGACCGTGAGCCACGGCCGGACCTGCCAGCGCGTGACGAGGCCGTTTCTGACATACGGATCGGCGGCGGCGAAGCGCTCGGCAACCGCCGGCGAGTCGCCCTGGAACAGCAGCACCGCTCCATCGATGGGCTCCGCCAGCGCACCGCCGAGCAGCAGCTCGCCGCGCTCGTGGGCCTGCCAGGCCAGCCCGAGATGCTCGTCCCGAAATCGGGGCCGCTCTTTGAGGTAGTTGGGCGCCACGTCATAGATCAACAGGTAGTGCATAGATCCTCCATGGTCAATGAACGCGTGCTAACAGCTGTAGCTCGCTGCGGTCGATGGTGACGAGATCGACACGCGTGCGAACGCTACCGTTGGCCCCAGCCGTATGCTTCCAGCATAGCACATGATTGCGCTGCGCTGTATCTGGATGGATACAGCAAAACAGCACGCCCGGTTTCCCGGACATGCTGTGGATCGATGCGCGGCCGGCTCCGAGCTTAGCGGCAGAGCGCTACAATCGAGGTCGCGTTGAGCGTTCCCAGCGACGTGAAGACGCCCGTCGCCGACAGCTTGAGCTGCGGCCGGTCAAGAATACCGGCCGGCACCGCGCCGTTGTCGGAGCAGGTGATCGTCGTGGCGGCCGTGTAGCTGACGACGGTCGCGCTGCCGTCACGCTCCGAGCCGATCACCAGCTGCCGGGCCGCTGCCTGATGGCCGTTGCTGCTGCCGCCGATCGTGGCGCGCGTGCCGCTGAGCACCTCCGCGCCGAGCCGCCCCAGCAGCACCTGATACTCCCGGGGATTGTTCGGGTGATACTCGTAGCGGGCGCGCTCCAGCCACTGCGTCACGACGGAGTCGCCGTCCGGGTTGCGCTCAGTCCTGGTGTCGGTCAGCGGCAGTCCCCACAGCGCCAGCGCGCCGTCGGTGGGAGACAGCCCAAGCAGATAATGATCGTTCCAGTAGCGACCGAACGGATCGCACAGGCTGCGGCCGGTCTGCGGCGCGGTCCAGCAATTGGGGTTGTATGGGTTGGTCGGCTCGGTGCGCCAGTTGCGGCCCTGGCGCTGCAACATCTCGTCGCCCAGGCGGCCGAGCAGCACGTCATAAGGCCGGCGATTCTCAGGGTGCAGCTCGAAGCGCTGGCGCTCGAAATATTGGACCAGGAACGTGCCCTCGGGCGTCTGCTGCTGGAAGGCGGGCGTCAGCGGATAGCCAAAGACCGGCAGGCCGCCGTTCTGGCTCCAGTATTCAAGGAAGCGATCCGAGATGCAGCTTCCGATGCCGGGTACGTTTTTGAAGCACTGCACGGTGGTTTGTGCATGGACGGGCGCTGTGCGTGTTGCCAGCCAGAGCGTGAGCATCAGCAGCACAGTGCAGCGAATGGTATAGCGGTGCATACATCTTCCTTCGTTAGGCCCGCAAGCAGCGCGGGCACTCCATCTTACGAGGGCTGTGTTGTAGCGGCATCCGGCAATGGATCGACGATCGCTCCGGCGATCGACAGACACGGGATCAGCCGGAAGTCGCATGGGGCGCCGCGCAGCTTGATCGCCGAAGACCATCTTAAGACCTGATCCGACGATCGCGATGCACGAGGCTAAGTGGTGCATCCGGTATGTGTATCGTAGAATACAGGAGGTACACTTAAGGAGGTGAGATGGCATTGCACGTACGAGTGTTGGCGGCTGACGAGCAGGTTGCGGATGTTGACCGAGCAGATTCACCAGTGAGACGCTGTGTGACAAACACACCAGGGAAGTGCGCTCGCGTCTCACATTCCCGACCGATCGCCGAGTCTGCGTGCTGGCGATCACCGACGGCAGAGCATAGTGTAGCCCTTGGTCTATCAGTGAATACCTCATCAGGATGGCAAAAGATATGAATTACACAACCTTAGTGTCTACGGATGTGCTGGCGAGCCATCTGCACGACGAGAGCTGGGTCATTATCGACTGCCGCTTCTCGCTTAACGATACGGAGCGCGGCCGACAAGCTTATTTTGACGCGCATATCCCCGGTGCCGTGTATGCCCATCTTGATGAGGATTTATCAGGGCCGGTGATAGCAGGAAAAACGGGGCGACATCCGCTGCCAACTGTATCCGCTATAGCCGAAACATTGTCGAGATGGGGCATCGATTCGGGCGTGCAAGTCGTCGTTTACGATGATGCGCGTGGTTCGATCGCTGCGCGCTTATGGTGGATGTTGCGTTGGCTGGGCCATCAACATGTGGCTGTGCTCGACGGCGGCTGGGATGTATGGTGCAGCGAAGGACGGCCGGTTGCGAGTGGTGCTGAAAGCACGGCTCCGCGCGTGTTTATCCCACGGCCACAACCGGACCTGGTGGTCGATGCGGAGAGGGTCCTCGCGGTGAGGAACGACCCGGCATTTCGGATCATCGACTCTCGCACCGAAGATCGTTATCGAGGAGAAAACGAACCGATCGATCCCATCGGCGGGCATATTCCGGGGGCTGTGTGCGGTTCCTTCGCGGCGAATCTTCAGCCTGATGGTCGATTCCGTTCCCAGGAAGAGCTACGAACACGCTTTCAGGCATTGCTTGGCGACGCATCCGTGAACCATACAATCTTTTACTGTGGCTCTGGTGTCACAGCAGCCCATAATTTGCTTGCGCTTGCCCACGCGGATCTGGGAGACGGCCTTTTGTATGCAGGCTCATGGAGTGACTGGATTACCGATCCGGGCCGTCCCATTGAGCAAGGCTCATGAGGGGTCGGGCGCGACGGACCAGCGGGTAGCATCGGTGGGGAAATTCCGCCAGGCAAACACCGTGTGGGGCTGGAACACAGATAGCCCTGCGCCGGCATAGTCCTCAGGCTTGACTGCATAGCCATATTTTCTGCTGGCGGCATCGGCCAACCGACGACTCAAGGTGCTGTCCGGGTTGAGCAAGGCCTGAACACTGCCATGCAAAATCACTACGTCCGTGCCGCTTTCGAGATGCACGCACACACGCGGGTTCTCGGCCAGATTGCGCTGCCGGCGGGTGGTTGGGCTTCCGCCAAAATACAATTGGTCGTCCAGCCAGAGGCCGTCCACAGGGGTCGCGTGCGGACAGCCATCCGGCGCGACGGTGCACACCCAATAGTGCTGGGCGGTCCCCATGCGCTCCGTGACGTGCGACCAGGGCAGCAGGCCCGTGTCATCCGGGGGAATCCCGTACCCGGCTATAGCAGGGCGGGTTGCGTGTGGTCTCGGCCCTGCGCCAAACTCATCGGGTTGTGCGGCAGCATCAGGTGCCATAGAAGCCTCCATACGAGAAAGGTAGTACGAGGCTACGAACGGTCCCGTGAGGACGCCTAACGCTCCGGTGCAGCGGATGGTCCCCTGCGCGGTTCGCCGCTGAACCAGAGCGTTAGGCCCTACAGATAATACGTTTATTGCGTCTCCCTTTCTCTGTCACCAGGGTGATGCGATGACTCCGAATCAAAGATCACAGTCTCCTGGCCGACCTCGACTTCGCCGTACTGGAGCTTGCCAACGCGCTCGTAGACGTGCAGAACCGCACCCGTCGTGTTCAGCTGTGTTTCTACCAGGCGGAAACTGCGCGGGATCGCACCTGCTCCGAACAGGCGCTTGCCGGTACCCAGCACAACGGGAAACTGCCAGATACGGAGCGTATCAACCAGATCGTGCGTGAAGAGGGTCTGGAGGAGGTCGCCGCTGCCGTGGACCTGGATCTCGTCGCCGTCCTGGGCTTTGAGCTGTGCGACCGCGTCGGCAACGTTGCCCGTGAGGAGATGCGAGTTGTTCCAGGCGAGGTGGTCGAGCGTCTGTGACGCGATGAACTTGGGCCGGGTGTTCAGCGCGGTGGCGACTTCGTCGGTCGGATCGGTTGAGTTGGGCCAGGAGCCAGCGAAGATTTCGTAGGTCTTGCGACCGAGCAGGAACGCGCCGGCGCGCATAGTCCACTCGGTCA
>DASWTQ010000364.1:0-2127 GCA_036402055.1 Herpetosiphonaceae bacterium
GCAGAACTGCCCTATTGCAATTTACACAAGCTATGGTATGATGCGCATGTTGTCTATCTGGTTTGGCTCCAAGAGATACCTCGGAATACGTTGCTGCCTGCGCAGTACTAGCCCCGTGCTCGTTGACTCAGACCATTGGCAATTCGGTTAAATCTTTTCTTCAGGAGTGGCGAGCAATGAGCTTCGCAGACAAGACGTTGACGTGCCGAGATTGCGGCGCGGCGTTCACCTTCACGGCAGGCGAGCAGGAATTCTACGCACAGAAGGGCTTTGACAACGAGCCGACGCGCTGCCAGAACTGCCGACGCGCACGCAAGCAGAACCGTGGCGGCGACAGCTACGGCGGTGGCGGTGGTGGTGGCTACAGCAGCCGCGACAGCTACGGCGGCGGCGGTGCCCGCGAGCAGCGCCAGATGCACACCACGACTTGCTCATCCTGCGGTCGTGACGCTCAGGTGCCGTTCGTGCCGCGCGGCGACAAGCCCGTCTACTGCAACGATTGCTTCCGCTCCCAGCGCACCAGCCGCTGGTAAGAACCAGAGCTTTTAGAAATCCACAGGACTCGTCAGCTGACGGGTCCTGTTTGTTTTTAACTTGCCGGGTATGAGACATTAAGCAGAGCTGATCTCTCCGCACGGAGGCTGCGGGCCAGGAGCAGATATGTCCTATCGGCACACGACGAAAACCAACGCCGAGCGGCAGCTAGCGATCTTCGAGGCGCTGCACAAAGACGAACTGCATCAGCTTGCGGATCGGCTGCTGAGCGACGATCCCGAGGCGATCGAGCTGTGCGTGGCGTTTATCGAGGCCGATACACCCGGCAACTGGCATGGTCGCGCGCGGGCGATGATGGCGCGGCGGCTCAAACACTGCACACTGAGCCCGCAGCAGCAGTCACGGCTGATCGAGGCGATTCTGGGGCGGCTGGTCAGCGGGCGCTTCGCGGAGCAGTTCAAAGATCAGATCCGGCTGGTGCTGCATCTTGATGCGGCCGAGGCATTCACGATCGCACGCAGCTGCCTGGATCATCCCAAAGAGCACGTGCGCCGCTACGCCGCCTGGATTCTGGCCCACAAGCAGCAGTCAAGATAAGCGGCGACACAGGATTGACGAACGGCGCGTTCGCCGGTATGGTTCATACAGGAGGGTTGCATGAGCTTTTTACGACGCCTGTTTGGCGGCGGCGATCGATCCGGCGATGATCGCGGGCTGCATCTGTACATCAAGTGCCAGCGCTGCGGCTCGCCGGTGCATGTGCGGCTGGATCTCGGCAACGATCTGAGCGCCGACGAGTACGGCGACGACGCGGCTGAAGGCTACCATGTGATCAAAGAGGTGATGGACGATCGCTGCTTTCGGCTGATGCGCGCCGAGCTGCGGTTTGACGCTCGCCGCCGCGAGATTTCGCGCGAGATCGAGGGCGGCACGTTTATTTCGGCGGAAGAGTACGAGGAGCTGCGAGCTGCAAAAGCCGGTCCCCGCGTTTGATCGCAAAGTTGCATCGACACGCCCATCTCGGATATTATGCGCAGTAGCCGGCGCTGAGGCTGATTCAGCCGGTCTGGAACGTCGTTCGACACGCAAAGCGAAGACCATGCGCGTTCCGCATCCGATTCCATATCAAGGCAGTAAACGCTCTCTCGCTCAATCGATCGTCGCCTGCTTTCCGGCGCAGGTCGATCGCGTGATCGAGCCGTTCGCCGGCTCGGCGGCGGTCACTCTGGCGGCTGCCCAGCGCAGCGCCGACACGCGCTTCCTCCTCAACGACAGCAACGCGCCCTTGATCCAGCTCTGGCGTGAGATCGTCGAGCAGCCCCAGGATCTGGCCCAGCGCTACCGGCAGCTATGGCTGGAACAGCAGGGCCGCGAGCGCGACTACTACGAGGCTGTGCGCGCCGCCTTCAACCAGACTCACGCCGCCCACTATCTGCTCTACCTGCTGGCACGCTGCGTTAAAGCGGCGGTGCGCTACAACGCCAGCGGAGCGTTCAACCAGAGCCCCGATCACCGGCGCAAGGGCACGCATCCACAGCGCATGGAGCAGCAGATCCTCGGCGCAGCGCGGCTGCTTCAGCAGCGCGTGACGCTGACGGCGCTGGACTATCGCGAAGTGCTGCCGCTAGCCAC
>DASWTQ010000365.1:0-27327 GCA_036402055.1 Herpetosiphonaceae bacterium
CTGCGGCAGGCGAGGGGTTATTTTTGTACTTTTTGGTCCCTTCTGTTCTTGGTTCTTGGTTCTCTATTCTTTGTTCTTTGTTCTCCCCTTGGTTCTCCGTTCTCCGTTATGGTATACTTCCCTCGCACCTATCAACCCCCAAGACTTGTTCTCAGCTAGAAAGATCCTGCATGTTTTCCCGGCTTCTGTTGGTATTACCCGTTGTTCTGACGCTGTTTCCCGCCTCGCTTGGTCTGCAAGCGCCGCTAGCCGCCGAGCCGCTCTGTTTTCCAGGTGTGGCGGGTATTACAGATTGTATCGACGCTCCGTTTCTGGATTTTTGGACGCGCAGCGGTGGCCTGCCGGTCTTTGGCTATCCCACCGCACCCGCGCTGCCCGACGAGACTGAGCTAGGGCCGCGCACCAGCCAGCACTTCGAGCGCTACCGCCTCGAAGCGCACCCCGCCGCGCCCGCGCCGTACACGGTGCAGCGTGGGCGGCTGGGAGCCGAGCGATTAGCGCAGCTAGGTCGTGCGGCCGAGCCTGCGGTTGGTGCGGTGCCCGGCTGCCGGTTTTTTGCCGAGACTGGACATAACATCTGTGGTAATTTCTTAGCATACTGGCGCGGTCATGGCCTGGAGCTGGGCGATCGAGGGGTGAGCGAGCGCGAAAGCCTGGCGCTGCTGGGCCTGCCGCTCACCGAGCCCGCCGTCGAGGTCAACGCCGCCGGAGATCGCGTGCTGATCCAGTGGTTCGAGCGCGCCCGGCTGGAAGATCACGGCGGCACGATCTTGCAGGGCCTGCTCGACGTCGAGGTGCAGGCCGGCCTCACGCCTGCCGCTCCCGAGCGCGGCTTTGTGACGATCGCCGGCAATCGGCTTGAGCAACAGGGCCAGATGATCACGCTCAAAGGCACGAACTACTATCCTGCCGATCATCCCTGGGGCTTCATGTGGACCGAGTGGGACGGTCCAGCTGTCGATCGCGATCTGGCGCGGGCGCGCAGGGAGCTGGGCATTAACACCGTGCGCGTGCTGGTCCCGTATCGCAAGTTTGAGGGCTGGACCGACGGCAAGGGCAACATTCCGCCGCAGATGCTCGACCGGCTGCGCCAGTTCATCCAGATCGCCGGGAATCACCAGCTCAAGGTGATCGTTACGCTCTTCGACTGGCACGACAGCATCGCGGTGGCCGGCTCGATCGAGGAGTCCTACGATCTGCGCTATCTGCAAACCATCGTCGGCGCGCTCAAGGACGACGACCGCGTGCTGGCCTGGGATCTGCACAACGAGCCCGACAACTACGGCTCCTGGCTGGGCGGCAACGCTCCGGCTGTCGTGGATTGGCTGGGCCGCATGGCAGACG
Source organism: Herpetosiphonaceae bacterium (assembly GCA_036402055.1). GTDB lineage: Bacteria > Chloroflexota > Chloroflexia > Chloroflexales > Kallotenuaceae > LB3-1. Next base: position 1,345 of record DASWTQ010000365.1, read on the forward strand.
CCGTGCGCTCGCTCGATCGCCGGCATCCGATCACGGTGGGCGTGGGTCGCCTCGAAAGCCTGTGGCAGGAATCGCCGAGCGGCCGCACGATCGCCGAGATCAGCGACATCATCAGCGTGCACGAGTACACGCCCGGCAACCTCACCACGATCGCCGAGTCGCTGCGTGGCCGCACAACCAAGCCGGTGCTACTCGAAGAGTTTGGCTGGGCCAGCGGTCCCGCGTGCCGCAACGTGTTTCTGGATCAGCGCTACAACCTGATCCTCTACTACGACGAGCCGAGCCAGTACGAGGTGTATCGCCGGGCGCTGGAGATCGCGACCGACAACGGCTTTGTCGGCACGATCGGCTGGTGGCTGCAAGATCCGCCCGCGACGCTCTCCTACGCCGTGGACGAGCAGGGCCACTTCGGTCTCTACCGCCGCGACGGTAGCGCCAAGCCGGCCATGGCCGCGTTTCGAGCGCCGCGTGTTCCCGCGCTGCCCAGCCTTGCGACCAGCAAGCTTGAGTTGACTCAAGCCGACTATCCGCCGCTGGCTCCTGCCTATCAGCCGCTGATCTTCGACGACGGCATTGTGCTGCGCGGCGAGTTCAAGTATTTCTGGCAGTTCTTCGGCGGCGAAGCAGTCTTTGGCCGGCCGCTGACGATGGCCTACCGCGATCATCGCGGCATCGTCGTGCAGTATTTCGAGCGGGCGCGGCTGGAGCTGAACGACGATCACGGCCCGACGCGGCTCGACCCGCTGTGGCCGGAAGGCCAGAAGCCCGAGATCTACCTGGATCATGTGCATTTGACGCCGCTTGGCCGGCAGGCGCTGGGCGAGCAAGCCGTGCCGCCGGTGGCCGATCCGGGCCTGCCTGGTGTGCTCTATTTTGCGACGACCGGCCACACGCTGCGCGGTGCGTTTCGCGCGCAGTGGGAGCAGCACGGCGAGCAGTTCTACGGCCCGCCGATCTCAGAGGAGTTCGACGAGATGCACAACGGCGAGCGTATGCGCGTCCAGTACTTCACGAATTGGCGCTTCGAGCAGCGCGGCGACGGCCCGATCCAGTACACGCCGCTCGGTCGCGACATGCTCCAAACGCGCCAGTGCCCGACGCCGCTCAATCCACATCCGATACCCTAGCCGTTTCCACGCAGCCTCGTGATTACGGCGATCGCGAGGCTGCGTGCGCGTTCAGTTAACTGATTTTGACGATATTCGGGGCCTGGATGCATTGTTAAAGGTAGAATGTCGTCAGGTGGCGCACCTTAACGAATCGCTCTTTAGCCGCACGCGCTCTCGACAAACAGCGCGCCGCTAGCGCTGAACATAGCCGACGATCGTTGAACTCGTACATTGCGCCATCTGGCTGATCTCTCAGGAGTTCTACCATGCCAATGGCTCTGCCGACCTCGTCGTTATCACGTATAGATGCCATTACGGGCTGCCGCAATCTGCTTGCCTTCGCCGATTGGCTGATCGAATATTGCGCCGAAACGCCTCACGATCCGATCTCGCTGGTTTCTCTGGATCTTAACGCCTTCGCCTCAGTAGCCCACGACGCCAGACAGGGCGACGCGGTGCTGCGCTGGGTGGCGATCGTGCTGGGTGAAGATCTGCATGTGCCGATCTATCGCATCGGCGGCGATGAGTTTGTGTTCGCGCTGACCGACGGCGATCATGCCACGCACGCGCAGTTTGGTCATCGCCTGCTGGAGCGTTTGAACCGTGAGGCCGAGCGCTTGGGCCTCAGTGCTCCCGTCGCCACGATCGCGATCGTGCACTACACCGGCCTGGAGCGCCTCTCGCCTGCCGATATTTTGAGCCAGCTGCGCACCGTGATTGTCGAGACGCGAACGAATGTAGGCGCGACCACAGCCGCCTTTTATGCCGCAGATCTTCCCCAGACCTACGATCTGCATCCGATCGTCGACGACCTGCTGGGCCGGATGGTCAGCCTGGGGCAGATGCTCGACGAGTCGCATGAGCTGGCACACACCGATCCGGTTACGGGCCTGCCCAATCTGCGCGCCGCTATGAAGACGCTCGACAGCGCGATCGCTCATGCCGTCGAGACGGGCTATCCGTTCACGCTGCTGTTCATGGACGGCGACAACCTGCGGCGCTACAACGAGCTTGGCTACGCGACCGGCGATAGCATGTTGCAGCATCTGTGTCGGGTTTTGCGTGAGCGGCTGCGACCCACTGATTTTATTGCGCGCTGGCGTGTCGGCGATGAATTTCTGGTGCTGCTGCCGCATACCTCATTGGAGCAGGGCCTGATCCTGGGTGAGCGTCTGCGCGGCACAGTGCAGGACGAGTCGGTCGAGTGGCCGTTCCCGATCACGATCTCGATCGGCGTGGCCTCGTATCCGCAGCACGGCACCACGATCGAGGCGCTGCTTCAGGCCGGTGAGTACGCGCAGGAGCGCGCCAAAGCCCAGGGCAAGAACCGCGTCGTCGCCGCGCAATAATCTGCATTTTCCTCGCGTCCGGTAGCCTGATCTGGCTGCCGGATTTTTTGTGGCCTTAGATCCGGCTAGGTTCAAGACATTCTTCACAATCCATCCAAAGGCTTATTGAGAATTTATTCACAAAAGCGTATAGTGGCGGAAGAATCATGCTACGATAAATTCAGCGAGATTCGCCTTTGCGGAGGTGTTCATGAGCAATCCGGCTACATATGATGTGATCGTCGTCGGCGGGCGAATCGCCGGCGCTACCACGGCGGCACTGCTGGCGCAGCAAGGTTTCGAGGTGCTGCTGCTGGAAAAATCGACCTTTCCCAGCCCGACGGTTTCGTGCCCGCTGCTCTTCGGCAACGCGCTGGAGATTCTGCATAAGTTTGGCGCGGAAGAAGTCGTCGAGCGGCTGGACGCGCCCAGGCTGCGCTTATACGGCACGCACTACGGCTTTACGCGGGTCGCCGCGCATCTGCCGCCGTACCATGGCCGCAACTATGCCTACTCGATCCAGCGTGTGCGTCTGGACGAAGCGATCGCGCGGCACGTCGAGAAGTTGCCCGGCGTCACCCTGCGCGAAGCCTTCACCGTCAACGATCTGATCTGGGAGAATGGGCGCGTCGTCGGCGTGCGTGGCAGCCAGCACGGTGGTGAGATCGAGGAGCTGCGCGCACGCTGGGCCGTGGTCGGCGCGGATGGACGCACCAGCGCGGTCGCCAGGATGGTCGGCGCGAGCGAGTACGACATCAAGCCGCCGAACGGCTATCTTTACTACGCCTACTATCGCAACGTCACGCCGCTGGAAGAGCCCAGCGCGATGGTCTACCGCAATCTGCCGGGCATGGCGCTGCTGGTCTTCGACGCCGATCAAGATCTGACGGTGCTCTCGATCGGCGGCGTCGATCCGCCCTTCGAGGAGGCGCGCAAAGATCCCGAGGCGGCCATGCTGAAGATGCTGCAGCGGGTGCCGGAGGTTGCCGAGCGCTTCCGAAACGCCGAGCGCGCCACGCCGATCAGCGGCCTGGCTCCGTTCCGCATGTTCCGCCGCCAGGCATACGGTCCCGGCTGGGCGCTCACCGGCGACGCGGCCATGCGCCTCGATCCGGTGACCGGCCAGGGCATCTACCAGGGATTACACACGTCTGAGCTGCTGGCGGAGGCGCTGACCAGGATTCGCGACGGGGCTGATTGGGAGCAGACCATGCAGGAGTTCGCGCGCCGTCGCGATGCCGACAGCAAAGGTGCCTACGAGTTTGCCTTTGTGCAGAGCCAGCTCACCAGCCCGCCCTGGCTAACACGGCGGCTGTTGCTGCACATGGCGGCCAGCCCGCAGCTCGCGACCTACTACTTCGGCACAGCTAACGGCGCGACTCCCGCCGAGGAAAACTTTAATCTGCTTCAGGTGCTGCTGATCGCGCTCAAGCCGCTGCCGAAACGGCCAGCCGCAACCGGCGCGGCTCCACGAGCATAAGCTCACGGCTGCTGGCTGGAACTGTACGCCGCGCTGGTCGCATTGGCCAGCGCGAGCTGTTTAATCCGCCCGATCTGGCGCGTATGGCACGTCAGATGGATGTGCGACAAGACCAGCGTTTGCTTGACGGTGATCGGCCCGGTCAGCGGATGGTAGAAGACCGCGCGCTTGATCGTCGCGGGCGTCAGGCGATCGACATAGCGCTGGAGCCAGCCATGCAGATCGCTCCACTGGCTGCGCAGCTCGGCGAGTGTGGTGCGGCCGTCAGGGATCATTCCCGCCGATGGCACAGGCCACGGCACGCCGTAGTAGAGCACCAGAAAGACTGCTGGATAGCCAAGGAACGCGCGCAGATCGCGGCGGCGAAATGTTGGTGTGCCGGCAAAGCGCGCATTCCCGATCACATCTTGCTCGGCGAGCACGAGATGCTGGACGGTCTCCAGGATCGACCAGGAGCGCGGATGAGGCTTGAAGCTCAGCTCACGCGGCGCCAGGTGCGCAAGCTCGTCAAGCAGCGCGCGGCTGCGCCGGTCAAGATCGGCACATTGTTGTTGTAGCTCGGCTAGCATAACTGGAACTCGATCATATGTTGGCGCGAGTCTAGCAGCATGCGCTCGCTCATGCTTCTTCCGGGCTGCGCATTAAACGGTAAGGGACACGCGCAAGATCTGGCGTGTCCCCTGGTTTCGATCGACCATCTGCGCTCACTGCTTCATGCGCGCCGTGATCGTTACCTCATCGACCGTGCCGTCGACGCTGAGCACCTCGAACTGTTCGGCAAAAGCCAGGCGCTGGGCCAGCTCGGCGTTGATCTGCTGATCCAGGCGTTCGGTCAGCGGGCCGGCCAGATCGAGCAGACCGCCGACATCCGCCGCCTGAGTCACAACCTGCACGCCTGTCGCGGCGGGAACCACGCGCATACGCAGCACAATCATCTGCGCGCCCAGCAGCACGGTATCGCCGCGCATACGTACGACCAGGATCGCGTCTGGCTCAAGCTGAACGCTTGGATCGCGCAGCGATATCAGCGGCAGCGACACGTCGCGCAGGCTATCGTCGATCAGCCGCTGGAGCAGCTCGCGCGTCAGCGAGAGCGTAAGATCCGGCAGCTCGCTTGAGCGCGCGGGCGTGACCGGCTCAGGCGTGCGGCCCAGCAGGCGCAGCAGCACCGACAGCAGGATCAATGTGAGCAGCCCACCGGCGAGCAGGCCGAGTCCAAACTGAGCCATTGGACCTCTTTGCTGGGAGAACGCCTTCATCGCGAGCGGCTAGCCACGCAGGAAGTACACGACGACGATCACGGCTGCCAGGCCAATGCGGTAGAGCGCGAACGGCAGAAAGCTGTTGCGGCGCAGATAGCGCAGCAAAAAGCCGATCGTCAGCACGCCCACCACGAGCGACACGCCGATGCCGAGCCAGAAAGCCGGCAATTGCAGCGCCGCGCCTTCGATGTCTTTGAGCTTGACGAGCGCCGCGCCAAAGGTGATCGGCATCGACATCAGGAACGAGAAACGCGCCGCCGTCTCGCGCTGTAAGCCCAGTGCGCGGCTCATCGTCATCGTCGAGCCGGAGCGCGACACGCCGGGAATAAAGGCCAGCGCCTGAGCCAGGCCGATCTTGAGCGCCTTCTGCCAGGTAATATGTTCGAGGTCGTCGCGCTGGGGAGCGTTGCGATCCACGTAGTACAGGATCACGCCCATGATCGCCAGCGCCGCCGCGATGATCAGCTCTTTGTCGCGGAAGAAATCCGCTGCGTACCTGTCGAGCACAAAGCCGATCGCCGCGCCGGGCACCGACGCCACCACCAGCAGCCAGAAGAGCCGTCCGTCGGGCGTTTCGGGCTTGGTCGCGTGCAACGCCAGCCGAATCCAGTCGCGGCCAAAAAAGCCGATCAGCGCCAGCAGCGTGCCGACGTGCAGCGCGACATCGTAGGACTGCGAGTTGAAAAAGGAGTTGGGATCGTTCCAGCCAAACAGCCAGGGCGTGATAATCAGGTGCGCCGAAGACGAGATCGGGAGGAACTCCCCCAGCCCCTGCACAATTCCCAGCGTCGTCGCGATCTGGTAATCGCCGCGCAGCAGCAGCGCCAGCGCAACCAGGGCCAGCAAGATCACCAGAGGAAACGTGGAGAACCAGCGCGATACGCGAGAAGGATGCGCAACCGCCGCATCGGCTTCATTACCGGCCGTCGGTCGATTCATGAGCCTTCCTTTATGCTTGAAAGAATCGGTCTTGCGAACCGGCGGCATTGTACCACGCAGTTGCGCCAGCTTTTCTACTAGACGAGCGGGTGCAGATCGATGTTGCTGCTGTGCCGTCCGCTCTGTCTCGCGCTTGTAGCTGCGGTAGAGCAGTGTTCCCAGCGCGGCGGCACTCACACAGCCGGCGGCGATCCATCCTATATTCATGCGCAGTTCCTTGTCATACATCGCCGCTTAAAAGAGTGCGGCTCCCGCTATCATAACGGGAGCCGCGCCGCGTCTCAAGTCCGAGTCAGGAGTTATGCCTGCTCCCCGACCGGCGCTACATTCGGACCTTCGGTCATCTCGTCGGCGGCACCCTTGGAGCGCATCACTGCGAAGGCGATCGCCGCGACCAGTACCAGCATAACCACCACGACGATCGGGCTCGGGCCGCCGCTCCGGTTGACGACAACCACGATTGGCGCGACCAGCAGGCCGACCAGGTTGATCACCTTGAGCAGCGGGTTGAGCGCCGGGCCGGAGGTGTCCTTGAGCGGATCGCCCACGGTGTCGCCCACAACCGCCGCCTTGTGCGCCTCGGTGTGCTTGCCGCCGTAGTTGCCTTCTTCGATGTACTTCTTGGCGTTATCCCACGCGCCGCCGGCGTTCGACATGAACACCGCCAGCAGCTGGCCGCAGACGATCGTGCCGGCCAGGAACGCGCCCAGCGCCTCGATGCCGAGCAAGAAGCCGACGACGATCGGCGAGAGCACCGCGATCACGCCCAGCGAGACCAGCTCACGCTGCGCCGCTGTTGTCGAGATCGCCACTGCCTGCGCGTAGTCTGGCTGCACCGTGCGCTCCATGATGCCGGGAATGCGCAGCTGGCGTCGAACCTCGTTGACGATCAGCGAGGCCGCGCGCGACACAGCACGAATCGTCAGCGCCGAGAAGAGGAAGGGCAGCGCGCCGCCGATCAGCAGGCCGATAAAGACCTGCGGCGAGGCGATGTTGATGCCTTCCAGGCGGCTCAAGCCCTGCACGCCCTGCTCGATCAGGCGGTCCTGCGCGATACGCACGTCCTCGAAGAACGAGCCGTAGAGCGCCACCGCCGCGATCACCGCCGAGCCGATCGCCACGCCCTTGGTCACAGCCTTGGTCGTGTTGCCGGTCGCGTCGAGATCGTCCATCACGTCGCGCGCCGACTTCTCCAGGCCCGACATTTCGCCGATGCCGTTGGCGTTATCCGAGATCGGGCCGAAGGCGTCCATCGAGATCGTGTTGCCGGTCAGCGTCAACATGCCGATGCCGGTCAGCGACACGCCGTACAGGATCGCCGTCAGCTGCTCCGCGCCTTCCGTGCCGCCGAAGATCAGCACCGAGGCGAAGATCGCCACCGCGATCACCAGCGCCGCGTAGGTGCTCGACTCGTTGCCGAGCGCCAGGCCGGACAGAATATTGGTCGCCGAGCCGGTCTGCGATGCCTTTGAGGTTTCCTGCACTGGCCGGTAATGCGTCGAGGTGAAGTATTCGGTCAGGCGGTCCAGCGCGATCGCCAGCGCGACACCGGCAGTAATTGCCAGGAAGGGCCGGAAGTCCAGCGCGCCGGTCGCGCGGTTGGGGTAGATGAAGGTGATCAGCAGCGTACCCACGACAGCGATCGCCGCCGACAAGTAGAAGCCGCGATTCATCGCGCCCATCGCGTTGCGCTCGGTGTCTGTGGTTTTGACGACGTACGTGCCGATCACCGACGCGACCACGCCGACGCCACGCGCCAGCAGCGGGAAGATCAGGTAGAACGGATTGAACGCGCCGCCTTGCAGCACTTCGATCGAGCCCAGCACGATGCCGAGGATCATCGCCGCCACAATCGTCACTTCGAAGGACTCGAACACGTCGGCGGCCATGCCCGCGCAGTCGCCCACGTTATCGCCCACGAGGTCGGCGATCACCGCCGCGTTGCGGGTATCGTCCTCGGGCAGGCCGGCCTCGACCTTACCCACGAGGTCAGCGCCCACGTCGGCAGCCTTGGTGTAGATACCGCCGCCCACACGCATAAACAGCGCGATCAGCGAGCCGCCGAAGCCGAAGCCCAGCAGCGCGTCGGGCGCTGAGGTGCCGTAGAACAGGAAGATCACCGTGCCGCCGAGGAGGCCAAGGCCCACGCAGAGCATGCCGGTGACAGTGCCGGAGCGGTAGGCCACTTCCAGCGCCTTGCTGTAGCTCTTGCGCGACGCCGCAGCCACGCGAACGTTCGCGGCGACCGCCACGTTCATGCCCACGAAGCCGACGGCATACGAGAAGAGCGAGCCCATCAAAAACGCGACAGTACGGCCAATGCCGATCGCCAGGTTGGCGCTCTCGCCCCAGACGCGCTCAGCTTGCGGCGTGGGTGGGATGAGATACACGCTGAGGAACAGCAGCACCGACAAGACGCCGATCGAGATCGCGATCGTGCGGAACTGACGGCTCAAATACGCGTTCGCGCCCGCGCGAATCCAGCCCCACACCTCGCGCATGCGCTCGGTGCCGGTCTCATACGCCAGAATCTGGCTGCGCAGCCAGGCCGCATAGCCCAGACCGGCCAGCGCCAGCGCCAATACCACCCAGATTGCGGCCTGCTCGAAACTGTTCAGGCCATCCAACCCTCGAAACATACCTACTCCTTATCGTCCTGTTCATTCAGGATGGTTATATGTGCGCGGCAACAACGCTGTTGCCGTCCGAAATATACGGCCTATATAAACCATGGCGCGACATCCTCGCGCCAGCGTTCAGGTATCCGTGAGTTGTAGCGGGATCGCCGGCCGATTCCCTGATCGTTGCAAAGATCTGCCCGAAGCCACACGCTCCGCGTCTGGCTCTACAGGAGTTCTTGCCGGGCTGCTGCTTGAGTACTACGCGCTGTCGGATGTGATCGCGCCCTGCCGCCGGTATGCTGTGCATGCCCGGATGCTGGCAAGGGTCGATACCTCGCGGTAGCGTTCTATGCGTTGCGGATTTTAGCATAGATCGCCATGGATTGTAAAGAATAGTACAAAGTTCAATGCTATTCTGGCACATGCTCTGGTTTACGCTGAGTGCAGCCTCGCATGGCGGCTGTAACCGTCTGCGCAATGCCGCGTAGAATAAACACCTCCCATCGAGAAAGTTGGAGTATGTATGAGCATTGCCGAAGAGATCGAAAAGCTGCAAGCGCTGCACACTCAGGGCGCGCTAACCGACGATGAGTTTTCCCAGGCCAAGGCCACGCTGCTGGCGCGGCTCTCCGAGCAGGAGCCTGCCGCATATGCAAGCAATGTGAATGCGGAAATGCAGTATTTGCGCTTACAAAACGAGATGAATCAGCTCGATCGAGACTGGGACCGGGAGCGTGAAACCTACATGGTTCGTGGGCGCTACGGCTCGCGCTATATTCCGTCTGAGGGGACCAGCTTGCTGGGTGGGATCGCGATCGTCGGCTTCGGGATCTTCTGGACCATCTCGGCCGCATCGATGGGCGCGCCGGGCTTCTTTCCGCTCTTTGGCGTGATCTTCATCATCTTTGGTGCCGTGACAAGCTTCATCTCGTACAGCAAAGCCGGGGCGTACAAAGAAGCCGAGCGTCGCTATCAGGAGCGCCGCGAGCAGCTGTCCTCGCACCGATCTTCGCGCCGTGAGTGGTAGCGCCGAACCAGCCGACGTACATGATCAAAAGAGGAGCTAGTGATGAGTATCGCCGAGGAGATCGAAAAGCTGCAAGCGTTGCACGACCAGGGCGCGCTGACCGACGACGAGTTTGCTCAGGCCAAAGCTGCGCTTCTTGACCAACTCTCGGACGGGCAGTCTGCTTCTGATGTAGATGAATTGAGCAAGGAAGTGCAATATCTGCGTATGCAGAAAGAAATCGATCGGCTCAACCTTAAGTGGGAGCAGGAACGTCAAGGTTACAAGAACTGGGACCCTCGTGGTAGGTCCAGAGTTAGTACTATCCTAGGGTTTGTTATTGGCATTCCCTCGATCATCTCAGGCGTATCGCAGAGTGACGGCTTATCATATGTGCTTTCTGGGCTGTTGCTTGTTAGCCTCGGGTTGATGGGCGGTATCCATTGGTTCAATAAAGTAAGCGCCTATAAAAAAGCTGAGCAGCGCTACCAGGAGCGCCGGCGCGAGATAAGATCGCGCCGCACCTCCGATCCGTACGGCAGATATTAGTCATCCTTGGCGTTGTGCGCTCCGGCAGCGTCGGTGGGCACAAATGGTACAATGGCTGGTGTAGCCGGGATGCCGGCGCCGTGTCTGCTGCTTCAGGCGGCGCTGATCGAGTTGAAACCATGCGCTCCAGCCCGGCAAGCGAGGAAACTATGCCGATTGTACCGGGAAATAATCCGAAGCCCGCGAAAAAATCCAGCGGCTTTCCATTCGGCCTGATTGTATTTTTGGTGATCTTTGGCCGGCAGATCTACAACGTGGTGCGCGGTGCCACGAGAGGCATCATCACCGACCAGCAGCTGATGATCGTCGCGGGCGGAGCTGTGGCGCTGGTAGTGCTGGCGGTGATCGTCCAGCGGGTGAACCAGTCGCGCCAGGGCAGTACGACGTACACGCCGCCCTCGTTGCCGACGTCGAATCCCACGGCCAGCTTGCGGCAATACACCACGCCCGGCAGCCCGTCGCTGCCATCCGCGCCGCGCTTCGAGCCGATTATCACCGGCAAGGTGGTGCTGGCGGGCCTGATTCTGGCAGTCATGCTGGGCGGAATTGGCTTTGTGGTGCTGGTGAGTCTTGCGACTCCGTGATGACCTGGATGGAAGAGAAGGCAAGCCAGATGCCGGATTTTGATCGCTTTGTGCGCTACTACGACGCCGACATGGGCAGCTTCACCGACGATCTGTCGCTGTACCGAGAGCTGGCGCGGCGCAGCGACGGCCCGATCCTCGACGCGATGTGCGGCACCGGACGCGTCGTCGTGCCGCTGGCGCAGGCCGGCTTTCAAACGGTGGGCCTCGACATTGCGCCGGCGATGGTCGCCGCCGTGGAGCGCAAAATCGCCGAGCGCCAGCTCGATCGGCGGCTGCGCGTGGTCCAGGGCGATGTGCGCTCCTTCGAGCTGCCTGAGCGCTTCGGGCTGATCCTGGTGCCAATGAACTCGTTTATGCACCTGGAAACAGTCGACGATCAGCTCAAGGCGCTGCGAGCGATCCAGCGTCATCTGCTCCCCGGCGGCCTGCTGGTGCTGGATCTTTTCAATCCTGATCCGCGCGAGCTGATGAGCGATCAGGGCGTGCTGGTCTATGAGCATACCTTTACCAGCGATACCGGCCAGTCCGTACAAAAATACGTAGTGCGCCGCACCGATTGGGCCGCTCAGCGCCAGAGCGTCGAGTTCATCTACGACGAGCTAGCCGCCGATGGGCGGGTAACGCGTCAGGTGATGCCGTTTGTCATGCGCTGGCTGTATCGCTATGAAGTCCAACATCTGCTGGCGTACGTAGGATTTAGCGTCGAAGCCGTGTACGGCGATTATGATCTTGAGCCCTACGCGAGCGATAGCCCTCAGCTGATTGTTGTTGCGCGCGGGACATAACGCCGGATCGCGGTCCTCGCTCTGTGTCGCGCAGTACAGGTTATGTATCAAACAGAGACTGATTTTCGGGAAGAGCGCCAGCGCCGCCTGATGTACGTGCTTTTTACCGCCAGCCTGCTGGTCTCAGCGCTGATCTGCGGCGTGATCTTGTTCTTCGTGCTGGTGCCCGGCCAGGAAAAGCGGCTGGTTGGCGGCGAGTCGGCGTTTGTGGCGGGCGATGTCGCCGAGGTTCCGGTCGAACGGCTGGAGCTGAGCAAGCTGCTGCCGAACGCGCCGCAGTGGAGCGAAGATATTATTTTCGTGATCAAACAGCAGGACGAATCCTACCGCGCGTTTCTGGCGCTCGATCCTTCGACTGGCTGCAAGCTCAACTGGCGTGATCGTGAGCAGCAGTTCATCGACAACTGCTCCCAGGCGACCTACACGCTGGCCGGGCGTAATCGTGGCGGCGTGACGACGCTCTCGTCGCAGCCGCAGCATATGATCGAGTTGCCGGTTGAGGTCGAGAGCGGCGAGGTGTATGTGCTGGATCAGATGAAAATGCGCGATATTCGCTAGGCTCGACTAGTCGCTGCTGGTCGATGGGGAATGAGCGCCGGTGCTGAGATCAGGAGAAACGAGCGACTCGATCGAGTCGCTCGTTTTGTTTAAGCGGCCGATGGCAGAATGTAATCTTCGGTCTCGCCGTACTTCCAGCTGCCGGCGGGGCCACTGCCGACGCGCGCCGCAGCCCAGGTTGCCGGCGACTCGCTGATCGTGAAGCGTGCCCACTGCGGCCGTCCGCTGCGGATCGGCAGGAAGATTGGCGTGCTATAGACAAAGGTTCCCGGTCCCGGCAGCGCGATCGCCTGGTTTTGCACGGCCCACTCATCGGCAACCGCACCGTTGCAGATCGGCCGGTCACCCCACATGCCGTTGCTGTTCCAGTCGGCCCACATATTGACGTAGGCGCGGCCTGGAGCGCCCGGCTGTACGGTTACGCTGTAGCGAACCTGGATGCGCTGGCAGTTGCCGAAGATCGGCCAGAACACGCCATCGTCGGCACGATCCTGATCGGCGACGTCGGCTGGCGGATCGATGTTGTTGATGCCGTCGCAGTCAGGGCCAATATCCGCCTGCTGCTCGCACGTCACGGCCGCCCCCAGATTGAAGAGCAGCACCGGGTTTTGGTGGAACGGCCCGGTCGGCTGTGCGCCCGGGAAGTAGACGGTTGGGTACTTGGCGATCGGACCGAACGCATAGGCTGTCATGTTGAGGCCGAAGTTGTTGGTGCTGTCGGGCGCGTCGCCCAGGTCACCGCCGGGCGAGGCATAAGTGGGATGCACAGCGGCAATGCCCAGGATCGTGCCCAGGATGATCAGCACTGAGAGCGGACGGCGGAAGGCGTTCAGCGAGCTGTGGCGTGGGTTGTGCCGGAACATGATCGTGTCCTCCTACAAATTGGCTCTGCGCCAGGAAGATTTGCGCGATGGCGGGAGGCGGCCATCGCGCCCAATCGGTACGTTTGCGCTGCCTGCGACTAGAACGGCAGCCGGAAATCTTCGGTCTCGCCCAGCGACCAGCCCTGTGCCGGACCGCTGCCCATGCGTGCCGGGGCGGTATTCGGCAGCGGCGTGTTGCTCAAGGTGATACGGGCCCAGCGCGGATACGTCGAAGGATTCGGCGCGGCGTTGAAGACCGGCGTCGCAAACGCGTATGTGCCCGGGCCGGGGAAGTTGATCACCTGGTTCTTGACGATCCACTCGTCGACCGTCAAGTTGCCGCAAGTGAAGATGTCGCCCCAGCGGCCGCTCTGGTTGAAGTCGTACCAGGAGTTGATGTAGGCAGTCGTCGGCGCGCCGGGCAGCACCGTGACCCAGAAGCGGTAGGCCTTCTGCTGGCAGCCGGTGATATTGCCGAAGGCCGCCCAGACCGGGCCGTCATCGCCGCCGTCTCGGTCAGCAGTGTTGGCGGGCGGGTTGATATTGTTAACGGCATCGCAGTCAGGGCCGACATCGGCCTGGTTCTCGCAGGTGATCGTGCCGCCGACGCCCGAGTCGCCCAGGAAGTACAGCGTTTGATTGTTGAAGTGCTTGGGTCCGGTCGGCTGCGCGCCGGCGAAGAAGACCGTTGGGAACTGCGCGTTGGGCGCACTGGCTGGCGTCCACTGCATACCGACGCCAAAGTTGTTGACGCTGGCGGGCGCATCGCCAAGATCCGGCCTGGCCGCCGCCTGTGCCCCGGCGGTCTGTGGCTGCATGCCGCTGAGCGCGGTTGCGGAGAGCGTGAGGCCAAGAATCAGCGCCGAGACGACAGGCCGCGTCGGCTTGAGGCCGAGTGAACGAAGGTGTGGTCGGAACACCATGTTTCACTACTCCTTGGATTGGAGAAAGTGGGGGGCTTTAGCTTAAAGACGTGTGCGAGCCGCTCAACCTTTCCTCCAGGTTTACGCTGTTTAAACAAAAACAGCGCCGCGCTCGATTCAGCGCGACGCTCGATCTTCGTTTCCGTTAGTTGGACAGCCGGTAATCCTCGGTCTCGCCGTACTTCCAGCCCTGCGCCGGACCGCTGCCGATGCGCGCCGGTGTGGTGTTGGGCAGCGGCGACTCGCTGAGGCTGATGCGCACCCAGCGCGGATATTGATTACCGGTCGGCTTGGGCATGGCATTGAAGACCGGCGTCGAGAAGGCGTAGACGCCGGGGCCAGGGAAGTTAATCACCTGGTTCTTGACGATCCACTCGTCGACGTTCAGGCTACCGCAGGGGATGATGTCGCCCCAGCGGCCGCTCTGATTGAAGTCGTACCATGAGTTGACGTAGGCGGTGGTCGGCGCGCCGGGCAGCACCGTGACCCAGTAGCGATACTGCCTGGGACCGCAGCCGGTGATCGCGCCCAGCGACGCCCAGTCGGGGCCATCGTCGCCCTTGTCCTGGTCGGCGGTGTTGGCGCCCGGAGAGATATTGTTGACGCCGTCACAGTCAGCGCCGACATCGGCCTGGTTCTCGCAGGTCACCGTGCCGGCCTGATTCGCCAGATAGAACAGCGTCGGGTTGTTGAAGTGCTCGGGTCCGGTCGGCTGTACGCCCGCGAAGAAGACCGTTGGGAACTGCGCACTGAAGGGGCTGATCGGCGTCCACTGCATGCCGACGCCGACGTTATTGGTGCTGGCGGGCGCATCGCCAAGATCCGGCGCGGGCGACGGTGCGGCCTGGAGCTGGATCGCGCTGGCAGACTGCCCCAACGCGGTTGCGGAGAGCGCGAGGCCGAGGATCAGCGCCGAGACGACAGGCCGCGTCGGCTTGCGGCCAAATAGAGATAATCGCAATGCCATACTTCACGACTCCTTGGTTTAGCAGGAATTGGGAGGATTTAGCTTAAAGACGCGATCGATCCGCTCAACCTTTCCTCGCATGTTACGCCGCTTAAACAAAAACAGCGCCGCGCTTGATTCAGCGCGACGCTTGTTCGATCGTTGTGGGCGTTAGTATTGCAATCGATAGTCTTCGGTCTCGCCGAGCTTCCAGCCGCCAAGCTGACCACTTCCCCGGCGCGCATCCGGCGATCCTACGGCCAGCGGCGTGTCGCTCAGCGTGATGCGAGCCCAGCGCGGATACGTGGCGGGATTCGGCGCGGCGTTGAAGACCGGCGTCGTGAAGACGTAGACGCCCGGTCCCGGCAGGTTGATTGGCTGGTTCTTGACGATCCACTCGTCCACCGCCAGGCCACCACAGCCAAAGACTTGTCCCCAGTTCCCGCTCTGATTGAAATCGTACCAGGAGTTGACGTAGGCGGTGTACGGTCCGCCAGCTACGACGGTGACGAAGTAGCGGTACTGCTTGGGCTGGCACGCCGTGATCGCTCCCATCGTGCCCCACACCGGACCGTCATCGCCCTTGTCCTGGTCGGAGCCGTTGACGTTGGGAGAGATATTGTTGACGCCGTCGCAGTCCGCCCCGATGTCGGCCTGATTCTCACAGGTGATCGTGCCGCCGGTGTTCGCATTACCGAGATAGTACAGCGTCGGGTTGTTGAAGTGCTTGGGTCCAGTCGCCGGGTTGGGCCAGAAGACGGTAGGAAATTGTGCCGGCACAGGCGGCGTTGTCATCGGGAGCCCGAAGTTGTTGGTGCTGTCGGGCGCATCGCCGAGATCCGGCGCGGGCGACGGCGCGGCCTGGAGCTGAATCGCGCTGGCGGACTGGCCGAGCATTGTGGCGGAAAGCGCGAGGCCGAGGATCAGCGCCGAGACAAGCGGACGTGTCGGCTTGCGGCCGAGTGAGCGCAGGCGTGGTCGGAATGCCATAGCTCCACTACTCCTTGGGTTGGAGGAAGCGGGGGGATTTAGCTTAAAGACGTGTTCGAGACGCTCAACCTTTCCATGGTCGCCGGAACAAAACAGCGCCGCGCTCGACTCAGCGCGGCACTCGTTCGATCGTTGTGAGCGTTAGTATGGCAGTCGATAGTCCTCGGTCTCGCCGAGCTTCCAGCCATTAATCTGGCCGCTGCCCAGACGGGCATATGACGAGGCGATGGGTAGCGACGTCTCGCTCAGGGTGATGCGCGCCCAGCGCGGATGATTGGAAGTATTCGGTGCGGCGTTGAAGCTCGGCGTGAGGAACCCGTACACGCCCGGCGCGCCGGTGCCGATCGCCTGGTTCTTAACGATCCACTCGTCGATCGTCAAGCTGCCGCAGGTAAAAACATCACCCCAGCGACCGTTCTGGTTGAAGTCATACCAGGAGTTGATGTAGCCGACACTTGGCGCGCCCGGCAGCACCGTGACGAAGTATTTGAACGTCTTGGGCGTGCAGCCGGTGATCGGTCCTAGCGACGTCCAATCCGGGCCGTCGTCGCCTTTGTCGCGGTCGGCCAGGTTGGCGGGCGGGTCGATGTTGCTCACGCCACCATCGCAGTCAGGCGGCATATCCGATTGGGGCTCGCAGGTGATCGTGCCGCCTAGATTCGCGTTGCCGAGGTAATACAGCACCGGGCTATTCCAATGCTTGGGCCCGGTCGACGGGTTGTTCGCGAAGAAAACCGTCGGGTAGCGCGCCGCGAACGGGCTAGCTGGATGCCACTGCATGGCAACGCCGAAGTTATTGGCGCTGGCGGGCGCGTCGCCAAGATCCGGGATGGTACCGCTTTGTGCCTGAGCGGGCTGGCTCAGGGCGGCGACAGAGAGCGCGAGGCCGAGGATCAGCGCCGAGACAAGCGGACGGGTCGGCTTGCGGCCGAGTGAGCGAAGGTGTGGTCGGAACACCATACTCCACTGCTCCTTGGGTTGGAGGAAGCGGGGGGCTTTAGCTTAAAGACGCGATCGGCGGGCTGAATCTTTCCGTAGCTCGCGATCTTGATCGGCGCGGATGTTCTGTAAACTTGCGAACGCTGGTACAATGAATGCAGAGCATCGCCGCTGGTACCCTCGACGCTGCTCACACCCCGCCGTCCTCATGGTTTCCCAATGGTAGAAGGAGCCGACATGACGTTTACGACGATGACCGACGTTCGCAGCGCGTTAACGTCCCAGCAGTACATCGCCTCCGATGACATCTCGACAGTTGTGTTTCTCGCGGAGAAGCTGGGCAAGCCCCTGCTGGCAGAAGGTCCGGCCGGCGTCGGCAAGACCGAGCTAGCCAAAGCTTGGGCCAGCGCGACCGGCCGCCAGCTGATCCGCCTTCAGTGCTACGAGGGCCTGGACGAGACCAAAGCGCTCTACGAGTGGGAGTACGCCAAGCAGATGCTCTACACCCAGCTGCTGCGCGATCAGCTACGCGACACGCTGGCCAACGCGACCTCGCTCTCGGATGCCGCCGATCGACTGGCCGCCGAGGAAGATGTTTTCTTCTCGATGCGCTTTCTGCTCCAGCGGCCGTTGCTGCGCGCGATTCTCTCGCCCGAGCCGGTAGTGCTGCTGATCGACGAGATCGATCGCGCCGACAGCGAGTTCGAGGCGTTTCTGCTCGAAGTGCTCAGCGATTTTCAGGTTTCAGTGCCGGAGCTGGGAACACTTCAGGCCAGGCATCAGCCGGCCGTGTTTCTGACCTCCAACAACACCCGCGAGCTGTCCGAGGCGCTCAAGCGGCGCTGCCTGTATCTGTTCGTGGATTATCCCGACGAGGAGGCCGAGCTGCGGATCGTGCGGCTCAAGGTGCCGGATCTGGCGCCCAAGATCGCGCAGCAGGCGGTTGAGCTAGTGCAGCGGCTGCGTGGCCTGGATCTCAAGAAGTCGCCGAGCGTGTCGGAGACGCTCGACTGGGCGCGGGCGCTGGTGATGTTGAACGCGCGCTCCCTGGATCGTGAGACGCTCGACAACACGCTGACGGTGCTGCTCAAGCACGAGAGCGATGTCCAGCGAGCCCGCCGCGCGATGCAGCAGTCCGGCCGTGAAGGCCGCTTGGGACGATAGGGAGAACCGGGTGCCAGACCCAGAGGGTACCCCGGCGCTCAAAGAACAAAGAACAGACGATCCTTTTGATCTGCGCTCCTACGCCTTTGTGCGCCAGGGACGGTGTAGTACTTGGTTGCTTTGTTCCTTTGTTCCCTTGTTTCTTTGTTTTTTATATAGTCAGTGGTGAACGATCAGTGACTGAATCGGGGATTAGTCGTTGATCATTGATCATTGGTTACAAGCCTATGGATGATCGAATTGTAGAATTTGTCCAGGCGCTGCGCGGCGCGGGGGTGCGCGTCTCGCTGGCGGAGAGCGCCGACTGTATGCGGGCGATCGAGCAGATGGGCGTCGAAGATCGCGAGCTGTTCAAGTCCGCCTTGCGCACGACGCTGGTCAAAGAGCACGCGGATTTTCCGACCTTCGACGAGCTGTTTCCGATGTTCTTCAACGTGGGCACGCCGCCCATGCAGCAGATGCAGGGACCCGGCAGCGGCCTGGACGAGCAGCAGCAGCAGCAGCTTTCGGAGGCCATGCAGCAGGTGATGCAGCAGCTGAGCGAGAAGTTGCGCGAGCTGCTCCAGCGGCTGATGAACGGCCAGGCGCTGAGCCGCGAGGAGCTGGAGAAGCTGGCCCAGCAGGCCGGTATGCAGCGCATCACCAACGGATCGCCGTATGTGCGCCGCTACATGGGGGGGCACATGCAGCGCCAGCTTGGCCTGCAACAGCTTCAGCAGCTGCTTCAGCAGCTTGAGGCCGCGTTGCAGAAGCAGGGCATGGGCCGCGAAGGTCGCGAGCAGGTTCAGGAGATGGCCGAGGGTAACGCCCAGGCGCTGGAACAGCAGATCCAGCAGTACGTCGGCCAGAGCCTGGCGCGGCAGCTTGCCGATCAGATGAAGCAAGATCCGATTCACGATCTTGCCAATCGTCCGATCGACCAGCTCAGCAGCCGCGAGATCGAGATGCTGCGCGACGAGGTTCGGCGGATGGCGGCGCGGCTGCGCACGCGCGCGGCTCTGCGCAATCGCCGGCATCGCTCGGGCGCGCTCGACGCCAAGGCCACGGTGCGCGGCGCGCAGCGCTACGGCGGCGTGCCGATCGAGCTTAAGTTTCGGCGCAAGCGGCTCAAGCCCAAGCTGGCGGTGATCTGCGACATCTCGACCTCGATGCGGCCACACGCGACGTTTATGCTGACGCTGATGTACGAGCTGCAAGACATCGTGGCGCGCACACACTCGTTCGCGTTCATCGACGATATGCACGACATCACGCAGGATTTCACCGGCCAGCGGCCGCAGAGCGCGATCGCGAACGTGCTGGAGCGCATCCCGCCCGGCTACTACTCGACCGATCTCGGCCACAGCCTGGCGACGTTTTGCCGCGATCATCTCAGCACGGTCGATCGTCGCACGACGGTGATTGTGCTCGGCGACGGGCGCAACAACTACAACGATCCGCGCATCGATTGCGTGGAGACGATCAAGCGTCACGCCCGGCGCGTGCTCTGGTTCACGCCCGAGCAGGAGCGGCTGTGGGGCACCGGCGACAGCGATATGCGCCAGTACGCGCCCAAGATGGACGCCGTGCATCATGTCGCGACGCTGCAACAGCTTGCCAACGCGATCGACGATCTGTTGAGCGGACGCTAGTCGTCGCGGACAGCCGGTAAGGACCGACAGGACGCTGATCTGAGCGTCCTGTTGAGTTTAATCCCGCCTGGCATTGAGATGTTATTATGAAATCTCTGATTGCTGCCGAAGTGCTGCCGACGAAGCACCTGAGGCCGAGGCAGAAGGAGACTGGTCATGGCTCCAATTGTTCCGCCGATCAAGTGCCAGGGCATCAAGACCAAACTAGTCACACAGATTATCGCGGCTGCCGGCGGTGGTGTTGAGGGCCGCTGGATCGAGCCTTTCTGCGGCTCGTGTGTGGTAGCGCTTAACGTGAAGCCACAGCGCGCGCTACTTGCGGACACGAATATTCACATCATAAATCTATATAAAGCCATACAGGACAAATCGATCACACCAGCGATCGTCAAGCAGTATCTAGAAGACGAAGGTAGTAAATTGAGCAAAGGTGGCGCCGATTACTACTATGAGGTACGCGAAAGATTCAACACACATCCTCAAGCTCTTGATTTTCTCTTTCTCAATCGCTCCTGTTTCAATGGAGTTATGCGATTTAATCGCTATGGCAAGTTCAATGTTCCGTTTGGTCATAAACCAAACCGTTTTGCTCAGGCGTATATCACGAAAATCGTCAATCAGGTAAGAAAGTTTGCCGAAGTGCTACAGGGGAAAGAATGGCAGTTTCAGGTAAGTGATTTTCGCGAAACGCTGGCTCAGGCTGCGCCAGGAGATATCGTCTACGCCGATCCGCCCTACGCCGGTCGTCACGTCGACTATTTCAACAGCTGGAGCGATGCCGACGAGCAGGATCTTGTACAGCTGCTCAAGGCGCTGCGCTGCCGGTTCATACTATCGACCTGGCACAGCAACCACTACCGAGAAAATCTCGCTATCCGGCAGCACTGGCAACAGACCGGCTACTACCTGCAAACTGCTGAACATTTCTATCATGTCGGGGCAACCGAAGACTTAAGAAATGCTATGAAAGAAGCCTTGATTACGAACTATCCTATCTCTCAGGAGCTTGAGCCGGCACCGGTCTTACTTTACCAGGCTGCTCTAAAACTGTAGCCGATAAAAAGTGCCAATGCGGATATGTGGCAGGCCCTGACTCTATGTGTTAGAAACCTGCCTTTTTCGCGGTTTTGATCTTGCCCCACGCTGCGATCGAGAGGAGGAGCAAGATGGATCAGCTAAACAGCATCCAGCAACCGATCGAGCGTTTCGCGCGCCGCTATGGCCTGTGGGTGATTCTTGGGCTGATGGCGCTGGAAAGTTTTCTGGAGTGGCGACGGCAGCGCTAGCTGTTTTCCGGCCACAGCAGCTCCAGACGGTTACCCCAGGGATCGCTGGTGTAGAAGCGCCGGTAGCCAGGCAGATCGTCGTCCCACTTCACGTCGACGCCGGCCGCCTGAAGCCGCTCGGCCAGCGCGTCGAGGTTTCGCACCAGCAGGGCCGGATGCGCTTTGCGGGCGGCGGCAAACGGCTGCTCCACGCCGATATGCAGCCCTTGCGCGCCCAGCTGAAACCAGACGCCGCCGCGTCCGGCCAGCGTCGCGGGCTTGGGCAGCTCCGGCAGTCCCAGCAACTCGCCATAGAATCCTCGCGCCGCCTCTTCGCAGCCTGCGGGCGCGGCCAGCTGCACATGGTCAAGGCCGACAACCTCAAATGAATCGCTTGTCATCGCGCGTATCTCCTCGACATAAAGAAAGGGATGCAAGCAGTGCCTGCATCCCCAATGGTTTTCAAACTCGCTCGTTAGCCGATCAGCTTCTCGATCCGGGGCACATAGTAGGACTTCGGACCGGCGCCCTGAATGCGATCGACTTCCTCCCCGTTCTTGAACATAATCAAGGTCGGGATAGCCATGATGCCGAGCTGCGATGCGTGGCGCTGGTGCTCGTCGGTGTTGACCTTGGCGATCACAACCTTGCCGTCGTACTCACCGGCCAGCTCTTCCAGGATCGGGGCAACTGCGCGACAGGGGCCGCACCACGGCGCCCAGAAATCGACGATCACCGGCTTATCTGATTTGAGCACCACCTGCTCAAAATCTGCATCGGTCACTGCGACCGTTTTGCCTGCCATTATAAACCTCCTCAAGCTGCGTCTCGCTGTTGCTCCACAGCTACTCACCTATTGTACCACCGGGCAACGCTTACCTAAAGTAAGCCGTTTGGCCTATTCCGCCGGAATGCGCTTGCTCAAGCTTTCGCGCATCAGGTGCTTCTCCAGGAACGAGGCACGCTTCTCGCCGGTCTCCAGGATCTCCTTGAGCAGCGACTCGGTGCCGAAGTCGCCGAGCTTGTTGGCCAGGCTGATATGCTTGCGCATGTTCTCGGCGATGCTGCACTCGGCCTCGACATCGTGCCTGATCATCTCACGCAGATCGAGCATTTCCTCGGACTCGTGCGTGATGTAGGCGTGCTTTTCGATGTCGGTCGGGCCGGTGATCGGCAAGCCGCCCAGCGCCACGATCCGCTCCGCCACGGCGTCGAACTGGTCGTGGAGCTGGGTGTAGTGCGCTTCCAGCAGCAGATGCAGCTCAAGGAACTGCGCGCCCTCGACGATCCAGTGATGTTTGTGGTACTGGTGATAGAGCGTGAACATGCTGGCGAGATCCTTGTTCAGCGCCTCGACGATCTGGCTGGCCGTCTCGTGAGGCAGGCCGAAAGGATTATCGCGCACGACGTTCAGCTTTTGTCGAATTTCGTGTTGGGTCATAGCTCCTCCAAAAAATCTATTGCTGACCGTCGGCCAGGATCTCGTCCAGCGTCTCGTGCTCAAGCATATGCATAATGTCCTGCGTACGGAACTCTTGCTCGCGCAGGTGGCGCTTGACCAGCTGCTCGGTGCCGTAATCGCCGAGGTCGCGCGCCAGCTTGATATGCTCGCGCAGCTTGACCAGGATCTGCTGGTTGGCCTTGAGATCGTTCGACAGCATCTGGCGCAGATCCAGAATTCCCTCGGGCTCTTCGGTGATGTAGCCGCGCTTGAGCTGCGCTGTCGCACCGCTCACGGGCACGCCGCCCAGCGTCACAATCCGCTCGGCAAACGCGTCGGCCTCGATCTGAGTCGCCGTATAGTGCTCTTCCAGCATCAGGTGAATATCGCGAAACTGCGGCCCTTCCGCGACCCAGTGATGCTTTTGATACTGGTGGAAGAGCACAAACAGGCTGGCGACATCGCTGTTGAGCGCGTTGATCAGCTGCTTGGTCGTGTCGCGAGTAAGCTTGATCGGATTATCGATCACTTCGTCCGGCTGCTGCCGGATCGTCGGTGTATGTGCTTTTTGCGTCATCGTGCGATGCTCCTTCGTTATTTCTTGCGGATCGTCGGATCAACGGCCTGCTCGTCGGGCTCTGAGCTGACCAGGCCGCGATCCAGGCTTTCGCGCTCAAGGTGCTTCTGAACGAAGGCGGCGCGCTTCTCGGTGTTTTGCAGCGTCTGCTTCAGCAGATCCTCGGTGCCCCAATCGCCCAGATCGATGACGGTGCGAATGTCTTCGCGCATCTTCGTCGCGATCGTGCGCTCGGCCTCGACATCGCGCTCCAGCATGTCGCGGATGCCCAGAATGCCATCCGGCTCTTCTTCCAGATAGGTGATCTCGATCTGCTTGCGCATGGTGGAGGCCGGCACGCCGCCCAGCGAGTTGACGCGCTCGCCGATCTCGACCGCCGCCAGCTCAACCTGCTCGGCGTGCATCGAGAAAAGCTGCTCCAGCTCGCGGAACTGTGGCCCCTCGACAACCCACTGGTGTTTGTGATATTGATGATGCAGCGCGTACAGGCTGGCAAGATGCGGGTTGAGCAGTGCCACGACCTGCTTGGCGGTGCTCTCGTCGATCATCAGCACATTCGATTCAACAGTGTCAAATTCTTGTTCGATTTCGTATTGGCGCATGACCATACATGCTGCTCCTTTTCGCTAGTATCTGTATCCTAGTCAGCAACTTGTATGCCACATCGCGTGTATTGTTGTATCTTGTCGTTTCTCGGCGTGCGAGTTGCTGAGCGATTAGGAAGAACAACTAAACAAAGAACAGGCCCTCACCCCTGTCGCTCCGCTCCTTCCCCGAACGTCGGCGGGCTTCCGCCTCCGTTGCGACAGGCGAGGGGGATGTGGTACTTTCTTTGTTCTTCTGCCGTTTTGTTCTTTTGTTCCTTTGTTCTTTTGTTCTCTACAAGGAGGATCTATGCCGAACTCAGAAACGGTGACATTCATATCCGACGAAATTGAGGCGCAGGGCTATCTGGCGCAGCCCAGCGGCGGCGGCAAGTTTCCCGGCGTGATCGTGATCCAGGAGTGGTGGGGCGTCGACGAGCACATCAAGTCGGTCGCCGATCGTTTTGCCGAGGCCGGCTTCGTGGCGCTGGCGGTCGATCTGTATCACGGCCAGACGACGAGCGAGCCCGACGAGGCGCGCAAGCTGGTGATGGCGCTGGATTTTGGGCGCGTGCTCAAGGAGATGATCGCGGCGGTGAACTACCTGTGCGGCCGGATCGAGGTCGATGGCGTGGGCGTGATCGGCTTTTGCCTGGGCGGCACGCTCTCGCTGCTGCTGGCGAGTAAAACGCCGCGTATCGGCGCGGTGGCCTCGTTCTACGGTGGCCGGCAGCTCGACGACACCGAGCTGATGGACATCGCCTGCCCGATTCTGGCGATCTACGCCGGCCAGGATCACGGCATTCCGCCCGAGCATATCGCTCACCAGCGCGAGGTCTGGACGCGCTCCGGGGTGCCGCATGAGATCGTGGTGTACGAGCAGGCCGACCACGCTTTTTTCAACGAGACGCGGCCCGAGGTCTACGACGCCGAGGCGGCCGGCGATGCCTGGCAGCGCACGCTGGCGCTCTTTCGCAAACATCTACAGTCGGCATAAAATACAGTTTATAGTCGCTACGAACCTGACAGGAGGCTTCAATGACGAACGGCACAGTGACGATCACCTGGCTAGGACACGGCACTTTTTTGTTCGAAAGCACCGCCGGCAAGCGAATTTTGCTCGATCCCTGGTTCAACGGGAATCCTAAGTTTCCCGAGCACATGAAAGATCAGGTCAGCAGCAATCTCGACGCGATCGTGATCACCCACGGCCACTTCGATCACGTCGCGGATCTGGTCGAGGTTGCTAAAAATACCGAGGCCAAGATCATCTGCATGTTCGATATTGTCTCGTGGCTCACCAGGCAAGGCATCGAAGAGGACCGCTGTGTAGGCTTCAACATGGGCGGTACCGTCGAGGTGGCGGGCGTGAAGTTCACTATGACGCCGGCCTTCCACTCGTCGAGCATCGCCGACGACTCCGGCAATATTATCTACATGGGCAATCCGGTTGGCTACGTGATGACCTTCGAGGACGGCACGGTCGTGTATCACGCGGGCGATACCTGCGTCTTCGGCGATATGCGCATCATCGGCGAGCTGTACGCGCCTGACGTGGCAATCTTGCCGATCGGCGGCTGGTTTACGATGGACCCAAGGCAGGCCGCCTACGCCGCCAAGCTCCTCGGCGTGCGGCGCGTGATCCCCGAGCACTACGGCACATTCCCGATTCTGACCGGAACGCCGGCCGAGCTACAGCAGGAGCTGTCGAGCCAGAATATCGAGGTAGTGGAACTGGAGCCGGGCCAGAGCACCAGCGCCGGCAAGCAGACCAACACCGCCGGCGGCGAGAAGCTCGGCGCGTAACGCTGAAGCAAGAATCCATCCGCAGGGGCGTGATGTATCACGCCCAAAATCATATTGTTCTTTTCAAAAAACAATCGGGGCGTATCGCAATACGCCCCGACAGCACACATCGATATTTCGTTGAGCCTAGGTCACTTCTTGCTGACCAGGATCACGGCTTACGCAGCGCCTCGCTGATGCACCAGCCGGTTAAGTTGGGCGTGCGAATCTGCACCCAGTTGAAGCCGTTAGCGGCTTGTGGCCCGCCGATCACCTCGACCTGCGTGCCGAACGCCAGCGATCCCACACGCGCAGAACCGGTGCCCGGTGCCGCGCGCACAACCAGCGTCTGCTGTCCGCGCGTGTTGACGACGAAGATCTGCTCTGGATTTGCGGGCGCGGCGCTAGCCGCCGCCGATGCGGCCGGGCTTGCCCCGACAGCCGCCGACGGCGAGGGCTCGGCGGTCGCTTCGTCGCCGCCACCACCCCACACGGCGATCGTTCCCGCTACCAGCAGCAGCGTCACAACAACTGCGGCCACAATGCCCAACACGCTGCGGCGGGGCGCCGGCTCGGGCTCTTCCTGCACCATCGGCGGCGTGAGCGGCGCGCCGCGTGGGGCGCTTACGGCAGGCGCGGGTCGGGTGGTTG
>DASWTQ010000366.1:0-3610 GCA_036402055.1 Herpetosiphonaceae bacterium
CCAATGAATGTGCTCGATCAGCATCACTTGCCCGGCCTGTTGTCGGACCTTTGCCACGAAGAGATCGCGCGGAGTTCTTCCGCCGCCGACTGGAGGATTCGATGCTCGACCCGAATTCGTCCCAGGCACAGTCGATCGCCAACCTGTTCAACGGAAGCATCCTGCTTGGCACGGTGATCTTCGCCCTCGTCACCGGCCTGGTGCTCTACGTCCTGTGGCGCTTCCGCAGCCGCGACGACACAGCAGAGCCCCGCCAATATCCCGGCAACCGCCGGCTGGAGATCGCCTGGACGATCGCGCCGGCACTGATCGTGGCCGGGCTGTTTGGCTGGCAGCTCGACGTGATGCGCGACACCGACCCGCCGGCGGATCGACCGCCGGATATTATCGTCACGGGCTACAGCTGGTGGTGGCGGGTGGAGTATCCTCAGGCCGGATTCGTTACCGCAAACGAGATTCATATTCCGGTAGGCCAGCAGGTGCTGTTTCAGCTTCAGGCGGCAGACGTGATCCACAACTTCTGGGTGCCCGACCTCGGCCCCAAGCGCGACATGATCCCCGGCCATCCGAACAACACCGTCTGGCTGGCCGCCGATCGGCCGGGCGTCTACCTGGGAGCCTGCTCCGAGTACTGCGGCCTTCAGCACGCCTGGATGCGCATTCGCGTGATCGCGCAGCCGCAGGCGGAGTACGACGCCTGGGTTCGCCAGCAGCAGACGGCGGTCGCGCCCACGGGAGCCGAGGCCGCGCGCGGCGCCGAGGTCTTCGGGAATCTGACCTGCGTCAACTGCCACGCGATCACCGGCATCTCGGATGCGCAGGCCGGGCCGAATCTTTCCCACGTCGGCAGCCGCACAACGCTGGGCGCGGGCATCATCGAGAACACGCCCGAGAACTTGAGCCGCTGGATCGCCAACCCGCACGACATCAAGTCCGGCGTGCAGATGCCGGGCTACCAGCTATCGGACGAAGATCTGCGCGCGCTTGTCGCCTACCTGGGGAGCTTAAAATGAGCGAGATCTCACTGGCCCCGGAGGCCGCCGATGCCCTGCCCGGGCTGAGCAAGCCGACCGGACTGCTGCGCTGGATCGCCTCAGTCGATCACAAACAGATCGGCATCATGTACATCGTCGGCGCGCTGGTCTTCTTCGTGATCGGCGGCCTGGAGGCGATGCTGATCCGCACGCAGCTGGCCCAGCCCAACGCCAACATCATCTCGCCGGAGTTCTACAACCAGCTCTTCACCATGCACGGCGTCACGATGGTCTTTCTGGTCGGCATGCCGATCCTGATCGGCTTCGGCAACTACCTGGTGCCGCTCCAGATCGGCGCGCACGATATGGCCTTTCCCCGGCTAAACGCGCTGGGACTGTGGCTCTTCGTCTTCGGCGGCCTGCTGATGTACTTCAGCTTCTTCATCGGCCAGGCACCCGACCAGGGCTGGTTCAGCTACACGCCGCTGGCGGTGCAGCCATACACCTCGCATCGCGGCCCCGACTACTGGTCGCTGGGCCTCTTTGTGACGGGCATCGGCTCGGTCAGCGGCGCGATCAACTTCATCGTCACCGTGTGGACCATGCGCGCGCCCGGCCTGACGATGCGCCGGCTGCCGCTCTTTACCTGGATGACCTTTATCAACGGCTTTCTGATCCTGTTCGCGCTGCAAATCCTCAACGCCGGCCTGGTCATGCTGGAAGTCGATCGGCTCTTCGGCGGCAGCTGGTTCACGCCGCCGGGATCGCCGGTGCTCTGGCAGCACGTTTTCTGGTCGTTCGGCCATCCCGAGGTGTATATTCTGATCCTGCCGGCCTTCGGCATGATCTCGGAGATCATCCCGGTCTTTTCGCGCAAGCCGATCTTCGGCTACGAGTTTGTCGCCGGCTCGACGATCGTGATCGGCTTTTTGAGCTTCACCGTGTGGGCGCATCATATGTTCGCCGTAGACCTCGGCATCGGCTGGCACGCCTTCCAATCGGCCGCGACGATGCTGATCTCGATCCCGACCGGCATCAAGATTTTTAGCTGGATCGCCACGATGTGGGGCGGCAAGCTGCGGCTCACCACCGCGATGCTCTTCGCGGTCGGCTTTCTGGTGGTCTTCACGATCGGCGGGATCACGGGCGTGACCTTTGCGCTGGTGCCCACCGACTGGCAGACCACCGACACCTACTATGTGGTCGCGCATTTTCACTATGTGCTGGTCGGCGGAACCTTCTTCGCGGTCTACGCGGGCGTCTACTACTGGTATCCCAAAGTCGTCGGGCGGATGCTCTCGGAGCGGCTGGGCAAGTGGCACTTCTGGCTCAACTTCGCCGGGTTGAATCTCACCTTTTTCGTGCAGCATTTGCTGGGCCTGATGGGCATGCCCCGCCGCGTCTACACCTATCCCGATCTGCCGGGCTGGGGCACGCTCAACCTGATCTCGACGCTGGGCGGCCTGGTCTCGGCGCTGGCGGTGCTGGTCTTTGTGATCAATCTCGTGTGGAGCGCGCGGCGCGGACAGCCGGCCGGCGATAATCCGTGGCAGGGCTGGACGCTGGAGTGGGCCACAACCTCGCCGCCGCCGCCGCACAACTTCGACGCGCTGCCGCCGGTGCGCAGCCGCCGCCCGCTGTGGGATCTGGCGCATCCCGAAGATCCCGACTGGAAGCGTGAGCATTGAGCGCAGGGAGACACACCATGACGATCGACAAAAACAGGCTCAGCATGTTTCTGTTTCTCCTCTCAGAGGCGGCGTTCTTCGGCGTGCTGATCATGAGCTACCTGTACTATTATCCGTCCTACACCGGCGAGCGTAACTCGCCGCTCGCGCTCGATCCGCTGCTGAGCGGCATCTTCACGATCGCGCTGCTGGCCAGCAGCTTCACGCTGTGGCGGGCGCAAAAAAGCACAGAGCAGGGCCAGCTCGGCGGTCAGCGCGTCTGGCTGCTGGCGACGGTGGCGCTCGGCGCGATCTTTCTGGGCGGGCAGGCGTGGGAGTACACGCAGCTGATCGCCGAGAACATCACGATCAGCAGCAGTCTTTTCGGAACGGCGTTCTTTACGCTGACCGGCATTCACGGCCTGCATGTGCTGGGTGGCCTGCTCACGCTGACGATCCTGCTGGGCCTGGCGCTGCGTGGCCTGCTCACGCCGCATCGCGCGATCGGGCTGACAATGGTCGAGCTGTACTGGCATTTCGTCGACGTCGTGTGGATCGTGATCTTCGCGACGGTGTATGTGTGGCCGAATCTATGAGCACGCGCACGCTGCTGCTTTCGCTGTGGCACTGGCATCCGTCGGTGCTGCTGGGCTGCGCGGCGCTGATCGCCGGGTACGTGGCGCTGCTGCGTGGCCGCTGGACAGCGCGGACATGGCTGTTTGGGCTGGGCATGGCCGTGCTGCTGGTCGCGCTGCTGTCGCCGCTGCACGAGCTGGGCGATCGCTACCTGTTCAGCGCGCACATGCTGCAACATCTGCTGCTGCTGCTGATCGTGCCGCCGCTGCTGCTGCTGGGACTGCCGAGCGCCGCGATCGAAAGGCTGCTGCGGGTGCCCGGCCTGGCGCGGATCGAGCGTGTTCTGGGCACACCGCTGCTGGCGTGGGCGATCGGGCTGGGCGCGATGTGGCT
>DASWTQ010000367.1:0-3610 GCA_036402055.1 Herpetosiphonaceae bacterium
AAGCTGACCCGTGGCAAGGGTGCTCCGCAGAAGCGAGGCGTGTGCACGCAGGTTCGTACCATGACTCCCAAGAAGCCGAACTCGGCGCTGCGGAAAGTGGCGCGCGTGCGTCTGTCGAATGGTATCGAGGTGACCGCCTACATTCCGGGCGAGAGCCACAACTTGCAGGAGCACTCGGTAGTGCTGATCCGTGGCGGTCGTGTGAAAGACCTTCCCGGTGTGCGCTACCATATCGTGCGCGGTACGTTGGACGCCCAGGGCGTGAACAATCGCAAGCAGGGCCGCTCGAAGTACGGCACCAAGAAGAACGCCCCGGTCACGGGTAAGAGACGATAAGATCGCGTTAGCCATCACCGCTCGTTGTCGATCACAGTAGCCGATCGTTAGGCGTGAGTGCGGGCTGAGTGGCTGATGCTTGAATATTGATTGCTTACGGAGTAGATATGCCACGACGAGGTAAATATCAGAAGCGCCATACAGCGCCGGATGTGCGCTACAGCAACCCGCAGGTTCAGCTTTTCATCAACAAAGTGATGCTGAGCGGCAAGAAGGCGATCGCCGAGAAGATTGTGTATGGCTCGATGGACAGCGCCGCCGAGCGCCTGGGCCGCCAGCCGCTTGAGGTCTTCGAGACCGCGCTGCGCAACGTTGCTCCGACCGTTGAGGTCAAGCCGAAGCGTGTCGGCGGTGCGACGTACCAGGTGCCGGTCGAGATCAAGGGCGATCGCCGCTTTGCGCTGGCCATGCGCTGGATCATCCAGTCCGCGCGCGGTCGCCAGGGCCGTCCTATGGTGGAGCGCCTCACGGCTGAGCTGATCGATGCCTTCAATAACACCGGTTCATCGGTTCGGCGCCGCGAAGAAACGCACCGCATGGCTGAGGCCAACCGCGCGTTCTCGCACTACGCGCGCTAAGCTGATCCCGACTGGGCGACGGGGCTTGACTTGGCACAGCACAAGTTAAGCCCTTTTGCGTATATCGGCTAGTATGCGGCCTTAATGCGCGCTTAACATAACTTTTTTTGGTAAAATACACAGCTGAAACATAACAAAAAGTCTTGCAGAATGTGATCCGCAAGCATGGAGTATCTGAATGCCACGGCAAGCACCCCTAAACCTGTATCGCAACATCGGCATTATCGCGCACATCGACGCTGGTAAAACCACGACGACCGAGCGCGTGTTGTACTACACCGGTCGTACCTACAAGATCGGTGAGGTGCATGAAGGCACCGCGACCATGGACTTTATGCCCCAGGAGCGGGAGCGCGGCATCACCATTCAGTCGGCGGCGACGACTGCCGAGTGGAAGGGCCACCGCGTCAATATTATCGACACGCCCGGCCACGTGGACTTTACCGCCGAGGTCGAGCGCTCACTGCGCGTGCTCGACGGCGGCGTGGTTGTCTTCGACGCAGTCGCCGGTGTGGAGCCGCAGTCCGAGACTGTGTGGCGCCAGGCCGACAAGTATCGCGTGCCGCGTATCTGCTTCGTCAACAAGATGGACCGGATGGGCGCGAACTTTGAGCGAACTGTTTCGATGATCATCGATCGGTTGGGCGCGAAGCCGGTTCCGATCCAGCTGCCGATTGGCGCTGAGGATCAGTTCAAGGGCATTATCGACCTGATGCACAACAACGCCGTGATCTACAAAGACGATCTGGGCAAAGACCAGGAAGTCGTCGAGATCCCGGCGGAGCTGGCCGACAAGGCCGCCGCTCTGCGCGCGCAGATGGTCGAGCTGATCGCCGAGACCGACGACGCGCTGACGATGCTCTACCTCGAAGGCGAAGAGATCGGCACCGAGGAGCTGAAGCAGGCGCTGCGCCGGGCGACGATCGACAACAAGCTGGTTCCCGTGCTCTGCGGCTCAGCGCTCAAGAACAAGGGCGTCCAGCGTATGCTCGACGCGGTTGTCGATTACCTGCCGTCGCCGCTGGATGTTCCGGCGGTGCAGGGTCTGCTCCCCGGGCAGTCAGCCGACGACGAAGAGGTTGAGTTCATCACGCGCACCCCCGACGACGGCGAGCCCTTCGCGGCGCTGGTCTTCAAGATCGTCGCCGACCCGTTCGTGGGCAAGCTGGCCTACTTCCGCGTCTACTCGGGCAAGATCGAGGCCGGCTCCTACGTGCTCAACACGACCAAGGGCCAGCGCGAGCGCATCGGCCGGTTGTTGCAGATGCACGCTAACCACCGCGAAGAGATCAAGGAAGTTTACGCCGGCGACATCGCCGCGATGGTGGGTCCGAAGCAGACCTTCACCGGCGACACGATCAGCGATCCCGAGAACCCGGTGGTGCTTGAGAACATCAAGTTCCCCGAGCCGGTGATCCACGTGGCCGTCGAGCCCAAGACCAAGAACGACCAGGACAAGATGGGCCTGGCGCTGGCCAAGCTGGCGGAAGAAGATCCGACCTTCCGGCTGCGCACCGACCAGGAGACCGGCCAGACGATCATCGGCGGCATGGGCGAGCTGCATCTTGAGGTTATTGTCGACCGCATGATGCGCGAGTTCAAGGTCGAGGCGAACGTCGGCAATCCGCAGGTGGCATATCGCGAGAGCATCTCGCAGCCCACCGACATCGACTCGAAGTTTGTGCGCCAGTCGGGCGGTAAGGGCCAGTACGGCCACGTCAAGGTTCGCTTCGAGCCCAAGGAGCAGGGCACGGGCTTTGAGTTCGTGAACGCCACGGTCGGCGGCAGCGTGCCGAAAGAGTACGTCCCGGCGATCGAGCAAGGCATTCGCGAGGCCATGGAGACCGGCGTGATCGCTGGCTATCCGGTGGTCGATCTCAAGGCGACGCTGTACGACGGCTCGTTCCACGAGGTTGACTCGTCGGAAATGGCGTTCAAGATCGCCGCGTCGATGGCGCTCAAAGACGGCGTGCGCAAGGGCCGCCCGCAGATCCTGGAGCCGATCATGAAGGTCGAGGTCACAGTGCCGGAAGACTTCATGGGCACGGTGCTCGGCGATCTCAACAGCCGCCGTGGCCGCGTCGAGGGCATGGACGCGCGCGGTAACGCGCAGGCGATCCGCGCTCAGGTGCCGCTGTCGAGCATGTTCGGCTATGCGACCGACCTGCGCTCGATGACCTCGGGCCGCGCGCAGTTCTCGATGGAGTTCGATCACTACGAGCCGCTGCCCAACAGCCTGGCCGAAGAGATCATGGCCAAGAGCAAGCGCTAAGCTAGACGGAAACAGAACGGCAGTCCTGCGAGGGGCTGCCGTTTTTTGTTGCCCAAAAAAGCTAACCTCCATCGATCGCCGCGCTGCCCTGGCATATGTTTTGCACAGCGCTGCGCATCGATAACAAATCTGCAAAACAGCAACAGCGAGGAAGCTATGAGCAACACTGATCCGAGCAAAAGCCCATCTCGGGACGACGCTAATACCGGCGCGGGCGGCGACTACGGCGGCCTGGGCGCAAATCTGGACAAGGTCGATCTTGAGCACGCCAACGAGGTAGGCGCCGATCCGCCCGGTGGCCTGGGCACGGACATAGGCGGCGGCAACCGCGAGCTGGGGCAGGATGCGGAGGCGCCGGAGGATTGATCAGGAACGAGTCGAGGGCACGTCACCGACGTGCCCTACAGATCAACTGATCCAGCCA
>DASWTQ010000368.1:0-8051 GCA_036402055.1 Herpetosiphonaceae bacterium
CCACCATCGGCCGGCCGATCGCCCACACGCAGGCGTATGTGCTCGACGCGGAGATGCAGCCGGTGCCGCTGGGCGTGGCGGGTGAGCTGTACCTGGGCGGCGCTGGCCTGGCGCGCGGCTATCTCCAGCGGCCCGATCTCACCGCCGCGCGCTTCGTGCCCGATCCGTTCAGCCCGCAGCCAGGAGCGCGGCTGTACCGCACCGGCGACCGCGTGCGCTACCGAGCGGATGGGCAGCTCGCCTTTCTGGGGCGGCTGGATCACCAGGTGAAGGTGCGCGGCTTCCGCATCGAGCTGGACGAGATCGCCGCCGTGCTCCGCCAGCACCCTGATGTCCAGGCGGCCGTCGCCATCGTGCGCGAGGACATCCCCGGCGACCCACGCATTGTGGCGTACGTCGTCGAAGAACCAAGAACCGAGAACCTAGAACCGGTGAGCGCATCATCCCCCTCGCCTGCCGCAGCGGGAGAGGGGAGTCGCCTCAGCGACGGGGTGAGGGCCTGGAATGAGGGCCTGCGCCCCGCCGACCTCCGCCGCTTCCTGGCTACGAAGCTGCCGTCCTACATGGTGCCGTCGGCCTTTGTCCAGCTGGAATCGCTGCCGTTGACGCCCAACGGCAAGCTCGATCGCAAGGCCCTGCCAGCACCCGAGGCTCGGGTCGAGCCGTCCGCCGATCGCGTGCTGCCGCGCACCCCGCTGGAAGAAGCGATCGCAGGGGTGTGGACACGTGTGCTGGGCCGAGAATCGATCGGTGTTCACGATGACTTTTTCGCGCTGGGCGGGCACTCGCTGCTGGTAGTACGGGTCATGGCCGAGCTACGGCAGCAATTCGGCCGCGCTTTGCCGCTGGCGACCCTGTTGCAATCGCCGACGATTGCCCAGCTTGCGGCTCAACTGGAGCAGAGCGCGTCAGTACCGGCATGGTCGCCGCTGGTGCCGCTGCAATCACGCGGGGAGCGCCAGCCGTTCTTCTGCGTCCATCCTATTGGTGGGACCGTCTTCTGCTACGCCGATCTTGCCCGTGCGCTTGGTCCAGATCAGCCGTTCTATGGCTTGCAGGCCCGTGGGCTTGAGGTCGACCAACATCCCTATCGCTCGATCCCTGAGCTGGCGGCGGACTATATCACTGCTATTCGCCAGGTGCAGCCCCACGGGCCGTATTTGCTTGGCGGCTGGTCGTTTGGCGGATTAGTCGCCTTTGAGATCGCGAGCCAGCTCCAGCGCCAGGGCGAAGAGATTCGGCGCGTGGTGTTGATCGACAGTGCCGTGCCGCCGAGTGACCAGGCGCCTCCTGATGAGGCGGTGTTGCTAGCTCAGTTTGCCCACGACCTCGGCGGGCTGCTCGGTACGCCAGTGGTTATCGATCCGGCTGATCTTGCATCGCTCACGCCCGACGAGCGGTTGTCCTATATCCTGGAGCACGCGCGCCGGCAGCAGGCGCTGCCGCCAGATATTACGTTCGAGCAGTTTCGCCGCCTTGCCGATGTGTTTGCGTCCCATCTGTCGGCGATGCAGGCCTACCAGCCACCGCTAACGTCGCTGCCACTCGCGCTGGTAGAAGCGGCTCATCCGGCAGGGATCGACGCGCATACATCCCTGGCAGAGAGCTGGCAGCCGTTCGGGAACGTCGTCGCGCAGCACGCGGTGCCGGGAACGCACTACTCACTGCTGCACCAGCCTCGGCTTCAGGCTGTCGCTACGTGGCTTAGCGAGCAGCTTGTCGGCGGTGTGTAGACACATCCTTGAGCCGCTGAGGGCCGCTTCCCAACACAGAAGCGGCCCTCAATGTTTTTCTTGAGACACGCCGTAGCTCTCGACTTTACCCAAGCTCTGGTGGCTCTGCTGGCATGTGCCCATATCTTCAATGGTCGATGGTATATGTAGACTGTAGTGGGTGGTATAATATGGCGACTGCCGTGTGGATTCCTGCCCACACCACCCATCTACTGCGTTCGCTGAGCTGCCATCTGCGGCTATCACCTGAATGAGTGTCCCCCACCATTGCCTTGGTAGCGCTCCGGTCGAATCTGGAAACGTGGACGGGGCTCTGTGCGTATGTGACAATTGAATCTGCCTGTGTATGTCGTGCCGCGCAAGCACGATCTGAGTACCATGATGTCTACACAAACCATTGAAATGGTTCGCAGTCAGCTAGCGAATCAGATTCCTCCAACCTTGGAGCAAACTGCTCAGCTCCTCGCCATCATCGACGCGCTTGAGACTCTGGTGACCTCAGCTCAGCAGGAGACGGTCCAGCAACAGGATATGGAGGCGGCGCTGCGGGCCAGCGATCAACGCTTCCGCGCGACGTTTGAGCAGGCGGCTGTCGGAATGGCTGTGGTTGGCCTGGACGGCCGCTGGCTGCGGGTCAATCGCCGTTTGTGCGCGATCACCGGCTACAGCGAGGCCGATCTACTGAGCCGCACCTTTCAAGATATTACGCATCCCGCAGACCTCCCACCTGGCGATACGGTGATTCAGCGGCTGCTGAGCAACGAGCGGGAGCTGGAAACCCTCGAAAAGCGCTACCTTCGCAACGACGGCGCGATCATCTGGATTCACCTCACGGTGTCGCTGGTGCGAACCGAGACCGGCGCTCCGGCCTACTTTATTTCGGTGATCGAAGACATCACGGCGCGCAAACAGGCCGAGCGCGCGCTGCGCCGCAGCGAGGCTCAGCTGGCCGGAATCATCGACTCGGCGATGGATGCGATCATTACGATCGATCAGCACCAGCGCATTGTGCGCTTCAACGCCGCCGCCGAGACGATCTTTGGCTGCTCGGCTACCCAGGCTATCGACCAGCCGATCTCGCGCTTCATTCCCGAGCGATTTCACCGCGCGCACGCCGATCATATCCATCGCTATGGACAAACCGGCGTGACCAGCCGCTTAATGCACCTGACGCATCCGCTACCGGCCCGACGAGCAGACGGCGCGGAATTTCCGATCGAGGCCACAATCTCCCAGGTCGAGGTGGTTGGGGAGCGACTCTACACAGTGATCCTGCGTGATGTTACGGCTCGCCAGCAGGCCGAGGCGGAGCAGGAGCGCCTGCTGCATCAGCTGGCGACGGAGCGTACGCTCCTGGAAACCGTGCTCTACCAGCTGCCGATGGGCGTCATGATCGCCGACGCTGCTACAGGCAAGCTCCTGCTTGGCAATGCCCAGCTGGAACAGATCTGGCAGCAGCCGTTTTCGTCACACGGCGATGCGATCCACGACGTGTCGGCGTATCCCGGCTTTTACGCGGATGGTCGTCAGTATCAGCCTGAGGAGCGCCCCATCATACGCGCCATCACCAGCGGCGAGGTGGTGATCGCCGAAGAGATGGTCATCTGCCGGCCGGATGGCGAGCGCGCCACGCTACTGATCAACGCCGCGCCTATTCACGATCGCACCGGACGTATCATCGCTGGTGTGGCGACCTATTTCGATATTACCGAGCGCAAACGCTCTCGGCAAGGACTGCGCTTGCTGGCCGATGCGAGCGCGGTGCTGGCAACATCGCTGGAAGCTGCGCCGATCCTGGAGCGGCTGGCTCGGCTGGTCGTCCCGCAGTACGCCGACATCTGCACGATCGATCTGGTCGACGATGCTGGCCAGTTGAGTCGCGCGGTCGGCGTTCATGTCGATCCGGCACAGGAGCCGCTGCTCCACGAGCACGCCTATCAATCGCAGCCCAGCCTGGAGAGCCGCGCACTGGCCGGCGGTGAGGTTGTCGTGTGCGCCGATTGCTGGGAGGAACAGCCCGACCAGGATCTGAGCGATGCTACGTACCGGCAGCTGGCCCAGGCGCTGGGTATGCGCTCACAGATTGTGGCTCCGCTGCGCGCGCGTGGCCGAACGCTAGGCGTGCTTAGTCTGGCGCTGACGGACTCCGGGCGGCGCTATCGCGACGACGATCGTGTGCGCGTCGAGGAACTGGCCGGCCGGGTGGCGCTGGCGCTGGATAATGCCCGTCTGTATCAAGAGCTGGAGCAGGCGCTGCGGGCGCGAGATGCGTTCCTGATTGTGGCGGGACATGAGCTGCGCACGCCGCTTGCGCCGATCCTCGGCATGACCGATCTGCTCGGCAGGTGGGCGCGCAGCCAGCCAACCTTTGATGCGCAGGCCAGTCGCTGGATCGGCGTGCTGGGCGAGAGCGCCACGCGTCTGCGGCGCTTAGTCGAGTCGCTGATCGAGCTGGCACAGGTGCAGGCCAGCCGGACGCATTTAACCCGCCAGCCGGTAGATGTCAATGCGCTGGTGCGGCAGCTGGTCGCGGAGTTGCGCATCACACCCAAACATCTGGTGCATGTGGTCGGTCTGGATGAGCCGCTGATGGTGGATGGCGACGCGGCGCGGCTGGAGCTGGTGTTTACCAACCTGCTGCACAACGCGCTCAAGTACAGTCCTGGCGGCGGGCGGATCACGGTACAGCTGAGCCAGCGCCAATCTTCGGCCTGGATCACTATCCGCGACTCCGGCATCGGGATGTCTGAGACCGCGCAGCAGCACCTGTTCGAGCGCTTCTACCGCGCCGATAACGCAACGCGGCTGAATATCGAGGGGCTGGGCATCGGGCTGTACCTCGTACATGACATTGTGCAGCGCCACGGCGGCCGGATCACTGTCGCCAGCGCCGAGGGTCAGGGCAGCACGTTCAGCGTCTGTCTGCCCTGCGCTCCTGAAGTTGCGTCACCGGATCGCCCCACGCTGTATGCAGGCGGCGCTGATGCCAGCTTCGACATTTGACAAATCCTGTGCAACTTGTTAACATAGTATTGGGTTAGGGAGTAGCCGCCCGCGCAAGCGGGTCGATCAGTCGTCATTCCAGAGCCATGCTCTCGGCTGATCGTATGTGCAGAGCACTACCGGCGAGACTACCACGACATTGGTTGCCGTGGGGTCTCGTTTTTTGTTGCCCTGCGGTCGTATTCAGCTATGGAGGAATGACCGTGGATGCAGGAATGCTCTGGCTATGGATCGGCTTCAACCTGTTTGTGCTGGCGATGCTGGCGCTGGACCTGGGTGTCTTTCATCGTCATGCACACATCGTCTCCGTCAAAGAGGCGGCGCTGTGGAGCGTCGTGTGGATCAGCCTGGCGCTGCTCTTCAACGCCGGGCTGTACTTCTTCTGGGAGCGATTCGTTCCAGGGAGCGCCTACTCCAATCGTGAGGCCGCGCTGGCCTTCTTCACAGGCTACCTGATCGAGAAATCCCTGAGCGTCGATAATATTTTCGTCTTCGTGCTGATCTTCACCTACTTCGCGGTTCCGGCGGCCTACCAGCACCGGGTGTTGTTCTGGGGCATTCTGGGCGCGCTGGTCATGCGCGCGATCTTGATTGCTGTCGGCGCGGCGCTGCTCAAGGAGTTTCACTGGATTATCTACGTCTTCGGCGCGTTCCTGATCTTCACCGGCGTCAAAATGGCCCGCCATCGTAACGAGGAGCTGCACCCCGAGCGAAATCCGATCGTGCGACTCTTTCGCCGGCTGATGCCCGTAAGCGATCGCTACGAGGGCGAAAAGTTCTTTATTCGCCGGGCCGGCCAACTGGTGGCGACGCCGCTCTTTCTGGTGTTGCTGATGGTAGAAAGCACGGATCTGGTCTTTGCTGTGGACTCGATTCCGGCGATCTTTGCTGTGACCAGCGATCCGTTTCTGGTGTACACATCGAACGTCTTCGCGATCCTGGGGCTGCGATCGCTGTACTTTGTGCTGGCCGGCATGGTGCACAAGTTCCAGTATCTGAAGCTTGGCCTGTCGGTGGTGCTGACGTTCGTCGGCCTGAAAATGGTGCTGGTCGACATCTACAAAATACCGACGGGCGTATCGCTGGGTGTGATCGCCTCGATCTTGATCGTCGCGATCGCTGCGTCGCTCTACCAGGCTCGGCGTGGTGAAGGTGAAGCTGTGTCACAATCAGGCATCTAACTGTATTCTGCCGATAATCTATTTTCTCCACACACCAAACAACACCAAACGAGTAGCTATCCTGATTGGATTGGCTACTCGTTTGGCTGCGGCTGCTGAGCCTGAATCGACTCGGGCCAGGTGCTTTTGATATACGAAATCACCGACCAGATTTCAGCGTCAGTCAGACCGCCGCTGAGGGCGGGCATATAGCTGATTGTACCCGCCGGAGCTGTTGCCTGGCCGCCGTGCTTGATCGTCGCGAAGATCCTCTGGTCGTCGCGCTGCCAGGTGGTACCGCGCTCATCCAGAGGAGCGGCCGGCATCACACCATTTGCGCGGCGCTGCGGCCAGCCTTGCTCTCCACCCAGATCACTGGCATGACAGCCGGCGCAGCGTGTCGTGTAAAGCTGCCGGCCCTGCTCCACGAGCTGCACGTTCGTGGCATCCGCTCGATCAATAGTGCTGCCGGCTGAGCGCGTGCTGCTGCGGACAATAAATACCAGCAGCGCCAGCATACACACGATCACAAATCCAACCACAAGCTTCTGTCGTACCAGGAAATGAGGAGCGGCACGCGGCGTTCTCTGAGAAGAAGTCGTTGAGGATCGTTTTGACATAACAAGGCTCCAAAAATCTATTCTCCCCCATGCTAATACGCCTACCTGCGGCCCTGGTAGAGAATCCATCCCGCCAGGTTAAGAAATGTTACCGTGAGCACCTGGGCGCTTTGCTATGCTGTAGCGAGAAGTAGCCTCGCGGTGCTCTGCGCTGGCATTGAGGAGGTTTTGAGGAAGCATGAATCAACATACGCTCAACCGCAATACAACGCTCGACGAGTACGACGCCGGCTCGGAAACAAGCCAGGATCGCGATCTTGTCGATTGGCTCGGCGTGGCATCACGCCATATTGCGCTGCTGGCGGCGTGGATCGCGACCTGCGGCAGCTTATTTTTTAGCGAGGTGCTCGGCTGGGTGCCCTGCGTGCTCTGCTGGTATCAGCGAATCTTGATGTATCCGCTGGCCATCCTGCTGGCGATCGGCATCGTTCGACGGGATCGCAGGCTGTACATCTATGTGCTGCCTTTTTCGATCACCGGCATGATCGTAGCCCTGTACCACCATCTACTGGTCAAGACCGACTGGCTGCCGGCGCCCGCCTGCGTGTCGGGTGTGCCCTGCACCGTCGACTACCTGAACTTGTTCGGCCTGATCACCATTCCCTGGCTCGCATTCACCGCCTTTACGATTATCACCGGCATGATGGCTACCTACGCCTGGCTGCAACCACGAACAGTCGAGGAGGCGGATGAGGAGAGCGAAGATCAGGCCGCGCCGGCACGCTTCCACTTTGATAACGCCACGCTGGCCGCAGGCATGATCATCGTCGGCGTGGTGCTCGTGTTTCTGGTCGGTAGTACGTTCGTTTGAGATAGACGAGGAGTTTAATCATGGCTCAATCACATACTCATAAAGCCGCCCGCGCTACCCGTGGGCGCACAGTTCCCAGGCAGCGCTCACGCACGCCGCTGGTAGTGGGCGCGCTGGTGCTCGTGGCATTGGTGCTCGGCACTGTTATTGTCAGCCGGCTAGCACAACCCACGGTAAGCGTCGAACCGTTTACTGCGCGTGTGATCAACGCGCCCACCGGCACTACGCCGGAAGGCTACGCCTACAAAGGCAGCCCGGATGCGCCGGTAACCGTGATCGAGTACGGCGATTTTCAGTGTCCATCCTGCGCGGCGTTCTCCCAGCAGATGGAGGCTCAGTTCGATCAGCAATATATTGAGACCGGCCAGGTTCGCTTTATCTACCACGATTTCCCGCTCCCGCAGCATAACTACGCGATCATCGCGGCGGCGGCAACACGCGCGGCTGGTGAGCAGGGCAAATTCTGGGAAATGCACGACCTGCTCTTCACCCGCCAACGCGCCTGGTCCAACAGCAGCGACATCGAGGCTTTGCTGGGCAGCTACGCCGAGGCGATCGGCCTGGATCGTCAAGCATTCGAGCAGGCGCTCGCATCCGAGAAGTACACGGCTCAGCTGGAAGCAGCGCAGCAGCAGGCCCAGACACGCGGCGTTCAGTCGACGCCCACATTCGAGGTCAATGGGCAGCTGGTGAGCGCCGCCGAGCTGCAATCGGCGGTTGAGGC
>DASWTQ010000369.1:0-6549 GCA_036402055.1 Herpetosiphonaceae bacterium
CACGTCGCGGAGGTCATGCGTGCGTTGCGGAGCCGCTTCGGTCATCAACACCAGGTAGGGCGAGACAAACGCCCACTCATCGTCGGTCACATCAGACGGGTATGGCTTTCGGGTTGGTGTATCCATGCCCCAAGCATACCAGGGTCATACGCAAAGTGCATAACACACTCTAGGTTCTTGGTTCTCTACACGAAGGAGCTTCTTCATGCAGGATTCGCTGATCGGCTACCTCCATACTGTTTCGTTTGCTACCCGGCTGGCGGCATGGGCGGAGATCGAAACATGTTCCAATGATCCCGATGGCCTGGCGCAGTTCGCGCGGCTGCTGACCGATCATTTCACGCAGCTCGGCGCGGACACGGAGCCGGTCGGCGAAACCCATCTGCTGGCCCGCTGGCCGGGAGCCGGCAAGCCGCTGCTGCTGCTGGCCCACTTCGACACCGTCTACCCACGCGGCACACTCGCGACACAGCCGGTTGCGCAGCGCTTCAATAAGCTGTTCGGCCCTGGAGTCGTCGATATGAAAGGTGGCCTGCTGATGGGCTGCGTTGCGATCGAAGCGCTCCAGGCTTTAGATCGTACGTGGCGGCGGCCGATCTGGTTTTTATGCACCAGCGATGAGGAGATCGGCAGCCCGACGGCGCGGCCCTACATCGAGGAGCTGGCGCGGCAGTCCGAGGCGGCGCTGGTACTGGAGGCGGCGGCGAACGGCGGCGCGCTCAAAACGGCGCGTAAAGGCGTTGGGCTGTACGAGCTGGCGATCACTGGCCGCGCTGCTCACGCGGGAGTCGCGCCGGAGCAGGGTCGCAGCGCACTGCTGGAGCTGGCTCATCAGATCATCTGGCTGCACACTCTGAACGACGCCGAGACCGGCACGACGGTGAATGTGTGCACGGCGGGCGGCGGCACCACGACTAACGTGATTCCGGCCAGCGCACGCGCCGAGGTCAATGTGCGCGTGCGCACGGTCGCCGAAGCCGATCGACTGGCGCGCGCATTTGAGGCACGACGCGCCGTCGACGAAGACGTGACGATTCGCTTCACGGGTGGCCTGAATCGCCCGCCGATGGAGCGCTCGCCGGAGATCGTGCGGCTGTTCGAGCACGCGCGGCGTCTGGCCAACGAGATCGGCTTCGACATCGACGAGGCCGCGACGGGCGGCGGCTCCGACGGCAACTTCACGGCGGCGGTGGGCACTCCCACGCTCGACGGCTTGGGACCGATCGGCGGCGGCGCGCACTCGCTGCATGAGCACGTCAATCTCGAATCGTTTGTGCCGCGTACAGCGCTGCTGGCCCGGCTGCTCGAAACGCTATGAGCCGCGCTGTTCGATTGCCAATCGGCGGGGAGCAGCGCGCGCTGCGACGGCTGATCGCCGCGCTGCTGTTTGTGTATCTGTTCATCTACGTGTTCGCCGTGCCGATGCTGATGCTGGATCTGGTGCCGGCCTGGGGAACGTGGATGGGCGGGTTTCTGCTGATCTTACAGGGTAGTCTGCTGGCGCTGTGGCTGGCGGCGAACGCGGGAGGACGCGGCTGGCTGGCGGCGGCGCTGATCGCCGTGCTCTCGTGGGCGGTGGAGCATGTCGGCGTAACGACCGGATTTCCGTTCGGGCATTACAGCTATACTGATGTGCTGGGCTGGAAGCTGGGCGGCGTGGTACCGCTGCCGATCCCGTTTGCCTGGCTGCTGGTCGTCCCCGCCGCGATCGGAGCCGCGCGCCTGCTGACAGCGCGATCTCACGGCCGCTGGATCGGGCTGCTGGCGCCGCTGCTGGCGCTGGCGCTGGATCTGCTGCTGGAGCCGGTCGCGGCCTATATCATGGACTACTGGCACTGGCTGGACAGCGGGCCGTACTACGGCGTGCCGACTGCCAACTTCCTTGCCTGGGGGCTCACGGCGCTGGT
Source organism: Herpetosiphonaceae bacterium (assembly GCA_036402055.1). Lineage (GTDB taxonomy): Bacteria > Chloroflexota > Chloroflexia > Chloroflexales > Kallotenuaceae > LB3-1. Next base: position 1,908 of record DASWTQ010000369.1, read on the forward strand.
GCTGACGCTGCTGACGCTTTTCCTGGGGGGGGCGCAGCTGCGCAATCCGGCGGTGCTGCCGGATCTTCCCGCGTTGCTGTATCTGCTGATCCTGCTGCAATTCACGCTGGTCGATCTGGCGTATGGCTACGTGTGGGCGGCGCTGATCGGCGCGGCTGTGGCGGCTGCGTTGCTCTGGCGGCTGCGATCTGAGGGCAATCTGGTGCGGCGGCTGCGATCGGAGCTGGTTGCGGCGGCGCGATCCTGAAGCTGGGGGTAGGCGATTGGATGTAGCGCTGAAGGCGGTCGATCAATCGGCTCTGGTTTGGACACGCTAACAGTCTATTGATCTTAAGGTGGCGCGTGCTATACTCTCCTTGTAGCCCGCCGCCTTCCAGCATCATTTTAACTGTCTCCTACCTGGCATCAAGCAAGCATCTCCGTGGACCGTCGCGTACCCGTACTTCCAGTCGTGGGCTGACTCATCATCATCGGTGAAGACCACGGTCAGACGCCCCCAATCTATCGGTCGGCTTGTATGCAAGGAGCACATGATCATGACCGCCAATGTCCCTTCATCGGCTGGCGTCCCCTGCCCGCATTTCAATCCTCTGGACCCGGCGCATCTGGCGAATCCGTATCCGCAGTACGCCGAGTTCCGTCGCGACACACCTGTCTTTTACAACCAGGAATTCGATGTCTGGTTTGTCACGCGCTACGCCGATGTGCTGGCTGCCGTGAAGCAGCCGCATATCTTCTCATCGGCTGGCGCGTTTGCTACGACCGATCTGTCACCAATCACAGAAGCCATTCTCTACGAAAGTGTTGGCTCGGCTACGGTCATCGTCGAGAGTGATGAGCCAGACCACACGCGCCAGCGCTCGGTGTTGAACAAAGCGTTTACGCCCCAGCGGATCGCGCGCCTGGAGCCGGCGATTCGTGAGATCGCCAACAGCCTGATCGACTCGTTCATCGCCGATGGCCACGCCGATCTGATCCCACAATTTGCCTTGCCGCTGCCGAGCCTGGTGATCTCGGATCTGTTTGGCATACCGCGCGAGGATTTTCAGCGGATCAAGCTCTGGGCCGAGGATTGGATGACGGTCGTCTCGGTGCCTGTGCCTGAGGAGCAGCAGATTGCCTGTGCTCGCGGTGTGGTGGCGTTCCAGAGCTATCTACGAGCGCAGCTGCTGGAGCGGCGACAGAATCCACGCGAGGATCTGCTAACGGTGATGTTGCCGGTGGAGTACGGCGGCACAGCTGCTCTCAGCATGGACGAAGCGATCTACAATGCGATGGCCGCTACGGTCGCGGGGTACGAGACGACGACGGGTATGATCGCCAACGCGATGATGATCTTGTTCACGCATCCCGAGCAATACCGGCGGCTGCGTGAAGACCCGTCGCTGATCCCGCACGCCGTCGAGGAGATGCTACGCCTGGAAACGCCGGTGAAAGGTATGTACCGCACGACGACGCAGCCCGTCACGCTCGGTAATGTTACGATCCCGGCGAATGCCCATGTGTTCCTGGTCTACGGCTCGGCCAATCATGATTCCGCGCACTTCCCGGACGGTGAGAACTTCGATATGACGCGCGCGAATGCACGTGAGCATCTAACGTTTTCGAATGGTATTCATGTGTGTCTAGGCGCTCCCCTGGCGCGGCTCGAAGTTCGTGTTGCGATCGAGCTGCTTTCGCAGCGCCTGCCTAACCTGCGTCTAGCCGCCGATGCCAAACCGCAACAGATCGAGCAATTCATAAATCGTGGCTACCGGTCGCTGCCGATCGAATGGGATCGCGTGTAAAGCTGAGCGAATGTTGTACCAGACATGGGATGCACCCCGTTGACTCGCTGCACTGAGGATGCTATGCTAGAAAATAGAACATGTGTGCAAGTGAGAGGTGGTGCGTTTAAAGATGGCAAGCTTGGAAATCAAGGTTGATCGGACGGCATACCGGGCCTTTTTTAGCCTCGTACTGATCCCGTTTGTGGTGATTGTCGTCTATAGCGCGATCTTTCGTACGTCTGAGCTGGGCACAAAAACATTCCTTGATGCACTGCTGGTGGGCGTCGGCTTCGCCGTCTATCACGAGATCGCGCAGTTTATCCACCAGCTTGGTCATGTGCTGGCGGCGCAGGCTACCGGCTATCCCATGACGGGGATTCGTTATGAATGGGTTTTTACCTATTCGGAGTATCCGCCGGACGAGCCACCGTTGCCGGCGAAAGTCCATATTCAGCGCTCGCTGGGTGGCGTGGGCGGCGCAACCCTGGTGCTGCTGATCGGCGTGCTGCTGTGGATGCAAGCGGGCGGAGCGGCAAATGGACTTACGGGCTGGCTACTCAACTTTCTGTTGTTCGACTCGCTGCTGCTCTTCATAGCGTCGGCGGTGCTCTCGGATGGCGTGCTGTTTGTGCTGCAAAAGGGCTGGCTTCCGGCCCGGCGCGACGCCTAACGATCCGCAAGCAATCTGGATTGGCGTCTCACTCGCGACCGCTGCCTCGCACAGCTTAGCTACGTTTGGAGCGACTAATGGGCCATGCAATTTGCGCCGTGCTGCTCAAAGGGCCATTCGACCAGCGGATCGCCGAGCGCTACGATCTTTTTGGCATCGCCCTGACGCCTGAGATCACGATGTTCCACATCGATCACTACTACACCGCATGCTGGCAAAAACAGCTTGGTGTTCAGGGCGACCTGGAAGGCTCTGTGGAGTGCGCGATCTTTCCCTATGAAGCTGTCCTTCACACCTTGATCTCGGCCATCACCGGGATAGAGGAGCCCGTTTTTGCGGTCATACTAACCGACTACTTCGGTGGCGCCGGAGAGCAATGGGCGCAGGTTTATCAAGGATCTAAGCTCGTCAATCCTCAGATTCGCATCATCAACCAGGCGCTGGCACAGCTGGGCGTTGTGGCCAGTCCCGGCATGGACGAGTTCGATACCGTCGGCTTATCGAACTACCGCTCACAGCCCGAGTATCTAGAGAAATATCGCGACCTGGCCGATACGCTGGGCGTCTAGGCGCGCCGGCTCGTCACTAGTTCTATGTAGTCGCTGCGCGCCATATATGCTTTTGCGAGGCGCCCATGCTCAAGGCTGGAGACCTCGTCAATGGTGACAAGACGTGCTGGTCATATTGCTTGCGCTTGAACACATCGTGTGCAATATCCTCAACCACGAACAATCCTTTGATCATCGCCTCGTGCCTGAAGGCTATGCTCTGGATTAGATAGTAGTCCCTCGATCAATATCCCTGTATTGGTATCAATCTTGCTCAATGGCGTACTTCACGATACGTGTAAGTCGCTCTTTTCGGAACGCGGTCTTGCTCCCCTCCGTATCACCATGGCAGCCTGTCTGTCTCATGTCCGCAACCCCCCACATCTATACGCCTGCGCACTATCATGTCCTCACGCCGCGTCGTTTGCGTGCAGGTAGGTCTGTGTACCCATTCCCGAACAACCTGAGATCTGTGGAGCAGCGACGAAAGGCGCTGGAGTCGTTCGATCCTCGTTCGTGGTCCGTCAAACTTGCGCACCGAGCGTGATGGACTTCTCCTAACAGTTTCGTGATGGTTCGTGCTCGTGGCAGTGCGTATATCCTCCCGGATCGCATGGCTACTAGCTGACTCACGCTTGCCCCGTTTCGTCGGTTTTGGATTGGACCAGGCTGCATACCAGCTGATGCAGCTCGGCACATCACTCTGAAGGAGTACGACAATGGATGCACGAGTCCTGGTGATGATCCTGCTGGTCGGCAGTCTGCTAGCCCCGCGTCCTGGGATAGCGACGACGCACGTAACAGGCCCGCTCGTCGTAGATCAGTACCTTGTGGTAATCAAAGCTGGCCGCGATGCACGGGGTGTGGCGCGTGCGGCTGGCGTCACTCCCCGGCATGTGTATGAGCGCGTGCTCAACGGGTTTGCAGCTACGCTCAACTCTGGACAACACACGGCCTTGGAGCGGCACCCGGATGTTACCCTGATCGAGCCGGATCAAGTGGTGCAGGCGACTGCGACGCAAACGATCGATCCGGCCGGTGGCCTGTGGGGCCTCGATCGCATCGACCAGCAGGCGCTCCCACTGTCCGGCAGCTATAGCTACGGGACGATGGGCGCGGGCGTGACCGCCTACCTGATCGACAGCGGGTTGCAGGTGGATCATCCCGACTTCGGGGGTCGCGCCCAGAACGTATATGATCCAACCGGCGGAACGGGCGATGATTGCAACGGTCACGGGACCCACCTCGCCGGTATTGCCGGCGGGAGCACGCATGGCGTTGCCAAAGCCGTCGCCCTGCGTGGTGTGCGTGTGCTGGACTGTGATGCGCTCGGCACGGTGAGCAACGCCATTCGCGGCATCGATTGGGTCGCCGCCAACGCGAGCAAGCCTGCGGTTGTCACGATCGCGTTTAGTCCGTACAACCTCGACAGCAACAACAGCGGCACGCTCCAGCTTGCGGTAGAGAACTTAATCGCCAGTGGGGTGTTTGTGGCTGTTTCGGCCGGCAATGATAACATCGATGCCTGCACCAAAGCTCCGGCCAACATTAGTGCTGCCTTTACGGTCGCCGCGTCCACTCGCACCGACAGCCGCGCGATCTTTTCGAACTTCGGCGCGTAGCTGTCTACACACGCGCCCGGCTCGGGCATCACC
>DASWTQ010000370.1:0-1890 GCA_036402055.1 Herpetosiphonaceae bacterium
GCCCAGGCCTGGACCGCCGTCGGCGTGCAGTAATCCCAACACCTTCCGGCAACCAGTCCACGCGGAGCGGAATCGATTTCTGCTTCGCGTGGGCCGTTTCTTTTTAGCCGCCGATGCGGTATACTGGATACACTTCACGCCTGACCTGAGGCAATTCTATTTTCCGGCGACTGTTCCGTGCCTTTCTGCGCCGAGGTAGGGAGGAGTTTTTCGCTGCTTGTCGATCAGCTCATGCCGCATACATGTGTGGTCATGCGCTGCCGTCCGCTCAATCTCGCACCACTTGTAGCCACCCTAGCATTTTGTATCTTCCAACTCACCCCCCAGAGCTATCTTAGGAGGTTTTCATGGCCCGTCCTCGTTTGATGGTGTTGGCGACTCTCGGGAGTCTGCTTGGCCTGCTCGTCGCGACGGTGTCGATCGCGGGCGCGCAGGGCGTTGGTCGCGGTCGGTTGCAGGCCGCATACCTGGAGCGCGGCGGTCAGCGTCCCGCGTGGGTGACGGATGCTCTGGAGCGCAGTCTCCAGCGCCTGGAAAGCAAAGGCAAGAGCCGCGCTTCGTTCAAGCTGCGTGGCGCCCAGAAGGACGATCTGGCAACGCATGTGCGGCTCGATCAGGTCTACCGTGGTCTGCCGGTCTTTGGCGGCCAGCTGATCGCGCACCTGGACCCGCAGGGCAATCCACGCTCGGAGAATGGCCGCTTCTACGAGGGACTGACGCTGAGCACCTCGCCGAGCCTGACCGACGCTCAGGCGATCGCGGCCGCGACCAAGGCGCTGGGCTACAAAGACAGCTTCGCCGAAGCCCCCAGCGCGCGGCTGCTGGTGCTGCCGCAGGACGGCGGCGCGGTGCTGGCCTATCAGGTCAGCCTGCTGGTCGAGGATGGCACCGACGCGACCGGCAAGTACCAGTATTTCATCGACGCCGGCGACGGCAAGGTTGTGCTCAGCTACAACAGCATCGACACGGTACACGCGATCGGAACGGGCAACAGCCTGTACAGCGGCACGGTCAGCCTCGGCACCGAGCTGGTCGACGGCACCTACGAGCTGCGCGACACGACTCGCGGCGACATGAAGACGGTTGATCTTAACAATCACGGCGGTGGAAACAAGGTCTTCACCGATCTGGATAACATCTGGGGCGACGGCACGATCGCCAATACGCAGAGCGCTGGAGCCGATGCGCACTATGGTGCGGCGCAGACCTGGGATTACTACCTCAACACCTTTGGGCGGCGCGGCATCGACGGCGAAGGCTTCCAGGTCATCAGCCGCGTCCACTACGGCAAGAACTACAACAACGCGTTCTGGAACGACAAAGTCATGACCTACGGCGACGGCGATGGCGTCGTTTTCTCGCCCTTGGTGGCGCTGGACGTGGCCGGCCATGAGATCACGCATGGTCTGACGACGATGACGGCGGATCTGATCTATGAAAGCGAATCGGGCGCGCTCAACGAGTCGTTCTCGGACATCTTCGGCACGGCGGTCGAGTTCTACAGCGGCGGCGCGGGTGGCCGCACGCCAGATTACTTCATCGGCGAGGATATTTTCTTGCGGCCCGATGTAACGCCTGGCTTCCGCAACATGCAAAATCCCGCCGAAGACGACGATCCGGTTCACTACTCGGTGCGTCTGTTCCCCGAGCCGTGCAAGCCGTCCGGCAAGAACGACTATTGCGGCGTGCACAGCAACAGCGGCATCCAGAACCACGCGTTCTATCTGCTGGCGGAGGGCGGCACGAACGCCGTCTCGGGCTTGAGTGTGCCGGGGATCGGGCGGGCGAAGGCAGAGGCGATCTTCTACCGGGCGCTGACGAGCTACCTGTTCCCGAGCGCGACCTTCAGCGACGGGCGAGCGGCGGCGTTGAGCGCGGCGGCGGATCTGT
>DASWTQ010000371.1:0-15630 GCA_036402055.1 Herpetosiphonaceae bacterium
GACGAACACACCAACCGATACGGCCACGCCGACACCGACCAATACACCAACCAACACACCAACTGATACGGCGACGCCGACACCCACCAACACGCCGACCAACACACCAACCGACACGGCGACGCCAACTCCAACCAATACACCTACGCCAACGCCGACCGATACCGCGACACCCACGCCAACCAACACGCCAACCGATACGGCGACGCCGACACCCACCAACACGCCGACCAACACACCAACCGACACGGCGACGCCAACGCGAACTGCCACGCCAACGCGAACTGCCACGCCAACGCGAACGCCCACCAACACCGCAACGCCGGCCTTCCAGGGCTGCACGCCTGGCTACTGGAAGCAGCGCCAGCATCTCGACTCGTGGGTAGCAACGGGCTATTCGCCGAACCAGACGCTGGAGAGCGTGTTCGATGTGCCCGACAGCTACGGCCTCGACTCGGCAACGCTGTTGCAGGCATTGGACTTCAAGGGCGGCTCGTCGAATAAGGACGCTGCGCGGATTCTTCTGCGATCGGCGGTTGCTGCGCTGCTGAACGCCTCGCATCCGAACGTCGATTATCAGCTCACCACGGCTGAGGTGATTAGCCAGGTTAATGCGGCGCTAGCCAGCGGCAACCGCAACACAATGCTGAGCCTGGCCGACAAGCTCGATCGCTACAACAACCGTGGCTGTCCGTTGAATTAGAGACGCACGACCAGTAGCTTCACCTACCCCTGACAGCGTTCAAGAGCCTGCACACTGAATTGTGTAGGCTCTTTGTTATGGGTCGAAATGAGTCCAAGGTCGTGCTTGTTTTTGTCTGGCTATGATCTATAGTAGATTTGCCCGCTCACCGACGATCCCGCTCCACTCAACCTCTCCATCTATCGCTTGCTACAGGCCAGATGCGCTATTTGTGCAGGTGTGTCTTCGCCCTGGAAAACGCTTTGCTGATCTCTTCGCGCTTCGGGAGCTGGGCGCTCGTTGTTATCGATCTCAAGGAGGTGGTGTATGTTCGAGTCGATGCGTGGCAAGGTCGCGATTGTGACCGGTGGTACGGCTGGTCTTGGACGCAGCACGGCATTGGCCTTCGCGCAGCAAGGTGTGAAAGTGGTGATCGCTGGACGGAGCGCCGACAAAGGGGCAGCGGTGGTGCGGGAGATTCAGGAGCGCGGCGGCGAGGCCAGCTTTGTGCAGACTGACGTGTCGCGGGCGGCCGATGTTGAGCGGATGGTCGATCACACGCTGGCGACCTATGATCGGTTGGATTACGCATTCAACAACGCGGGCGTGATCACGCTGGGGTTGATCCCTGAGACCTCAGAAGACGATTGGGATCTGGTGATCAACACCGGCCTGAAAGGTATCTGGTTGTGTCTCAAGTACGAAATCCCGGCGATGGCTCAGTCCGGCGGTGGCGCGATCGTGAATATGGCTTCGACATCAGGCGTCACCGGGCACGCGACGATCAGCGCGTATAGCGCCAGCAAAGGCGGGATTATTGCGCTGACCCGTGTGGCGGCGATCGAGGGCGCGAAAGCCGGGATTCGGGTCAATGCCGTCAGCCCATCGATGATCGAGACCGATATGAGTTTGTCGATCCCGAATGGACTTGAGATTTTGACTGCCGTCGGCCTGACGTATCCGATTGGCCGTCATGGACAGCCCGAGGAAGTCGCAAACCCGGTCGTGTTTTTATGCTCGGACGGCGCGTCGTTTATCACCGGCCATAATCTGCTGATCGACGGCGGCGAAACGATCATGTAACAACGTTCTCCTCGCCTAATCTACAGCCCGTAAGCCTGAAGATCGGTGCTCAATCGGCGTCGATCTTCCTCTTTTAATACTCATTTGCTAATTGACACCATTACAAGTGGTGTGGTAGAATCCAGGCACCACAGATAGTGGTGTAACTGTCTAAAGACTCCCGATCTTGCCCCCTGTTACTCCGCTCTCCAGTGGCTCAAGTGTCCTTTCAAGCTAGCGTGTCCTATCGAGTAGAGGGAGCGTACATATGCACAGTCGGTTCCGCCGTTCGTCGGCTGTCGTCGCGATGATGCTGATCATCGTCTTGCTTGTCGGCGCGTTGCCCATAGCAACGTTCGCGTCCACCCCCACTGCTGGTAGCCTCAACCCTCCGGCAGGTAATGGCTCGTCGACGGTGACGTGGAGCGGCGGCCCGTACACGATCGCCACGCCCGACCCGGCGCTGTGCCTCGACGCCAGCCTCAACTGCGACACCTTCGATCTAACGCTCAACATTCCCGCCAACTATTGGGATACGCACGAGGGCAATGTCAGCGTCGAGATCGCCTGGAGTGCCAGCAGCGACGATTTCGATCTCTACATCGAGGACAGCGCCGGCAACCAGGTCGGCAGCAGCGCTGCGGGCGGCACCACCAGCGAGAAAGCCGATCTCGGCAAGCTCGCGCCCGGCACCTACACCGTGCGCGTGGTAGCGTATCTCGCGGCTGCCGCCAGCTACACCGGCAAGGCAACCCTGACCAGCACCGAGCTTGCGGGCGATATGGCCTTCCCGGAGAGCAAAGCCACGATCCAGAATCTGCTGACCGTCGATTATCCGCTCAACGTGATCTTTGTCGGCTACAAGCCCACGGCGGCGGAAGTGGCCGAGCTGAAGAGCTGGATTCCCGACACCTACCAGCCGACGATCGCGACCAAGTCGCCGGGCGGCGACGAGCTTCAGAACACCGGCGCGGCGCTGCTGAACTGGAACAAGAACCATCTCACCACCAGCGAGCCGTACTTCCTGGGCATTCGCTACAACTACAAGCTGCGGATCATCCAGGCCAGCGACGACTACGCGAAGGCGCTCTTCCAGGTGGCTAAGGACAATACCGCCCAGGCGCAGAGCTTCCATGTCGCGTCGCGGGGCCAGGACTTGCTGCGCTACGACACGCTCTACGGCCACTACCGGCTGCTCGCCAAGAACGGCGATCTTGGCTACAAAGTCCTGGACGCGCAAAAGACCGATCTGATCGATGCCTACGCCGTCGAAGACTGGATCTTCAACTCGCGCTACGATACAAAGTGGAGCTGCGCCTTCAAGAATGCCGAGACCAACGAGTGCTTCGATCCGTCGATCATTCAGCCCGATCCCAACGCCTACCACGATCCCTACTACGACAAGAATGGCCTGAACCTTGATCGTATGCCGCAGGGCTTGAACAAAGGCTCGTCGTTCTTCTTCCTGGATACGTTCACGCCCGACTACGCCCGGAACTACTTCCGCACCAACGCGTATCACACCTGGGGCACCGACAAAGTCATCAACGGCGGCATCGTGGCCAAACCGATCGAGGAGGGCGGCTCGTGGCGCATCACCGATCCCGACACCAAAGACTGGGACGGCGTCGATTTTGCGCGCACCTGGGGCGGCCGCTATCGCTTCCACTTCATCGACCTCGGCGCGGCGCCCAACAACTACGAGTCGGCCTCGTGGCTCAGAGCCGAGCGCACGCTGTCGTCCGATTATCCGTTTGGCGATCCGCCGATCTGGCAGTACAAGGCCGATCCGCTGTGGCAGCAGACCGCCGACGCGTGCCTGGCCGATCCGCAGGTGCTGGACTACACCGGCGGTACGCCCTGCCGCATGATGCCGCGCCTGGGCCGCGATGTCGCCTACGGCCTCTTCTTCCGCTCGACCTCCGGTTATCTCTACCGTCCGATCCCGCGCGGCGATGTTTACTGGTTGGCTGTCTCGAACTGGACCGATTTCTACTCGCGGCCGCAGTGGATCAACGGCCAGCTGACCAACGCGCCCTGGTACGGCCTCTGGTGGACGAACATGGAGAAGCTGTACAAGATCAACCAGGTTGGCAATAACAACGACGATACCATGCGTTGGTTGTCGTCGGCGCTGCCGTACGCGCGCTGGGTCGGCCGCAAGGGCGAGGTGATCCCGCTCTATGATCCGACCAACAACCAGCCGACCGGCGAGATGCTCGACACGTCGCCCAAGTACGAGGACTTGCCTGCGCCGAAATATCACGTTCACCAGAGCGCGACGGGCCTGGATCTCGTGCCGGAGCCGCTGTATCCCGGCGACGACCAGCACGTCCACGTGCACTACGGCGACAGCACCGTGGATCTGACCGAGGTCTCGAACGCGCTCGAAAAAGCCAAGGCGCAGGGCCTGCTTGGCACCTACGACGACTCGGTCAATCACGAGGCGTTCCGCGACTTCATCGACGCCAATCGCGAGGGCATTGCCGACCAGGTGCCGGGCGTCAACACGATTCCGTCGATCAACATGGTCTTCGAGAAGGCCTACACCTGGGCGCTGCCCGCGATCGTCGGCGGCATTGCGGTGGGCACGGCTGACGGCGAAGCCTGGGGCGTGATGAACAACGTCAACGATCGCGTCAAGTGGTCGCAGTCGCACTATCCGGCGGCGCAGCCCGGCGACGCGCCCGGATCGAAGCGCTCGGTGCTCGGCACGTCGCTGCCGACGCAGGACACCGGCGGCGGTTTCAGCTACACGATCGAGCACGAGGCCGCGCACAATCTCGGCCTGTCGCATCCACACGACGGCTCGTACGGCGTCGACAAGTGCAAGACCGGACCGAACGCCGGCAAGTGGGCCTGCTACTGGAGCGGCCTGGGCTGGATGTACGATATTGCGGCGGCGCCGACGACCTACGCCATGAGCTACAGGCCCTACGAGGTCGAGGATCAGGATAATCTCCAGCGCGGTCACGTTGCGGAGTATCTGCTGGGCGCGCAAGATGCGCTGCGCACGCGGCTGGTCGAAGAGGCGCGCGCCGGGCGTACGACTCCCTCGACACAGTGGAGCGGCGATTTCAATCGCATGAAGCAGTGGCGCGCGCAGGCCGCCGATCTCTTCAAGCAGGGCGATTATCTCCATGCCGAGTACGCGGCCCGTAACGCGGCCCTGGCGGCGCGCGGCATTCCGCAGACCGCGAGCAACACCTCCGATCCCAAGCTGGTGGAGGCCGGACAGATCTTCTACTTCAACGTCAAGCCGCAGGCGCAGCCGGCAGCTAAAGCCGACCTGACGATTACCAATCTTGTCGCGTCGCAGGCCAGGCCCAAGGAGACCGTGCTCACCGCCACGATCGCCAACACCGGCGCGGCCGACGCGAAGAACGTCGTGGTGCGCTTCAAAGACGGTGCGACGCTGCTCGGCGATAGCGCGGCGATCGCGACGCTGGCGAAGGGCGCGACGCAGCAGGTGACGTTTACCTGGAACACCAAGAGCGTCAGCGGCGACCACGTGATCAGCGCGCAGGCCGATCCGGCCAATCTGGTGGACGAGTCCAACGAGAGCAACAACGCCGCCCAGCGCACGATCACCATTCGCGGCAATCGTGTAACCAACGGCTCGTTCGAGCAGTCGACGAGCGGCAGCGCGCCCGACGGCTGGAGCGGCTCGCAAGGCACCGGCTACGACACCGGCGGCGCGAATGCCAGCGACGGCACCAGGGCGATCAGCCTCACCGGCAGCGGTGGCGCGGCAGCGCTGCTCAATCCCGCGTGGACCTCAGCGCCGATCGCAGTGACGCCGGGCCAGACTTATAACCTGGCTATGACGATCAAAACTCAGTCGCTGTCGTCGGCGCCGAGCTTGCAGATCACCTATCTGGATGCGGCGGGAACCGTGCTCAACAAAGTCTCGGGCATTGCGACGACGATCACGGGCAGCAGCGCGGCGCAGCAGGTTCTGGGCCAGATCGTGGTTCCGGCAGGCGTGTCCCAGGTGCGCGTGACGCTGATCGGCTTCAGCCCGCTCGACACCGCAACCCGTGGGACGGTCTGGATCGACGACGTGTGGCTCTGGTAGTTTCCACGTTTCAGATCTAACAGGCGAGGCGCTGATCTCAAAGATCAGCGCCTCGTCGTTTATCTATCAGCTGTATATGATCTGCGCTAAATCGCCACGCCCGACGATGACTTGAGATGGCGGACTGCATACGCGATCCCGCGTTGCAGATCCGCGTGCGTGGTCATTGTGCTGAGGTCGACGCCCAATCCAACCAGCGTCTGCGCGACCTCCGGCCGGATGCCGGTCAGCACAAACTCAGCGCCCAGCATCCGCACCGCGCGCGCCACTTGCAGCAGCGTGTTCGCAACCTGCGTATCGATCACGGGCACGCCGGTGATGTCGAGGATCGCGACCTGCGCGCGGCGCTCTTCAACGCCACGCAGCAGCGTTTGCAGCAGTTGCTGTGCCCGCCGCGAGTCTGTCGCTCCGATCAAGGGCATGGCCAGAATCTCATCAGTGATCGGGATCAGCGGCGTGGACAGCTCCGCCAGTGCTGTGGCTTGCAGCCGAATCACGCGCTCTTGAAGCTGTGCCTGTGTCTCGTTTTGCTGCCGCAGCTGCGCGGTTCGCTCTTCGACCTGCTGCTCCAGTGACGCGGTGAGCTGCTGAAGCGCCGACTCGCGCTCCTGGACAGCGGCGGCCATTGTGTTGAATGCCGTCGCCAGCTGGCCGATCTCGTCCTGACGCCGGATCGCAATCCGCGAGCCGAGATCGCCGTGACCGATGCGCTCGGCGCCCAGCCGGAGCTGAGCCAGGGGACGGAATACCCGCTGCACCAGGAGCAAGGTTGTTGTGGCCATGACGAGCAGGCCAAAGATCAACATGCCGCCGCTCAGCGCGCCAAGCGTGGTTGTGCGAACCGCCGCCGCCTCGGATTGAGACACCTCGGTGACAACCTTCCAGTCGGTCTGCGGCAGCTGTGCCGTCACGCCCACCACCGGCGCGCCTTGAAAGTTGATATAGCGCCCCTGCTCCACAGGATCGCTGGATGGTGACGGCGCGATCAGTGGGCTATCTGCTGCCAGCCGTGTGTTCGCGAGCACGATCTGCCGGTCGGTATGGGCGACGATTTGTCCGGCCTGGTTGATGACATAAATCGCGCCGGTCTGCCCGAAGTGAATTTCCTTCACACTATCCCACAGCCGATTCATGCGCAGCCGAGCGGCGACTGCGCCATTTCCCGGAGTTGGCATCGCCATGATCAGGTAGGGCTCGTCGGCGGCAGAGATCTGAATATCGCCGAGATAGTGGCCGCCGCTGCGGGCTGTGACAAACCAGGTCGATTGACCCACAGTGATCTGGGTGCTCAGCAACGGTCTGTCCCGCGAGGCTGCGGCAAAGATGTTGCCTCGCCCATCGACGCGAACCACCTCTTCGAGAATTGGATTCTGAGCGAGAATCGCCTGGAGCACACCCGGCGAGTCTTCCAGGTAGCGCTGATCTAAGACGCCGATCATGTTTAGCGTATTGTGGGTGTGCTCAAGAAAACCTGCGACATTCGCCGCCGCGTTGGTCGCAGTTTCGCCCTGGCGGGCTTGCCACAGGCGCTGCTCGGTGCGGGCGATCAAACGGTACACGCCCAGCCCTACGACCAGCAGCGTGACCAGCAGTGTAATGCCGAGCAGGACCAGCAGATACCATTGCAGACTTTGCCGGCGACTCACGCGGAGCGCCACAGGTAGGATGCCGTTTTGTTTGCGAGGTGTCATGTGTAGTCTACTCACCTGTTGCCATGAAACGCTGCCAGATCGAATCGTAGATCTTCTCGCCGTCGGAACTCAGGGCCAGCATCAAATGCGCGTTCTTGATCCGCTCATTGGGCGGGAAGATTACCGGGTTATCGCGCAGGCTAGCTTGCACAAACGACATAGCAGCCTCGTTGGGCGTGGCATACAGCTTCTCGTTGACGATCTGCGCGCTAATGTCGGGCCGCAGCAAAAAGTTGATAAACAGCTCAGCTGTTGCTTTATTGGGGCTGGCTGCCGGGATCGCGAAGTTATCGCCCCACAGGATCGCGCCTTCCTCGGGCAAGACGTGACTGATCGATTGGCTCTGCGCCTGCGCGTCCAGCGCATCTTCGGCCCACCCGATCAGAATCTGGATCTCGCCGCTCAGCAGCTTCGGCACGACGCTGTCGGCGCTGACATCCACAAAGACCAGCGACGGCTTAAGCTCGATCAGGCGCTGGGCGGCAGCCTCTAGCTCCTCCGGCTGCTCCGAGTTGAAATCATAGCCCAGCGAAAGGAGCGCTATGCCGACCAGGTCGCGGGGCAGCGCCCGAGTGCCGATCTTGCCCGCATAGCGCGGATTCCACAGATCGGCCCATTTGGTCACCTGGCCGCCCGTCAGATCGTCACGAACGACCAGCGCCTCGGTGCCCCAGTGATACGGAACCGTGTGTTTATTCCGCTGGTCGTACACCAGATCGCGGAAGTTGGCCGAAATGTTTTTGAAGTTGGGAATGTTGCGAAAATCGATCGGTGCCAGCCGCTGCTCGGCTACCAGCGCCGGCACATGCTCGTTGGCCACCACGACGACATCATAGGACTTGCCGGCCAGGATATTGCGCGACAATTCCTCCATGTCGTTGTAGGTCTCGTACTTGATTTTGACGCCGTATTCCTTGGTGAAGGCATCCAGCACCGATTGCGGCATATCTGCGGCCCAGTTATAGAAGACTATCTCTTGAGCGTGGGCTTGCGCTGTCGCGCCAGTCGACGCGGGCGTGGATGGATTTCCGCAGGCGACCAGTAAGCTGAGCACCGCGATCATAAGCAGTAGGCAGCGGCACGGCAGATACTTTGAACGAAGCATAATACGTGCGGGGGTGAAGGCCATAGAAATTAATTCCTTGGTCCTGATCGATCATAGTCTGGTGAGTTAGAAATGTGGCGCTATGTCGTTTCAGTAGATTACGTGTGATTGTGGGCAATAGCTTAGAGTGATGGCTTGAATAGTACCTATATATTTAACGATCTGATAGGGCGCTCCGATAACTCGGAGTTCCCGATGTTGCCTGGTACTCGCTACATAGAGTTGCCGGGATTGAGGCGATGCTGTGAGGTGCCGATGGTGCAGGGATCAGCTGTTTGGAGAAACTTACAGCGTTTTTCAAGATGATTGATCCGTAGGGACACGCCGGTGGCGTGTCCGGGCGTATGCAATACGCCCCTACGAGATCAATGTATGCACAAAACGCTGTAAGGAGCAGTGCTGCGGTTAAAAAGAAAGACCACACCGCTCGACGGGTCTCAAAATCGAGCGGTGTGGCTGCGCTGAGAGATATATTTATAAGCTCAGACCATTGCTGGTCGGATCAAGGTATCCCTAGAATACCGAGACGAACGGCGGCACCTTGACGGCCTGGTTATCGCCCAGGAACTTGTTGATGGCATCCACGCCGGGGAACGCCACCGGGCCGATGAAGCCGGGGCCGCCCTGGAGGAACGGCGTCAGCGTCGGGACTGCGTCCGAGACGTTGTAGTAGATCGGCGCGGGCAGCGCGTTGGGATTCGGCAGAACGCCACCGATCAGGCGGGTCAGCGCCAGGTGCTCGGCCTCGGTCGCGGCGTGCTGCGCGGTGGTCGCGGCCAGACGCGGGTTGCCCAGCTCGGCGAAGCGGCGGGTCGCGGCCAGATACGCGCCGGTGAAGGCGGTCTCGGCGGCGATGAATGTCTGCGTGTTGACGCTGAAGTCCGACAGGAACTTCTCGGGAATGTAGAACTGGCTCACCAGCGACTTGCCGCCCAGCGACTGCAAGATGGCCAGGTGGTACAGCTCCGAGCTGAGCGCATACTTGAGGTAGCGCACAGCCGCGTTGCTGAGGCTGAAGCCGCCCTGGGTCAGCGTACCGAAGTAGCTCGTTGCGGCCAGTGTCTCGGCGGTCGCCGCCAGGTTGGCGATCGTCGCGACCTCATCCATGCGATCGTGGTTGCGCACCTTGCGTGGCGCGGCCATCGCATCTTCGGCTCCGGCAAACAGGCCAGCAAAGCCCATAGCCGCTGCCGTCGCAAAAATGCTGCCCTTCTTGAGAGCGTCCCGCCGCGAAACGTTGCCGCCGAGGATTTCCTTCTGCTCGTCCATGACTTCTGCTCCTACACTTGTTGATCGACCTCATAGCCGATTCGGTGGTTGACGTCGCCGCACATCCAATTCTGATCTCTCAGATATTGATCTGCCCGATTGTGTTACTCAACGTCGAAATCGATAACTTTCTAAATCTTACTTGCTAGCAGTCTTTCGATTTCAACTAAACCTACGTTGCAAACGAGTAAAGTGGATGCATTGATTTTTTTGAGTTAGAGTAAATCTGTTTATTTCGAGATTGCTATTGCGCGTATAAACAATTTGTGTGCCAGTATTTACGACTTTCCTATCCTAACAGAGAAAATTTGCTTAGAAGTGCTAAATCACATCTGACATTAATGCAAGGAAAACTTTATTTTACTCGATTTAGGCAATAAACAGCCGGCTATCCTCCTCCTAAGGATAGCTACGTGTTTGTTAGCTATATAATCCTGTCGCTTTGATCGGTCACGATCTTTAGCTCAGGAAATGTAATCTGCCCAACATACGCCGCTCTTCAAGAAGTGGATGCACCTGTTTTGAGGCAATATTGCGATTGTTGCCGGAGATTTTTGGTGAGGTCAGGGGGTTTTGTGATAGATATACATAATCATACAGCTTAGCCTCGAATCATAGTTTGCTCGCCGGCAAAAGAAAACAGAGTGATACATGTGTACCACTCTGCTGAACTTTTGTTTTTATCTAGCGCTTAGATCAGTACGATCGCTAGGTCAGCGATGCATCAAGCTCGATCTCAAGGCCACCACGCAGCGCATTCGACACCGGACAGGTCTGCTCGGCCTCCTGCGCGATCTGCTTGAAAGTTTCTTCGTCGAGGCCCTCGACCTGACCACGGGTCTCCAGTCGCATCTTGGTGATCTTGAAGCCGCCGGTCTGCTGCGGTGAGAGCGAGCAGATTGCACGAGTCTGGATCTGCTGTGGTTTGTAGCCTTTACGGCCCAGAGTTGCGGCAAAGGCCATGCTGTAGCAGGCCGCGTGTGCCGCCGCGATCAATTCCTCGGGATTGGTGCCGTTAGCCTGCTCGAAGCGAGTCGCAAAGCTGTAAGGTGTATCGCTGAGAACGCCGCTGTTGGTGTTGATCTGGCCGTTGCCGCCGCGCAGTTCTCCATTCCATACAGCGCTGGCTGAGCGTTCAATGTCTGCCATACGATTAATACTCCCTCCTGATAATCGATCGAGTGGTACCACAGCGTGGTACCGCTGCGTAGTGTAGCACAACTGCGGATACTCAAATTCGCCGTGCTAAAGCCGGCTCTCAGCTCCTTATCGATCGCACGATCCCGGCTATGGTTTGCTGATCCACTCGGGCGGAGGCGTGATCTCTGCCTCTGGCTGAGAGCCGGGATCGGGTAGGCCGCTTTCATGCAAGGTCATCAGCGGACGAACCTGCATATCGTGGTCGCAGAGGATCTGACAAGAAAGCCGCACCTGGCCCAGCAGCTCTTTTTCTGCCAGCTTGTCGTGTTCAGCCTGCGTCATGCGCTCAGGCTCGCCGCCGGCAAACGCAACCCGACAAGTGGTGCAGCGCGCGTAGCCGCCGCAGCGGTGCAGAATATCCACACCGTTATCCTCGATCGCTCGTACCAGTCGCGTGCCGTCGGCAACTTCGAACGTGCCGTAGCCTTCAACCTCAAGCCTGGGCATGAATCTACCTCCTGATGCGAAAGATTGCAGTTTCAAGCTCCAAGAATCGCGCCATGCTCCGGCGAGCCGCTTGAGAACATATCCGCTGCTCGTGACAAACTCCTGATTGACGGCCCTGACGAGCTATGCCATAATCGCTGAGCTTGATACTCATTCAATGAGTATCCAAAGTATGACCAGCGTATGTTGTTTGCCGTCGTTCGATTTAAGCAGGAGAGGTCGTATGCGTCGAAGCCGCGCGTTGTTGCTGGGCTGTCTCTGGATGAGCCTGATCGCCGGTTGTGGCACAACCCCAGAATCCACTTCGCCTTCGCCATCGACCAGCGCAAGCAGTACCGCGCAAGGCACAAGCGTAACCGTGTTCGCGGCCGCCTCGCTGACTGAAGCATTCGGCGAGATCGGGCAGCAATTTGAGCAGCGTCATGGGGTAAAAGTCGCGTTCAACTTCGCGGGCTCGCAGCAGCTTTCCCAGCAGCTGGCACAGGGCGCGGAGGCTGATGTTTTTGCTTCGGCCAATGGTCAGGAGATGGAGAACGCGATCACGGTGGGCGCGGTGGTTTCGGGAACGCAGCAAGTTTTCGTGCGCAACCGGCTGGTGGTGATCGTGCCGAAAGACAATCCCGGGCAGATCAGCCAGCTGCAAGATCTGGCGCGGCCGGGCTTGAAGCTAGTCTTTGCCGCCGAGCAAGTGCCGGTCGGGGGATACACGCAGCAGGCGCTAGAAAAGATGAGCGCCGATCCGGCCTTTGGCACGGATTTCAAAACCAGAGTCAACGCCAACGTCGTCTCGCAGGAGCAGAACGTAAAGTCGGTGGTTACCAAAGTTAGCCTGGGCGAGGCCGATGCCGGTGTGACCTACGCCTCGGATGTGACGCCGGCCGTCAACGCGACGATCGCGACGGTTGCGATCCCTGACGAATTCAACCAGATTGCCGCGTATCCGATCGCGCCGACGAGCAACCCGCCCGCCGGCCAGGAGCTGGCGCAGCAGTTTGTGGCCTTTGTGCTGTCGCCGGAAGGCCAGGCCATTCTGGGCCGCTATAATTTTCTCGTCGATCAGACTGGTAATTGACGTAACATGAAGTGATGTGCAACCTACCGCGATCGTCGATCGTCAAAAACGGTAAAGTGGAGCTGATATGGAAGCGGAAAGCGGTTTGGGCAAAGCTCGTGCGCGGCCATACAGCACACGTCGCGGAGGGTTCACGTATGCGCATGAAACAAGCCGGTCTGATCCTGGCTGCACTGGCTATTCTGCTGGGCGCGCTCTGGGCCGTGCCTGCCAGTGCCCAGCGCCAGGGTCCAAATCACGATCACGGCCAGCAGCGGCAGCCGGCCACGCAGTTTCACGGCGATCCGGCGGTGCATAACGGTTTGGTTGCGGCGACGGCAGCGGCAACTCGGCAGCGGCCACGGCAGGTTCGGCAGCAGCTCAAGGTGGGCAAGAGCATCGAGCAGATCGCGCAGGCGGCGGGTAGCAGCGCGGCCGATGTCCTGGCGCGCTTCGATCAAGGCATCGACAGGGCGATGCAGCGAGCGGTAACGAACGAGCGTTTGCCGCAGAGCGTCGCGGACTCGCGCGCGGCCTGGTTCAAACAATCGGCGCGCTTGCAGATCGATCAGCCGGGCCTGGAGCCGGCCTTTCCCGGACTGCATGAGGTGCATGTGATGATGATCTCGGCGGCGGTGCGCCAGAGCGGCATTCCACGGGCCACGATTCGCGCCGAGCTTGGAACCTGCAAAAACCTCACGACGATCGTCGGGACCAGGGGCAAGACCGGCACCGATGTAGCCAACGACGCGATCGCGCAGGCCGACAAGCTGTTCGACGTCTGGGTCGCGGCGGGCCAGCTGACCACAGCCCAGCGCGACGAGTGGCGAGCCGCGTTCGGGAAGACCGCCAACAACATGGTCAGCACGCCGGGCCTGCATGTGGCCGGTAAGGAGTGCGCGCAGTAGCTCGCAATGCAAGGCGTTAAACCAGAAGGAGCGTCCGGTGACGCTCCTTTTGCTTGCCTACGACTGCTGCGCTCGCCGTCTCCACAGCGAGTAGAGCGCGATCGAGCCGGCCGTTGCCGCGTTGAGCGAGGCCACATGACCGGCCATCGGCAGCTTGATCAAGAAGTCGCAGCGCTCGCGCACCAGCCGCGATAAACCCGGCCCTTCCGCGCCAACCACGAGCGCCAGCGGCAGATCCGAGCGCTGGCTGTCGTAGAGCTGGGCGCGCGGATCGTCCTCCAGGCCCGCCACCCAGATGCTCTGCTCTTTCAGCTCCTCGATCGTCTGGGCCAGATTGGTCGCCTGGCTGATCAGCAGGTGCTCCACCGCTCCCGACGAGGCGTTGACAACCGAGGGCGTGATTCCGGCAGCCCGGCGATCCGGCAGAATCACGCCGTGCACACCAACCGCATCGGCGGTGCGCAGCAGCGTGCCCACGTTCTGCGGATCTTGCACATGATCCAGCAGCAGCAACAGTGGCAGCTCGTCGCGCTCCCGCGCCAGCGCCAGCATCTCGTCCAGCTCGGCGTAGCGATACGGCCCGCCCTCAAGCACGACGCCCTGATGGTTCGCGCCCTCGGTCAGCGCGTCAAGCTCGCGGCGCTCGCTCTGCTCGACCGGAACTCTGGCCGCCTGAGCCAGCTCCAGCAGCTCGGTGATCGGCCCACCCTCGCGCACGCCCTCGGCGATCAGCAGCCGCCTGAGCGTTCGGCGCCGCGCCCGCAACGACTCGCGCACCGAGTTACGACCATAGATAAACTCGGCGTACGAAGCTCGCGGCGAGCGCTCTTCACGATGAAAGCCGCGCTCTTCGCGCCCAAACGGTCGTTGACCATCGCGGCGCTGCGGTGGTCGCTGGCCACGCTGCTGCGGCCCCTGGGATCGTGAAGTGCCGCCACGGCCTGAAGACTGGCCGCGTTGTCCTTGCTTGTACTTCATCAGATGCCAAACGCGTCTTTAATCTTGGAGAAGAAGCCGCCCTCACGCTTGTCGATCGGCTCCGCGCCCCACTCGACGGACAGCTCTTCCAGCAGCTCGCGCTGGCGATCGCTGAGCTTAGTCGGGACCACAATCCGCGTCACGATCACCTGATCGCCGCGTCCCTGGCCGCGCAGTGACGGCGCGCCCTTGCCGCGCAGCCGGAAGATCGCCTCGTGCTGCGTGCCGGCCGGAATCTCCAGCGTCTCCTCGCCGCCGACGGTCGGCACTTTGACCTCGGTGCCGAGCGCAGCCTGCGCGACGTTGAGCGGCAGCTCAAGAATGATGTCGTTGCCGTTGCGCTGGAAAAGCGGATGCTCACGCACGGAGATCGCTACCAGCAGATCGCCGGCCTGACCGCCGCGCAGACCGGCCTCGCCCTCGCCGCGCAGCCGCAGCTGAAGGCCGTTGTCGACGCCGGGCGGCACCGTCACTTTGACCTTGCGGTTGTTGCGAGTGCGACCCTCGCCCTTGCAGGTGTGGCACGGAATCGCGATCGTCTTGCCGGTGCCGCCGCACTGATCGCAGGTGACGACCGTCAGCATATTGAAGATCGGCGCGCGGGTGCGGATCTCGCCCTGGCCGTTACACTTGGTGCAGCGCACCAGATCCGTGCCGGGCTCCGCACCAATGCCTTTGCAGGTCGCGCAGGCTTCGGAGCGCTGGTATGAGATTTCTTTCTCGGTGCCGAAGATCGCCTCTTCGAAATCGATCTGCAAATGGTAGCGCAGATCCGCACCGCGCAGCGTGTTGGGACCGGCGCCACCGGTGCGCGCGCCCTGGTTGACAAAGGCGTCGAAGATCGTCGAGAAGATGTCGCCCTGGCCGAAGCCGCCGAACGGATCGTAGCCGCCCGCGCCGCCGACCGCCTGATGCCCGAAGCGATCGTACATCGAGCGCTTGTCGGTATCGGAGAGCACCTCGTAGGCCTCGTTGATCTCCTTGAACTTGGCCTCGGCGTCAGCTTCTTTGTTGAGATCCGGGTGATACTGGCGCGCCAGCTTGCGGTACGCCTTCTTGATCTCGTCTGCGGTGGAGGTCCGTCCAACGCCCAACACTTCGTAATAATCGCGTTTTGATGAGGTTGCCATCGTGGCTACTCCCGGTTAGACCTTCGGTG
>DASWTQ010000372.1:0-3906 GCA_036402055.1 Herpetosiphonaceae bacterium
GGTCATGGATTTAGCACGGCGTACTCAGCGGACGGCACTCTTTGTGCCGCGCCTGGCTGGAACAACCAGGGAATGGTGACATTTGGAGGAGCCGAAAACTTCGCGACAACCGCCGGCGGCGAGAACGAGGTGCAGCTGTGGAATACGCAGGACGGAACTCATGTGCGGGCACTGAACACGCACGAGGGGCAAGTACACGGGCTGGCATTTTCACCGGATGATCAATTTCTGGTCTCAGGCGGCAACGACAGCACGATCCGGCTATCACGCGTGGCGGATGGCCACGAGCTGAGCAGCGTCAAGGTTAGCGCAGGTGTAGATAGCGTGGCTTTTTCGCCGGATGGGACCGTGGTTGCGCTCGCCATCTACCAAACGATCTACCTCTGGCCGGTTGCAAATGTGATACAAACAAAGGAGCAGTAGCAGCGGTGCCGCCGGCACAACCAAAGGGAGATCGCTATGGAGATCGGGGTTTATAGTTTTGGCGAGGTAGCGGACAGCGCGTCGGGCAGCGCCGCGCAGCGGGTACACGACCTGCTTGAGGAAATGGTGCTGGCCGATCAGGCAGGGCTCGACGTGTTTGGTCTGGGCGAACATCACCGGCCCGACTTCGTCGTCTCGGCGCCGGCGGTGGTTCTCGCGGCGGCCGCCACGCGCACGCAGCGCATCCGCCTGGCCAGCGCGGTCACGGTGCTCAGCTCGGATGACCCAGTGCGCGTGTTTCAGCAGTTTGCTACCCTCGATCTCGTGTCGGGCGGTCGGGCCGAGATCATGGCGGGGCGTGGATCGTTCATCGAGTCGTTTCCGCTCTTCGGCTACGACCTCGACGACTACGATGTTTTGTTCTCCGAGAAGCTTGAGCTGCTGCTGCGACTGCGGGAGTCCGAGCAGGTTAGCTGGCGTGGACGCCAGCGCCCGCCGCTGGACGAGCAGGGCGTCTACCCACGGCCGATCCAGCAGCCGCTGCCGGTCTGGATCGCCGTCGGCGGCACCCCGGAGTCAGCGGTACGCGCCGGGACGCTCGGCCTGCCCATGGCGCTGGCGATCATTGGCGGCGCGCCGGAGCGCTTTGTGCCGCTGACCACGCTCTACCGCCATGCTGCTCAGACCGCAGGCCATGAGCCGGCCCTGCTGCCGCTGGGTATCAACTCCCATACCTACATCGCGCCGACCTCGCAGCAGGCCCGCGACGAGTTCTTCCCGGCCTACGCCACGATGATGAACCGGATCGGCCGTGAGCGCGGGTGGTCGCCCATGACGCGGGCGCAGTTCGACGCGTTGTGCGGGCCGCGTGGCGCGCTGCTCGTGGGCAGCCCGCAGGAAGTGATCGAGAAAATCCTCTTTGAGCACGAGCTTTTCAATCACCAGCGCTTTCTGGCCCAGATCAGCGTCGGTCCTCTGCCACATCCGCAGGTGCTGCGGGCGATCGAGCTGCTTGGCTCGGTAGTGGCTCCGGCAGTGCGCAAGGCGCTTGGCGCGACGCCGGACTCATCTTCGAGCGCCGCTGATGTCGCCTGATACGTCTGCTGGTAGATGACCGATCGGCGCCTGCTTTCTCGGATTATGTGGATACCACGGTGGTCGCGGCAGATACCGAAATATGCAAGATCGGCCGCAGTTTGGCGCATTAACACTAACACGTGGCATGGATACGTGTTGCGCTGTCAATGGCATCCATTCGTTCGAAAGGAGATGTCACTGTGGAGCAGTGCGCCACCAATCTGCCTGCGGCCCTCAACAGCTTTGTCGGTCGTGAGCGCGAGCTTGCCGAGATCCAGCGCCTGATCCTGGCACAGCGGCTCCTGACGCTTACCGGCATCGGCGGCTGTGGCAAAACGCGGCTCGCTCTTGAGAGCGCGGCGCAGGTCGCACCGATCTTCGGCGGCCGAGTCTGGTTTGTCGATTTTTCCGCGCTCGTCGAGCCTGATCTCGTGCCGCGTGCCGTCGCCACAGCACTCAGCATTTGCGAGGAGTCAGGCATCCCGCTGCTCACGACGTTGATCACAACGCTCGCTCCGTATCAGACTCTGCTAGTGCTTGACAACTGCGAGCATCTGGTGGCGGCGTGTGCGGCGCTGACGCAATCCCTGCTGCACAGCTGCCCGGCGCTGCGAGTCCTTACAACCAGTCGCGAAACATTAGACATTATTGGCGAGTGCGTTTGTCCAGTTCCATCACTGACTTTCCCCGTGCCGCCGGCTCCACACGATCAACCACTTCAGGAGTGCGATCTGCTTGGCTTCGAAGCCGTAAGGCTCTTTGTCGAGCGTGCTCAGGCCGCTTCTCCGACATTCAGCACTGATCCGGCGGTGCTCACCGTGATCGGCGAGATTTGTCGCAGCCTTGATGGTATTCCGCTGGCGATCGAGCTGGCTGCCGCGCGTACGCGCACCGTATCAGTGCAGCAGATCGCGGCCCGCCTGGATGATAGCATGGTGCTGCTGACATCGCGCTACCGAACCATGGAGGCGACACTAGACTGGAGCTATGGGCTCCTCTCCGAGCAAGAGCGAACGATCCTCCGCCGACTATCCGTTTTTGCGGGTGGTTGGTCGCTGGCAGCGGCGGAGTCGGTGTGTACCGACGACACGATCCCGGCGCATATCGTGCTTGACCTGCTGTCCGGTCTCGTCCAGAAATCACTGGTCGTGCGTGTAGCGCTCCCAGGCGAGGGCCGCTATCGCCTGTTGGAGCTGGTGCGTCAGTATGCGCATAAACAGCTGATGACCACAGACGAGCAGGCCGGTATACAAGATCGGCATCTGGCGTATTTCGCCGGACGCATCACGTGTGCGAGCAAGCATCTCACGTCTGCTGATCAAGGCATGTGGTTCGAGCGGCTTGAGCTGGAGTTTGACAATCTTCGCGCCGCGCTGGACCGTGCGATCGTCGTGGCTGGAGCGACCGGCCAAACCGATGCGATCATCCAGGCGCTCGCGTTGCCCGCCGACCTTGAGCGCTTCTGGTCGGTACGCGGCTACATCGCAGAAGGCGCCGAGCGGCTACGACGAGCGCTGGCGCTGGCTGGGACACAAGCGCCGCACGTTGCTCTGGCACGGGCCTATGCTCTGAATGCCGCCGGCATCGTGGCATGGCTTCAAGGGAGCTACCAGGAATCCCAGCATCTGCTGGAGGAAGCCCTGGCGATCGGCGAGACCACCCAGGATCGCAGAACGATGCTTGGTGCGCTGCGAAACCTTGGCACGCTGGCCGTTCTCCGGCGCGATCTGGTAGCTGGTGAGGCCCTGCTGGAACGTGGCCTGGCGTGCGAGCGTGAAATGGGCGGTGTGGATCGCTATAGTGTCGCATGGATGGTGACGTTGCTCGGCAGCGCCGCGTATCTTCAGGGCGACAATAAGCGGGCGCAGACCTGTTTCGAGGAGAGTATTGCTTTACTGCGCGCGGTAGGAGACACGAATTTTCTAGCGCTTTCCCTCCGTCGTCTCGGTCAAATTGCGCTGCATAGTGGAGCATCCAGGCGCGCGCGCACGCTCCTGTGCGAAAGTCTGGATCTCAACAGCCAGATCGGCAGTCCAGGAGGAATTGCCGCGTGTATTGCTGGCCTTGCCGGCGTCCTTCTCGCGCAGGGCCAGCCCGCTGATGCAGCACGGCTGCTCGGCAGCGCCCGATCCCTGCTGAAGGAGACCGCCGCTCATCTGATGGCAGCTGATCGCGAGATGCTCGATACGCTGCTCGTGCGGACGCGCGCATGGCTCGGCAACGGCTTTGATCAAGCCTGGGCGGAAGGGTATGCCACACAGGGCAATGCGGCGGCGCTGGCAATGGTGTCACGTGTGCTCTCCGCGTCCGAGCGATCGTCTGCGCCGGAGTTGACCGCATCCGTACCTGCCCGCATCCACGCCGATACCCTGACCGCCCGTGAGCGCGAGGTGGCCGCCCTGGTTG
>DASWTQ010000373.1:0-15694 GCA_036402055.1 Herpetosiphonaceae bacterium
GATCGATACAGCGCTTCGATCGCGTCCCGATCCCGCGTCGGCTCGATGCGCCGCACGCCGGGGCCGGAAATATCGGCCTTGTGCGTCACCAGCCACAGCTCGGCCTCGGGCACGCGCTCTCGAACCTGCCCGAACGCCGCCAGCAGCTGCTCGCCGCCTTTGCGCTCGAAGTTCGTCCCGATGAACAGGATGCGCGGCACTTCGGCCAGCGGCTGCGGCTCCGGTAGTGTCGTGAAGTTGATCCCGCCGCCGACCGCCGCGACCCGCTCCGGCGCAATGCCGTAGTCGTCGATCATCGACTGGCGCACATACTCGCTGCGGGTGAGCACAAACGCGGCCTGCCTGGCGACATGCGCCTCAAGCGCATTCCAGCGCTCGCTCTGCGCGACGTCGTTGAATGGATCGCGCCAGGGATCTTCGCGCTGCGCCAGCCGGTAGGTGAAATCGGTGTAGACCACGACCGGCGGCCCGTCGGGCTGGTACTCCGACGAGAAGATTGTGCCGTGCTGCAAGATCACGTCGGCGCGGCTGCGATTGGCGAAGGCGTGCTGCTGCGCCTTCTGGGAGCGGCGGTGAAAGCCCCAGACGTTTTTGTAGAACGCTTCCTGCCAGCGCCACTTGGGCCAGCGCAGTGTGCGAAGCGCGTTCTGGTAGCGATCCAGGCCCTGGACCTCGACGTTATGCACGTCCACCAGCCGGCACTGCTTGCCTAGCTCGGCAAAAAGCTGCCCGTACTTGATCCTGGCATCGCTGACCGGCGCGTGAATATCGCCGACGAGCAAGCCCAGCACGCGTACCGGCGCCTCGGTTGTCGGTAGCTGTTCGATCATCATCAGTTACGCCTCGACGGTGGCCAGCGCGGCCTCGGTCGGCTCGGCGCTCTCCGTAGCCGGCATGACCTCGCGGCGCTGCACGCGCTGCCAGAGCGAGGTCTGGCGCTTGGTCAGAAAGCGATACAGGCCCAGGATTCCGGCCAGGTTGCTGTTGACCAGGAACGTCGGGATGTACAGGATTTTACCAGTCGCGCCGGTGTGCTCCGAGCGGCTGCCGATCCAGGCCATGCCGTAGAATACCACCTGCAGCGCCAGCATGATCCAGTTGAACGGCGCGGCCAGTCGCCCGATCGGGCTGCGCGTGCCACGTGGCGGGAAGGTCACCGCCAGCAGATTGGCAGCCAGCGCCCCGACACCGGCGATCGCCACGAACGGCCGTAGAAACTTGTGCGACCAGACCTGCCAGGCGACGACCGGACGGCGCAGCGTCAGCAGCTTGTGCGACTGAAAGATCGACTGGTACCAGCCCGCGAAGATGCGCGTGCGCCGTGTGATCTCGTCCTGAGCCGTGGGCGAGATCCGCTCCCGCGAGTAGGCGGCGGGCGCGTACACGACGTTGTAGCCCTCGCGCACGATCTGGATCATCATGTGAAAATCGTCGTTGATGGTGCTCTCGGGCGGCGGCGCAAACAGCTCTCGGCGGATCGCCAGTACCTCGCCGGCCACGCCGATCGTGCAGCCCAGCCGCGTTTCCTGCTTCTTGATGAACGACTCATACTTCCAGTACAGGCCCTCGGACTCGCCCAGCGCGCCGTCGCCGCTGCTGATCAGCTTGGCACCGGTGGTCACGCCGACTTTGGGGTCGGAGAAGGGCGTGGCCAGCTCGCGCAGCACGTTGGGCGTGTACATGTTGTTGGCATCCGAGAAAACCACGATCTCGCCGCGCACCTGGTGCATCGCCCGGTTGATCGCCGCCATCTTGCCGCGCCGCTCGGGGCTGTAGCTCAGCTCCACGCCGCGATCGGCGTACTCGCGCACAATCTCGGGCGTGCGATCGTCGGAGCCGTCGGCGGCAACCAGAATCTGAAGCTGCTCGCGGGGATAATCCAGCGTCAGGCTGTTCTCCAGCTTGCCGGCGATCACGTCCTGCTCGTTGTAGGCCGCGATCAGCAGCGTCAGCTTAGGCGTGATCTGCGGGTAGGGTTTGGGCTTAGGGCGCAGCCGCGCGACCAGCGTCAACAGCAGCGGGTAGCCCGCGTAGGTGTACACGATCGTGCCGACACACAGCCAGAAGAATCGTCCGATCACATCTATCTCCTTCCAGGCGCAAGCTCGCGCCGATTCTCTTCTATCGTTCCAGCGCCGCGATCTCGGTGACGATCGGACGCTCGACGGGAGCTGACCAATCTTGCAGCAGCAGATTATGCAGCAGCGCGGTGTTGCGCTTGAGATCAAACTCGCGCAGCACGGTCTCACGTCCGGCCGCTCCTAAGCGCCGGCCAAGCTCGGGATCGTCGTGCAGCCGGGCCAGCGCCTCGGCCAGCGCGGTCGCGTCGCGCTCCGGCACCAGCAGGCCGCTGCGCTCATGCTCGATCAGCTCAGGAAGGCCCGAGATCGCGGTGGCAACAACCGGCTTTGCGCTGGCCAGGGCCTCCATCAGCGCCACGGGAATGCCTTCCTGCTTACCGTAGCTGGTCACGATGCTGGGCAGCACAACCACATCTGCGGCGGCGACGTACTCGCTGACTTTGTTGCGCGGCTGCGGTCCCAGCACCAGCACCTGCTCGCCCAATCCCAGCCTCTGGATCTGCGCCTCGATCTGCGGCTGGTCCTCGCCCTGCCCGATCAGCAGGCAGCGAAAATCCATACCGCGCGCTTTGAGCTGGGCGCAGGCTTCGATCAGATAGGGATGGCCTTTGTAATCCTGGTAGCTGGCAACGCAGACCATCGTGAACTGCGGGTTAGGCAGGCGATCCTGCTGCGGCTGAAAGACCGCCGGATCGACGCCGCAGTGGATCACGACGGTTTTTTCGGCCGCTGCATCGCCGTAGAGGCTGCGCAACAGCTCGCGGTTGTACTGCGAGATCGTCACGACAAAGCCGGCGCGGCGGATCTTCTCGTCCAGCATCGGGCGCTCAAGGTAGATGTCGTGGGCGTGCGCCGTGAAGCTGTACGGAATGTCGGCCAGCTCACGCACCACGTACGCGGTCAGCGCCGGATGCGTGGCATAGTGCGCGTGCAGATGCTCGACGCCCAGCTCGTGCATCCGGCGGGCAAAGAGCGCCGCCTGCGGCACCAGCACCAGCGTGCGGGCCAGAAAGCTCGGCGTGTCGATGTTGCCGCGCAGCGCTCGCCACCAGGCGCGCAGATAGCGCAGCGGACGCTTGCGCAGCCAGTAGCCCTGCGCAAACAGCACCGGCAGCGACAAGAACGAGCTGTAGTGCGCGCGCTCAACGATCGCCTGGGCCTCGGGATGGATGGTCTGCGCCTGCTCACGGATCAGCGGAAAGACCTCGACGTGCAGCCCGAGCCGCTCTAGCTCCAGGATCTCATATAAAATAAATGTCTCGGAAATCTTGGGAAACCGCGACATTACGTAGGCAACTGTTTTTGGAGCTTGTGCGGTGTTCGTCATGCGTGATCCTTTGTTCTTTTCGAGGCCCTCACCCCCTGCGTCCCCCTCTCCCACTGCGGTAGGCGAGGGGGAAGATGCAGAGCCTGCTTGTTCCTTTGTTCTCTGTTCTTTGTTCGGGAGCGGCCCTCATCCCCGGCTGCTACTCATCCACCCCTTTCCCCTCACCTCGGCGGGCTTCCGCCTCGGTTGCGACAGGAGAAGGGGAATCAAGGTACTTGCTTTGTTCCCTTGTTCGCTTGTTCCTTTGTTCTCTGTTCTTTGTTCTTTCGTTTGGTTCTTGGTTCTAGGTTCTTGGTTCTTCGACGTACACAATCTTGCTGCCCTGCGGCTCGAACGCGAACGGCATCGGCGCTAGCTCGGGCAGCGCGGCGATGATCTCGGCGTGGCGCTCGACGGGCGCGTAGACCAGCAGAAAGCCGCCGCCGCCGGCGCCCAGGATTTTGCCGCCGATCGCGCCGTGCTCGCGGGCCTGGCTGTACCACTCGTTGATGCGCTGGTTGCTGATGCCGGTCGCCAGCTGCTGCTTGAGCAGCCAGCCCTCGTGCAGAATCTCGCCGAACGAGTCGAGATCGTCGTTGCTCAGCGCGGCGCGGAGATCCTGGGCCATGCGTGTCATCGCGCGCAGCGTCCGCCGCCGATCGCCGTCGCGCTCGGTGTTGGCTCTCTGCTCTTCCAGAATGTGATTGGCCGAGCGCGTCACGCCGGTGTAGAGCATCAGCAGCCGCTCCTGCAAGCGCTGTTTGATCGCGGGCTGGCAGATGATCGGATCGACAAAGACGCTCTCGTCGGGGTTGAACTGGATGTATTGCAGGCCGCCGTAGGCCGCGATGTACTGATCCTGCTTGCCGATCGGCTTGGCGCAGCGCTCGATCTCGATGTCGCAGGCTTCGCGAGCCAGCCGCTCAGCGCCGGCGAAGCGCCCGGTGTAGGCGTAGAGCGCGTTGAGCAGTCCGACCGTGTAGGTGCTGGACGAGCCCAGGCCGGTGCCCTGCGACGGAATATCCGAGATTGACGTAATCTCGATGCCGCCGGTCAGACCAAGCAGCTTCATGGCCTCGCGGATCAGCTCGTGGCGCAGCTCGTCGACGCTCTCGACGGTCTCGGTGATCGAGTAGCTGGCGCGAATTCCCGGATCGAACTTTTTGTTGACGTTGATATAGATGTATTTATTGATCGTCGTGCTGACCACTGCGCCCGGCTCCTCGCGGTAGAACGCGGGCAGATCGCTGCCGCCGCCGGCGAAGCTGATACGTAGTGGTGTGCGCGAAATAAGCATCGTTCCTGCGTCCTCGGTTCCTTTGTGAAAGCTACGCCTGCTGCGTCTGATTGGCGGTCTGCTGTCGCTTGAGCTTGGGCTGGATCGTCTCGTACATCTCTATGTAGCGATCGGCGACCACGTCCAGCGAGTACTGCGCGACAACATGCTGCCGTGCCTGCTCGCCCCAGGTCTGGCCGGAAGCTCCAAGCGCCTCGATTAATCCCTGCGCCAGCGTGGTCGGATCGCTAACCGGCACCAGTCGTCCGTGGAGATCGTCGGTGAGCACGCGCATGGTGCCGCCGATCGCGGTGGTCACGCTGGGCAGACCGCAGGCCATCGCCTCCAGCAGCGCGATCGGCAGGCCCTCGGCGAACGAAGGCAGCACAAACGCATCGGCGGCGCGCAGATACGGCGCGACATCCGCGCAGCCACCCGCGAAAATAACCCGCTCGGCGATCCCGAGCTGCCGCGTCTGCGCCTCAAGCTCCTGCCGCTGATCGCCGTCGCCGACGAGCAGCAGCCTGGCATCGGGCTGATCGCGCAGCACCTGCGGCCAGGCATCGATCAGCACATTCACGCCTTTTTCGGTGACCAGCCGACCCGTAAAGACGACCAGCGGACCCGACGGCAGCCCAAGCGACTCGCGCAGCGCGGCACGCTCAGCGGGAGTGACCGGAGCGAAATGATCGACATCCACGCCATTCGCGATGTCCCACAGCTTGCTGTCGCCCACGCCGATGCCGGCTAGCTCGTCGTGAATATCGCGGCTGATGCTGACGAACGCATCTCCCCAGCGCCGCGCCAGGGCCAGCCGCAGCCGCCCCGTGATCGGTCGATTATGCGTCAAAAAGCCGACATCTCCGATCTTGCCGCTGCGGTGCGGATTGATCACCAGCGGCTTGCCCACCAGCGGCTTCGCCAGCAGGCCGATCGTCATCGGCGAGATCATCAGGTGGCAGTGCAAAATATGGTAGCGTTTGCGCTGGGCCAGCAGCACCCGCAGTGCCCCGACGATGTAGCTCAGCGCCGCGACGATCAGGTTGCCCTCGCCCTTGCCCACGCGATACGTCGGAATGCCGTCGATCTCCTCGTAGCGCGCCAGGCCCTCGTAGTGCCGCGTGATCACCAGCACATCCACGCCGCGCGCCTTGAGCTTCTGGCTCAGTCGCAGCGTGTGAGTTTGCGCGCCGCCGATCGACGGGTAGAACACGCTCGAAATCATCGCAACGCCGAAACGCATGCCGCTCCCCTTAAGATTTGACCGAGACGCGAGCCTCGCGCACCGGATGGTAATGCTTGTTCCAGATCGATTCGTAGAGCGCCTCGTGCTGCGCCGCGATCGTTTCGATGCTGAAGTCGTGCTGTACCCGCTGGCGCGCAGCATTGCCCATCTCGGCGCGGCGCTGCTCGTCGTTCAGCAGCTCCACCAGCGTCGTGGCCAGCGCGTCCACATCGTCGGGCGGCACGATCATGCCGTTCACGCCGGACTGCACCAGCTCGCTGTTGCCGCCGACATCGGTCAGCACCACGGGCCGCGCCGCCGCCATCGCCTCGATCGCGGTCAGTGGCAGGCCCTCCCACAGCGACGGCAGCGTGAAGATGTCGGTCTGAGCCAGCACTGCCGGAATATCCTTGCGCAGACCCGTAAACGTCACGCGCTCGGCGATGCCCAGCCGCTGCGCCTGCTCCTTGAGTGGCTGATCCAGCCGGCCCTGGCCGACGATCATAAAGCGTGCGTCGGGCCGCTGCTCCAGCACCAGCTTAGCGGCGGTCAGCAGGTTGTGCTGCGCCTTCTGCGGGCTGAGCCGGCCGATGTTGGTGATGATCGGGCCGTCACCGTCGGCGTGCTGCGGCGGGCCTTCAGGAATGCCGAGATATTCCTCGACCGGCACGGCGTTATAGATCGTGTGGATGCGGCCGGCGGGAATGTGCCACTCGGCGATAAACTGCTCGCGCAGTCGATCCGAGACCGGGATCAGCTCGGTGGCCAGGTAGCGCGCCGTGGTGCGGCTCAGCCAGTTATGGATCGCGCGGTGGCGATTGTAGTCGCGCGGCTCGTTCTGAAGCGTCGAGATCACCGGACGATTCAGCGCCCGCCCGACGAGCCGCCCCACGATGTCGGCGTTGGTGAGCTGGGTATGGATGATGTCGATCTGATGCTCGCGAACGTAGCGCCCGATCTCCAGGATTGTGCGCAGATCGAAGAAGCGCTTGGTGCCGATGACCTTAACCGGCAGGCCGAGCTGCTCAAAGTCGCGCTGAAGCGCGTTGCCGCGCAGCACGTTGAGACAGCAGATATGCATCTCGAAGCGCCGACGGTCCACCTTCTGCGCCAGGCCCAGCAAAAATCGCTCAGCGCCGCCGACCGACAGCGAAGCGCACAGATGTAAGATTTTGATCGGTTGATTCATCTAGGGATTCCTCTAGCCTAACGCACAGCCAGCTCTCGCTCGCGCCCTGCTCTGTTTTACTAGCTGGTATAGAACCTACGTTTTAAGGAACGCCGCTTGCGTCCCAAAAGATGCGCTCCGTTTCGAAACAAACTGCGCCGCCAGGATCGGCGACGCAGCCTTGCAGGTGTGTGGGTTGTGATCTTGAGCTACAATTCGCAGGGCCGTAGCTGGATCGTGCCGGTTCGAGCCTCGGGATCGACCGTTACGCGCGCGCACTGGAAATCCCGCACCCAGAGCTTGCCCTGCCTGGAGCGGCTACCCTTGGGCAACCCTAGATTGGTTTCGTACTCGGGATACCACCACAGCTCTTTGTAGTCGTCCGTGTGCGTGTAGCGAAACGATGCCCGATCGTCATCGGTCGCGATCAGCAGGTACGAGGCCAGGCTGAAGTTGAACGCCTGCGTGTCGTTTTGCTCGCCCTGGCTGAAGAGTGCCACGCTTTTGCCGCGCCGCAGGGCTTTCTCGACGCGCGTGAGCATGCCGTCCCACTCTTTGGCGCTCGGCGGGCTGGTGTTGGTCCAGCCGGTCGCGAAGTTTTCCTCGTGAAAGCCGTCCAGATGATCGAGATAATCGTCCCACTCGTTGGAGCTGTAGCCGGACTTGATCATGTTGCCCCAGATCGGCTGGCCGGGAAAGTTCGCGCGCATCGTGTCGATCAGCCCGACGACCGCCTGGCGAAACTCCTCGGCATCGTCAAACTCTTTGACCTTGCCGTCCTGGTTATCGCCACGCGTCTTGAGATAATCGAGCGAGACCGGAACGTTATCCAGGCTGAAGCCCTGCCAGCTGGCGTCTTGCTGGCGTTTCATCTGCGAGACCCAGAAGTCGCGGTAGCCCTGCGAGGCCGGATTCATGTAGTATTCGTAGACGTCGGTGCCGTCCCAGTTTTCTTCTTTGTTGTAGATCCGCTCGCCGTCGCCGTTGTGCAGAAACCAGCTTTCGTGCGAGTGCACCAACTCGCAAAAATCGTCGGTCCACATCGGGTTGTCGGGGATCGGCGTGTAATCGTTCTCGCAGTCGTCGTTCTCGTTTTTGTATGGCCCTGGACCGCGAATCTGGAACGTCAGCATGTACTGGAGCACCGACGCCTGGTAGCCGTTGTCGGTCACCTGCTGGCGTAGATCTTCCATGCCGTACTGCATCGTGAGCCAGCCGACGTTTTTGGCCAGAAACTGGGGCGTGGCGTCGTTATCCTTGTAGTATTGCAGCGCGATCGACGGACGCCACTCGCGGATCTCGGTGCGCGTCACGGTGGGCTCGGGCGGAATCTCTTCTACGGTGACCTCGGAGTCATCCAGCAGGCCATCAAGGCGACCCGACATATAGCCGCCGGCAAACAGCACAAGCCCCGCGATCAAAAGCAGCGGGATCAGAAACACGAGCCAGCCGGTATCTGCGCGATTGCGCCGCTGGATCTCGTAGTGGGTTGGATGGGTCATTCTACGCCGCACGGTCTTAGCGTCCTCCAATTGGATATTTCAAATGCATGCTTACACGCCGACCAGTGCGCTTTTCTGCGGGGCAGCTCTGCCCACGGCCTGCTCGATGTATGGCGCCATGCGCTCGATCATATCGTCCCAGGTGTTATCATGCAGAATCGAGGCGTGCGCCTGCCGGCCCATTTGCTGCGCCTGATCCAGATCGCCGAGCAACTGGATCAGCGCGTCGGCTAGCGGCTCCGGCTCGGCGGCGGGCACTACCAGCCCGGTCTTGCCGTGCTCCACAATCTCCGGCATGGCGCAGCGATCGCTGACGATGCAGGGCAGGCCCTCGCCCATCGCCTCGGTGAAAACGTGGCCCCACGGCTCGAAGAGCGCGGGCAAGACGAAAACGCTGGCCTGGCTATAGATCTCGTGTAGCGCCTCGCGATTGTCGACGCGGCCGAGCCAGCGCACGCCGCCGGGCTGCTTGCCTTTTGGTTGATCCGGGCCGACAAACCACAGCTCGGCCTCGGGCAGCGCGCGCTGCACACGCTCCCAGGCTTTGAGCAGCACGTAGCCGCCTTTGCGCTTCAGCTCGTAGCCCACAAACAGCGCGATCGGCCGGTCGTAGCGCTTGCCCTCCAGCGACGGGCGCACATGGTTGGCGCCACAGCCGACGCGAATCACGCGGTCGGGATCGCAGCCGTAGTCCTCGATCATCGAGCGCCGCAGCCAGTTGCTGCGCGGAAAGAGAAACTCGGCCTGCTGGTACGTCGCCCGCTCCATCTTGATCCACTCGTCGCGCTGCCGTCCCCGCAGCGGCGCCCAATCCGCGTAGTAGCGCTCGCACAGCCGGTAGGTGTTATCGGTGGTCAGCACGAACGGCCGGCGCTTCGTCAGATCGCCCGGCGAGAGCAGCGTGTGCAGCTGCACGATCAGATCGTACTGGCCGTCCCGGCGCTGCAAATGCTGCTCGGCCTGCGCGGTGCGGCGCTTGAATGCCCACGGATTGAGACTGGCCCGAATCCGCCAGTAATCGCGATCGGGATGCAGGTTGCGCAGCTTGTTGTAGTATTGCTCCGGCCTCGGCAGGCTGGGCCGAATCACATCGACCACGCCGAAACGACGGTCGAGCGCCGCGTACATGCCCGCGTTCTTCGCGGTCGGGTTGCGAAAATCGCCGACACGATCCATCGTCAGGCCCAGAATGCGGATTGGCTGATCAGTCATGCCGCTAACCTCGTGACTCGCCGGAGAGCGCAGTTTGTGTCGAGCGCGGCTGCCGCCAGCGCCAGGATGGCCGCGCCGACCACGCGCGCAGCGATGTCAGGCCGGTGCCCGCCAGGATTGCCAGGAACGGCACTACCGGAATACGGAAGCGGCTATTCGCCTCGCCGCCCGCCGACAGCCCGACAAAGTAGGCGATCAGCAGGAACAGCAGCCCCAGGATCAGCCAGCGCCGCTCGCGGAAGAGCCGCAGCGTGCCCAGCGCCGCGCTCAGGTAGACCACGCCCAGCAAGATCGTGCTGAAAAACAGCGTAAACTGTTGTACCAGCGACATCTGGCCCAGCCTGCCCAGCGCCTTGTCGACCAGACCCGGCTCGTTCATCGACGAGCGGCCGGGGAAGCAGTCAAAGGCCGTGCTCTGGCGGTCGAGCTGCGCGCAGGTGATCGTGTAGCCCGGATCGAAGAGCAGCCGCCCGACGCCCTTGGCCAGCATCTTGACCGTCAGGCCGGGATAGCGCGTAAAGATCGCCAGCGCCTCCTCGCGTTGCAGATCGATCGTCTCGGCGGTAGACAGGCCACGCTCGGCCGCGATCTGATTGATCCGCGCCTCCAACTTGTCCCATGCCTGATCCTGGCTGGTGCCCTCGGCCTCCGCCAGCACAGCCCGCGCCCGGTAGTAGATCAGATTGGTATCGCTGATCGTCGAGAGCGTGAACAGCCCGGTCGCGTTGTAGTTGCGCACGGCCCAGGTGTAGGTCAGCGCCAGGCTCAGCACCGCGAAGACCGCGCCCGCCGCGAGCCACAAGCGGCGCTGCCCTTTGCGCGCGGCCAGCACAAACAGCGGCAGCATCGCGATCGGCAGGAACTGGCTGATCGGACGCGTCAGTGAGGTCAGCGCCACCAGCACCGCCGACAGCAGCAGCCAGCGCCACAGCCCGCTGTTCCAGAAGCGCACCACGGCCCACACGCTGCCGACCAGCAGCGTCGTGAAGAGCGTCTCGGTCAGCAGGTAGTTGGTCGTCATGATCGAGAGCGGATCGACGGCGAAGATCAGCGCCGCCAGCACGCCCACCGACGAGGGCAGGCCCAGCTCACGCGCCAGCATAAACGTCAGCAGCGCGGTCACGCCCGCCAGCAGAATATGCAGCAGGATCACGGCGCCCGGCGTGTGGCCCGCGACCGCGAAGACTCCGGCGATCATCACCGGATAAACCGGCGTGC
Organism: Herpetosiphonaceae bacterium; assembly: GCA_036402055.1. Taxonomy (GTDB): domain Bacteria; phylum Chloroflexota; class Chloroflexia; order Chloroflexales; family Kallotenuaceae; genus LB3-1. The sequence continues at coordinate 10,989 of DASWTQ010000373.1, forward strand.
GATCCAGGTCCGGCGTGAGCGGCGGCTCTTTTTCGCTGGCGAACACACCGTAGCGCAGCAGATTCATCGCCCGCCGATCGTAGCCATCTGAGTCGTAGGTGTAGAACTTGCGCGGCTCGTGGGCGATATAAGCAAACACGAGGAGACGAAGCACGATAGCGGCAAGCACAATCAGCCCCATCGTCCATCGCAGGTTAGAGATTCGGTCTTTCAAGCTGCGCTCCTCCTTGTATCAACTTCTCTATCGATATACAATTTCGACGATCTACACATCGAGCCGGCGCTAGGATTCGCTGACCGTTGGCCGGGTGGGCCGCACCAGATGCACCACCGAGCGAATGCTATCGACCAGCAGCTTGCGCTCGGTCAGCCAGAGCAGGCCGGCGTAGCTGCCCGCGCCAACCAAGATCGCCGCCAACAGACCTAGCACATCGTAGCCCTGCGGCGTGTTCGCGACCACCAGCCACACGGCGGCACCCATCGCCAGCGCCGAGACCAGCGCCGAGCGGATCTGCTGCCAGATCGGGCCGGGGCCGACTTTGAGCACATACATGCAGATGCCCATATCGAGCAGCACAGCAAAGAGCGACACGCCGATCTGGCCCATCGCGACGGCCACAAAGCCATAGGGCACCGTCAGCCAGACCACGGCCAGCAGCACCGCCAGCTTGAAGACCATCTCTTTGTTCACAATGTCGGGCCGTCCGATCGCCTTGAAGAGATGGCCGCTGTTGAACGAGAGCGTGCTGATGCCGGCTCGCAGCGCCAGCAGCGCCAGCGCGGGAATCATCAGCAGCCAGCGCTGGCCGAAGAAGATGCTCACAAAGAACGGCGCGATCACCGCCAGGCCGACGCTGACCGGCAGCGTGATCAGCGAGATATAGCGCAGCGTCGTCAAGAAGCCGCGTCGCAGCGCCGCCGGATCGTGGCTCAGCTTGGCGTACGACGGAAAGAGCACACGCCCGGCCACGATACACATGTTGATGATCAGCAGGTCCGAGATCCGAAACGCGGTCTGGTAGAGGCCAAGCTCGGTCTTGCCCAGGTAGCGTCCGACCATCACGTAATCGGCAGTTGACCAGAAGACCGCCAGAATCTCGATGCCCAGGATCTGCAAGCCGTACGAGAGCATCTGCTTGCCCAGCTTCGAGTCCCAGGTTAGACGCGGCGTCCACGGCTGGGCGTACCACAGTGCGATCGTCGCGGCGAAGGCGCTCAGCACCTGGCCCCAGATCAGGCTCCACGGCCCGAAGCCCGCCAGCGCCAGCCCGATCGCGCCGAAGCCTTTGGCAAAGTTGCGGCTCAGATCCGGCCACAGCTTGCGCCGAAACTCCAGCTCCTTGGTCAGCAGCGCCATGTGCACATTGCCGAACGACTGGATCAACAGTGTAAACGCCAGCACGCGCAGCATCGGCACCGAGCCCGGCTCGTTGAAGTACGCGCCCACGTAGGGAGCGCTCAGCGTCGCCAATCCCCACAGCACCACGCCCATGACGATGCTGATCACGAACGCGACCTGCGAGGCGCGCTCGACATCGTCACGCTGGTAGATCAGCGCCGCAGCAATGCCGAGATCGCCGATCGCCTCAAGATAGGTGATCGCCAGCAGCGCGATCGCGACTTCGCCAAACTGATCCGGCCCGAGACCGAGCCGCGCCAGGATGATCGTGCTGATGAACGTGAGAAACTTACCGCCGGCGAAGGAAACATAGTTCCAGAACACGCCCTGCGCGGTTTTCTTGCCTAGACTCATGCTACCTTCCGAACGGGTAGAGTTGATCCTGTGACCGGTTGCTCGACCGAAACGCCGCGCCGTCTGGCCTCGCTCATCGCGATCAGCGCGAACGCGACCGCCAGACTGACCTGAAGCCAGAGAAAGCGCGAGTACAGGCCGTGCAGAAATGCCGCCGAGATCAGATAGCCGACCAGCGCGATCTGAAGCGCAACCGCCAGCTCCGACAGGCGTGTCTCGCCCAGCAGGCCGAAGAGCCGCTGAGCCGTGCGCAGCCGCACAAAAGCCAGCACCAGCACGCCCAGAATCGTGATCAGGCCGATCACGCCATGCTCGGCGGCGATCTCAAGATAATAGTTGTGCGGCGGCCCGAAGCCTTCCGCGATCGCGCTGCCGCGCTCGTTGACGTACTCGGGGTAGAGCTGGGTGAAATTCCACGCGCCCACGCCTACAACCGGATGGTCGGTGAACATGTCAAAGGCGATGCCGAGCTGGATCGAGCGCATCTCGTACGATGCCTCGCTTTGCACGCCCTGATCTTCGGGGTTGAAGCTATCGCCGGGCAGCAGGTTTTGTAGCGTCTGGAAGCGCGCCGTGAACTCGGGCGGCGCGGTCCACAGCAGCACGCCGCCGATCACCACCATCAGCAGCATGTAGCGCGGGTTGAGCCGGATATGCAGCGCGAACAGCGCCAGCGCCGCCGCCAGCGCCAGATACGAGCTGCGCGAAAAGCTCAAGCCCACGCCGGCCAGACAGGCCATTGTCGCGTAGGCCGCGAAGCCGCGCGCAAACAGCGAGCGTGCATGGATTATGCCCCACAGTCCGAGCGGCACCAGCACCAGCAGCTGCTGACCAAAGGCCAGCGGCTCGCTGGTCGGCCCACCGGCGCGCGGCCGATCCTGAATGCCCTCGGCGATCTGCGCCAGCTTCATACGTGCCAGGCCGCCAAACGTCGACTCGTAGTTGTGCGTCAGCTCCTGGTACATTGTTAGCGAGCCCAGCAGCGCGCCGATGAACAGCAGCAGCCAGATCGTGCGCTCGAAGCTTTTGGTCGAGGTCAGCAGGTTGATCAGCACCAGGAAGAGCACGAAGTCTTTGGCAAAATCGTTGACCAGCAGCAGCACGCGGTCGGGATAGCGTGCGTAGATCAGGCCCAGGCAGATCACAAAAAAGTAGCTCAGCATCCACCAGGTCGTCGCATCGTTCACAAACGGCGTGCGCTTGCCCGTGAAGCGCCGCACGATCAGGGTGACGGCCAGCAGCCCCACCAGCGGCTTGGTCAGCGACGGCACGCCATGAAACTTGTTGGCGGTCTCCGAGATGTAGCCCCAGGTGATGCCGATCAGCGCGATCGCCGCCAGCTCGGGCTTGAAGATCGCTGCCAGCGCCACGCCCGCTGCGATCGGCGCCGCGATCAGCCACAGCGGCGGGATCGAGGTGCCCAGCGCCATGCCGTAGAGCAGGCTCACTCCCAGCGTCGCCAGGACGATCGCCATTGGTCGCCGCGCCAGATCGAGCAGATTTGCTTTTGAAAGCGCTGGAGTATGATTCATCCCTATTCTTACCTTCTTCTCAGCTCCGCCGAGCCGCTTTCCAGCGCGGCAGCCGGCGCCTGGGGCAGCGCACTCTGGACGCTCTGCCAGACCTGCGCTGCGATCTCGCCGGGATCGGCCGTGCCGTCCAGCTGCTCAAGCTTGAACGCGTCGGCGATCGTCCGGTAGAGCGGAATCCGCCGCTCAAGGTACAGCACGTCCGGCACATCGTCTTTGCGACTAAATGCCACATCGGCCGGCACGTCGATAAAAAACCATTTGTTGGGTCGCGGCACCCAGTAGAGCCGTGCCAGCCAGAGCTGCCGCCGCAGCTGCTCCGGCGCCGTGTTGCACAGCACCGCGATGTTCACCAGCCGATCGTAGATGTAGCGGTCGCAGACGACGATCTTGCCGGCCAGCAGATGCGGCACGATTTTGGTCCAGATTTCGCCCATGTGCTCCAGCATCGACACCTGGAGCCAGAGCCAACGAATCCAAGGCCGTTTGAAGATGCCCTGTGTAAACGACAGGTACGAGCGATACTCCGAGGTTTCCTGGCTCGCCGGCTGCGGCGCTTCCGCTTGCGCCGCTCCGGTCGATCGCCGTCGTCGCAGGATCGATTTGCTGAGCCGGGCTAGAGGCTTGGTCAAGGGCGCGTTTCCGCCGCTCCAAACATAGACCGCCGGATAGCCTGCCGCTCTGAGTTCCTCGATAAGCTTATGCGCCTGTAGACTTTTGCCCGAGCCGTCAATTCCGTTGAAGCAAATCAGCATCGATCCTGACCTTTACACGCTGGTTATCAACACTATCAACATGTTATCTCCACGTTATCCACACCGCGCGCCGCGACCGGCTGTAGATACTGTGTGTCTATCTCTTCACAACGCACATTATCCACCGGATGATACGCCCCGCATCAAGCTGCCCCGACGATTGTCGCTAGCGAGTCGCGATCGTCGGGGCAGTGCTGCCGGCTTAGCGCTTGACCAGCGGGAACCAGATCCGTGGTGGCAGCGGAACCGGCGACGGATTCGGCGACGGGCTCGGCGTTGGACTTGGCGACGGGCTCGGCGACGGCGATCCACTCGGCGTCGGCGACGGGCTCGGCGATGGACTCGGCGACGGGCTCGGCGCAAGGCACGGATCGGGCGTGACCGCCGCGCCGACCGCGACGTTGGCGCTGAACTGCGACGTGTTGCCCTGCGGATCGGTGCTGGTCGCGGTGATGATCTGGCCCTGCGTCAGCTTCGGATTGCAGACCGCGATCGAGAAGTTACCGCTGCTGTCGGTCTTGCCGCTGCCGATGTAGGTCTTGCCCTCGCCGGCGTTATCGCCGCTGGGATCGCTCGTCGACAGCTTATCGGCCACGAAGATCTCGATCGTGCAGTTGGCGCAGACCGCGTTCGAGCGCAGCCTGGCGTTGCCACGTACCTGGTTCGTCG
>DASWTQ010000374.1:0-1746 GCA_036402055.1 Herpetosiphonaceae bacterium
CGTTATCAGTGATAGCATAACCTGATTTGGTACGGCGCGCATAGTCGCGGAGGCTGACGTAAATTTCGCCTGCGGCACGGCTAGGCAAAAAGCCAGTCAGAGGTATCAGCACCAATTCTCCGTTGACTAGCTCAGCTTTGCCGTTTTCAGGCACACGGTACAAATCTTCAATCGTTGCTTGTGTTCTCATTGCCATAGTCTAACCTCGTAGGGATGATGGTACACCAAAGGGAATATGAGTTCATAGTGAGTCGTGAGCAATTTATGCACCTGTAAGAGGCTATATTTGTATACAGCCGCGTCCCATCTGCTTCCAACGCGCGAAAATTCTGCGGATCGAAAGTCCCATGCTCCACAAGAATCGGTCGCGATTCGACTTGACCAAAGCCCGCGAGATCGGGATAATATAGCCTTGCAGCCAGGTATATCTTCCCGCACTGCCGTATTGCTTTGCTTCCGGCAATAAAACGCTGCGCGATCGATGAGCTGCCAGCAGCTCCGTCGATCATCCGACGACACGCACACCTTCATCTGTGGACATATGTATGGCAATGACGCGACTATTCAAGGAGAGTAGATCTCGATGACTCAGCATGACCTGCTAACCACGCTTGAGGACGGCCTTAGTACGCAGCGCATCTCCCCGTATCTGGCGGCCTATATCGCGGCCGAGGTGTTGAACGTGGATGCCCGCTCGACCGGCTACGACGATCGGATTCGTCTCGACGATGTGGTGGAGCTGGACCTGCGGCCGGCTCCGCTGCGTGAGTATGTATAGAAGATCGTAAGCCAGTGAGCAGGACACGCCGTTACAGCGTGTCCTGTTTCGTTTTTTAAGTGTCGAGGCTGCCGGCGAGAATCAGCGTCAAGCCGGCTGCTCCTGCTGATCCAGCAGCGTGATCCGGCCGCTCGACCCATCCACGCGGATGCGCTGCCCGCTGCGGAGTCTGGTTGTCGCCTGGTGCACGCCGACGACCGCCGGAATGCCGTACTCGCGCGCCACAACCGAGCCGTGAGTCATCAGTCCGCCGACCTCCATCACCAGACCGCCCGCTGCCAGAAACAGCGGCGTCCAGGCCGGATCAGTCCCGCGACAGACCAGAATCTCACCCGGCGCGAGCTGCTCGGCATGCGGATCGAGCACCACATGCGCCACGCCCTCGACGCTGCCGGGCGAGACCGGGCTACCGACCAGCGTGGTCGCGTCGGATGTGTCGTCGGCGATGCCGTCGAAGAAGGCGCGGCCATCGCTCAGCAGCAGACGCGGTATCTGGCGGCGCTGCTTTTCGCGCTCGTAGGCGCTGCGCCGCTCGGCGATCAGCACCTGCCAGTCGCAGGAGTCGCCGGTCGCCAGCGCTTTGATCTCGTCGGCGTGCAGAAAAAACAGATCGTCGGGCTGCGCGATAACGCCCTGAGCCGCCAGCTCACGGCCGCTGGTCAGCACCGCCTCGCGCACCGTGCCGATGATGCGGATCGCGGCGAACTTCGGGCTTTCGCGCAGTCCTGCCAGCGCCCGGACTCGTCGCGCGGCCCAGCGTGCCAGCCGCACCTTGAGCCAGCCGCGCCCGGTTGTCCGCAGCTCGCGTACCAGCCGCTCGATCGCGCCCTGTGCTGTCGTCGCTCCCTGCTCGAATATCACATCCGGCGCGGCGCTGGGATTGTCGATCTGGAGATAGCTTTGCAGCGTCTGGATCAGCGGCAGCGGATACTCGTTCCAGCGCGTGCGTCCCATATCGATCTCGGCGA
>DASWTQ010000375.1:0-2397 GCA_036402055.1 Herpetosiphonaceae bacterium
CCGGACGCAGGCGGCGACCGAGGGCATCGTCGGCTTTTTCGTCAACACGCTCGTGTTGCGCACTGACCTCAGCGGGGCGCCGACGCTGCGGGAATTGCTGGCGCGCGTGCGTGAGGTGTGTCTGAACGCCTATGCGCAGCAAGACGTGCCGTTTGAGCGCGTGGTCGAGGCCGTGCAGCCCGCCCGCGCCTTGAGTCACACGCCCCTCTTCCAGGTCATGTTCGTCTTGCAGAACACGCCGCGCGCCGATCTTCAGCTGCCCGGTGTGACGGTCACGGGCGCCGGCGGGAGCGCGCGGCAGGCGAAGTTCGATCTGACGTTGACGCTGACCGAGCGCGGCGACGAGCTGCGCGGTAGCCTGGAATATGCGACCGATCTCTTTGACGCCGACCATATTGAGCGCCTCGCATCCCACTTTTGCACGCTGCTCGCCGCTTGCGTGGCCCAGCCTGACCTGCCGATCACCACCTTACCCCTGCTCACGGCGGCTGAGCGTCGGCAGCTGCTCGGCGACTGGAACGCCACGCAGGTAGTGTATCCCAGCGGCCTGACTATTCATCAGCTTTTTGAGGCACAGGTAGCGCGCACACCTGACGCTGTAGCAGTTCGTTGGCAGGCTGATGGGTTGACCTATCGTGAGCTGCATACGCGTGCGCATCAGCTGGCGCGCTATCTCCGAGCATCTGGCGTCGGGCCGGAGGTGCGGGTCGGCGTGTGTCTGGAACGATCGCCGGAGCTGCTGGTCGCGCTGCTGGGCGTGCTGTTGGCCGGGGGCGCGTACGTGCCGCTCGATCCGACCTATCCCGCCGAGCGCCTGGCCTTTATGCTTGCGGACAGCCAGGCTCAGCTGCTTGTCACCCGATACGATCTGATTGCGACGCTGGCGACGCCGAATACGCAGGTTATTGATCTCGATAGTGCCTGGCCGAAGATCGCCGCGACAGACTCATCCTGGACACCAGTCGCTGTTACTGAAGATCATCTGGCGTATCTGATCTATACCTCTGGATCGACAGGCGTGCCTAAAGGCGTCGCGATTACGCATCATAATGCGGTGACGATGCTGCACTGGGCCCGCGATCAATTTACACCCGAAGAGCGGGCGGGAGTGCTCGCGGCTACTTCGGTCTGCTTCGATCTTTCCATCTTCGAGATCTTCGTGCCGCTGAGCTGGGGTGGCTGCGTGGTGCTTGCCGATACCGCGCTTCACCTTCCGACGCTTCCGGCGGCGGCTCATGTTACGCTGGTCAATACGGTACCCTCGGCGATCGCCGAGATCCTGAGTAGCGGCAGCTTGCCTCCTGGCGTGCGCGTAGTCAATCTAGCCGGCGAGCCGCTGCCACAGACGTTGAGCGATCAGCTCTATGCGCTGGGGACAGTGCAGCATGTTTATAACCTCTACGGTCCATCGGAAGATACCACCTACTCGACCTTCTCACGAGTCACGCCGGGCGCGCCGCCAGCAATTGGACGTCCATTGCCCAACTCGCAGGTGTATGTCCTCGATGCCTATCTGCAACCAGTGCCGGTCGGTGTGCCTGGCGAAGTGTATCTTGGCGGCGATGGCCTGGCGCGTGGCTATCTCAACCGGCCAGAGCTGACGGCCGAGCGCTTCATTCCCGATCCGTTCAGCCTGACTCCCGGCAGGCGGCTCTACCGCACGGGAGATCTGGCCTGCTACCACTCCGACGGCCAGCTGATGTTCCTGGGCCGTGTCGATCAGCAGGTCAAGCTGCGCGGCTTCCGTATTGAGCTGGGCGAGATCGAGGCGGTGCTCCGTCGACATCCCGCTGTGCGCGAGGCGGTGGTGCTGGTACGCGACGAGCGGCTGGTTGCGTACGTGACGGAAGAGAACCAAGAGCCAAGAACCAAGAACCTAGGGGATGATTCGGATGGTTCTAGGTTCTCAGTTCTAGGTTCTACGTTGCGCGCCTTCCTCGCCGAGTGCTTGCCAGGCTATATGGTGCCGAGCGCGTTTATGCGCCTGGATGCGCTGCCGCTGACGCCCAACGGCAAGATCGATCGGCGGGCATTGTCGGCGCTGGCTATCATGCATCAGCCAAATTCTGAGGCTGTGCTGATGCCGCGCGACAGCTTAGAGCTTCAGCTCGTGCATATCTGGGAGGAGCTACTCGACGTCCGGCCAATTGGTGTGACCGACAACTTCTTCAATCTGGGCGGGCATTCATTGCTGTCCGTTCGTCTCCGCGAGCGCATCCGGGAGCGCTTCGGCTATGAGCTGCCGCTAACTCTGGTCTTTCAAGGACCGACGATCGAGCAGTTGGCCCAGGCCCTGCGCCAGGAGCCGGTGCCGCAGCCGGAAAGCCCACTCGTGGCACTGCAATCAGGAGGCGTGAGGTCGCCGCTGCTCTTTATCCATCCGATCGGTGGAAGCAT
>DASWTQ010000376.1:0-4864 GCA_036402055.1 Herpetosiphonaceae bacterium
CACAAACGCTTTGATCGCCTCACGCTCGGCCTCGCTGTCGTTGGACTGCAAGATCAGGCCGGACGCCTGCGGATAATAGCTAAACATCTCGGTACGCGGCGCATCGGCCAGCCCGATCGGGTAGAGCTGCGCACCGAGGCCGTACAGCTCGCTGTTGAGCCTGAGCAGCACATGCAGCGACGGGATCGGCTCGAAGGCGTGGATCGTGGCGTCGGGTCGCGCTTGAGCGAGCAGCAGCGTCCACAATCCAATGTTCGCGCCGGCGTCCACCACGACCGGATTAGGCGGCAGCGCGGCGCCACCCTGGATCTGTGCCAGCTCAGCCTCGGCCTGCGCGTAGCGCGCGTCGGTCTCGGCCCTGGTCTGGTGCACAACCGTCAGGCCGTTGGGCAGCTCGTAGGTTTGCCGATCTTCCAGCAGTCCCTGGCGCTCCATGCGCAGCAGCTCACGGATCGTCGCGGCGTGCTCGGCGTTCGGCGCGACATAGCCGACCAATCGCTGATCGCCCGGCTGGTCCTCGCGAACGATCACGGCGGCCTCGTCCACGGCCGGATGCTGGCGCAGTACGGCCTCGATCTCGCCCAGCTCGATGCGGAAGCCGCGCAGCTTGACCTGGTAATCGATGCGGCCCAGATGTTCGATCCGGCCATCGGCGCGGTAGCGGGCCAGGTCGCCGGTCCAGTAGATCCTTGATCCCGGCGAATCGCCAAACGGATCGGGAACGAAGCGCTCAGCGGTCAGCTCCGGCCGCTTGAGATAGCCGCGCGCCAGGCCATCGCCGCCGATGTAGAGCCGGCCTGGAACGCCGACCGGCACCGGCTGCATGCGCTGATCGAGCAGATAGATCGTGGTGTTGGCGATCGGCCGGCCGATGGTGATCTGCGTGGGCTCCGGCGCGATGCGCTCCACCGACGACCAGATCGTGGTTTCGGTCGGGCCGTACATGTTCCACAGCTCGCCGTTGCCCGCGCTCAGACGCTGAGCCAGATCGAGCGGCAGCGCCTCGCCGCCGCACAGCATCTTGAAGCCACTCGGCGGCGACCAGCCGCTGTCGAGCAGCACGCGCCAGGTTGCGGGAGTGGCCTGCATGACGGTGGCGTCCGAGTCGAGCAGCAGCGTAGCCAGCGCATTGCCGTCGACGGTTTCTTCGCGCCGGGCCAGCACCACGCGCGCGCCGGTGATCAGCGGCAGGAACAGCTCCAGCCCCGCGATGTCGAACGAGAGCGTGGTCACGGCAACCAGCGTATCGCCCGCGCTCAGCCCAGGCTGCTGCTCCATGCTGCGCAGAAAATTCACAACCGCGCTGTGCGGGATCATCACGCCCTTGGGCCGTCCGGTTGAGCCCGAGGTGTAGATTACATAGGCGATCGTGTCGTCGCTAGTGCGGCTGGCGGGATTCTGGCTGCTCTGCATGGCAATCTGCGGCCAGTCGGCGTCGAGGCAGATTGCGGTTGCCTGGTGCTCGGGGAGATATTCTACCAATCGTTCCTGCGTCAGCAGCACACGCATCTGCGCGTCATCGAGCATGTAGGCGATGCGATCCTGGGGATAGGCCGGATCGATCGGCACGTAGGCGGCGCCCGCTTTGAGAATGCCCAGCAGCGCGATCAGCATCTCGGGCGAGCGCTCCACACACACCCCGACGAGATCCTCAGCGCCAACGCCAAGCTCGCGCAGATGATGCGCCAGCTGATTGGCCCGTGTGTTCAGATCGGCGTAGCTCAGCGCATCTTCGCCAACGACCAGCGCGATCATGTAGGGCGTGCGCTCGGCCTGAACCTCGAACAATTGATGCAGGCTGCGCGGGCCGGCGTACTCCTGGCGCGTGGCGTTCCACTCGCCCAGCACCTGCGCGCGATCCTCGGCGGTCAGCAGCGGCAGATCGACCAAACGTCGATCAGGATCGGCCACGATCGCCGCAAGCAGCGTCTGGTAGTGCTCGGCCATGCGCTCGATCGTGCGCTCGTCGAAGAGATCGGTGTTGTACTCGAAGTAGGCCCGATTGCTGACCGCGCCCTCTTCGACCGTCAGCGACAGATCGAACTTGGTGCTGTTGTACTCGATCGCCAGCGGCCCGAGCGACAACGTGGACAGATTGGTAGTCGGATGCGGCACGTTTTGCAGCGCGAACAAGACCTGGAACAACGGCGTGTGGCTGATGTCGCGCTCTAGCTGTAGCGCGTCGACCAGCTGCTCGAAGGGCAGATCTTGATGCGCGTACGCGCCCAGCGCCACTTTGCGCACCTCGACCAGCAGATCGCGAAAGCGCAGCTCGCCCGCAAAGCTGGTGCGCAGCGCCAGCGTGTTGGCAAACACGCCGATCAGCCGCTCGACCTCGACGCGCTCACGGTTGGCGATCGGCGTACCCACCGCGATATCTTCGTGGCCGGTGTAGCGATAAAGCAGGGTTTTGAAGGCCGCCAGCAGCGTCATAAACAGCGTGGCGTTCTCCTGGCGGCTCAGTGCGGTCAGCGATTCGAGCAGCGCCGGCGGCAGCGAGAAGGAGTAGCGCGCGCCGTTGTAGGTCTGCACCGCAGGACGCGGCCGATCCGAGGGCAGCTCCAGCACCGGCGGCAGCGCGGCGAACTGCTCGCGCCAGTAGCTCAGCTGTTTGTCGAGCGCCTCGCCCTGAAGTGTCTCGCGCTGCCAGACCGCGAAGTCGGCGTACTGGATCGGCAGCTCGGCCAGCGAGGCGTTCTGGCCCGTGACGGCGGCGGGATAAAACGCCATCAGCTCCTGCACCAGCAGCGCGAACGACCACGCATCCGAGACGATGTGATGCATCGTCAGCAGCAGCGCGTGATCGTCGTCGGCCAGGCGCACCAGCACCGCGCGGATCGGCTGGTCAGTAGCAAGATCGAACGGCTTCTGCGATTCCTCGACGATCAGGCGGCGAAGCTCGGACTGGCGCTGCTCCTCTGGCAGGCCGCGCAGATCGGTCAGCGGCAGATCCAGCTCTAGCTCGGGCGCGATCACCTGGATCGGCAGGCCGTCCTGAAGCTGGATCGTGGTGCGCAAAATGTCGTGGCGTCTGACGATCGCGTTGATGCTGTCGCGCAGCGCTGCGGCGTCGAGCGGCCCCGTGAGGCGAACACCCTCAAACAGATTGTAGGCCGCGCTCCCCTGCATCAGTTGATCCAGAAACCAGAGCCGCTGCTGTGCAAACGACAGCGGCGCGGGTCCTGACGTGGAGCGGCGGGGGATTCCGCTCCGCGTGGCTCCGGCGGCCTTGCCCTGAGCCCATTTTTCGAGCAGCGCTCGCTTCGCAGGCGAGAGATCGTCTCGGCGCGATTTGAGCGAATCTGATTGGGACATCTAAACCTCTCACGAGACCGGATCGGCCTCTGGTAGCTTCACGAAGGAGTCTATGTTACCGCGAAAATAAAATCATCGGGCTAAATACCGCTAGCCGAACATGCTCTCGACCAGCTGCTGCGCCTCGTCCTCGGGCAGCGCCTCGATCTTTTCGATCAGCAGCGTCTCGATCAGCTCGCCCAGCTCGGCCAGCGTCGAAACCTCGAAGAGCGCGCTGAGCGGCAGATCGACCGGAAACACATCTTGCAGCCGCGCGACCATCTGGGTTGCCATCAGCGAGTGACCGCCCATCTCGAAAAAGTTGTCGTGGATGCCGATCAGCTCGACGCCCAGCAGCTCCTGCCAGATGCCGGCCACATGCCCCTCGATCGCGTTGCGCGGCTCGACGTACTCAGGCGCTCCGGCAGGACGGCCATGCAGCGCAAAGACCGGCTTCTCGATCACGGGCTCCGACGCGAGCGCATTCGGCATTGGGCTTGGCGCGGTGCTGCGCTGGACGCCCGGCGCATCGATCCAGTAGCGCTGGCGCTCGAATGGATACGTCGGCAGCGGCACACGTTGACGCCGTTGATCGCCGGCCATCGCGGCCCAATCGATCTCGACGCCGACCAGCCACAGCCGCGCGACCGTCAGCGACAGAAACACCGCGTCGCTGATGCGCTCCTGGGGATGGCGTAGCGACTGATAGATCGACTGCTGGCGCTTGGCGGGATGCTGCCGTGCAAAGGTGCTCAGCGCGCGGCCCGGCCCGACTTCCAGCAGCGCCTGGTCGGGCTCGGCAAAGAGTGTCTCAAGACCGGCCGCGAAGTTGACCGGCTGGCGCAGCTGGCGACCCCAGTAGCGCGGATCGGTCGCCTCGGCCTCGGTGATCCAGGTGCCGCTCACATTCGAGATAAAGCGGCTTGTCGGCGGGCGCAACGTGATCTGTGCGACCTGCGCGGTAAACCCCTCCACGATCGGCTCCATCATCGCCGAGTGGAAGGCGTGCGAGGTATGCAGCCGCCGGCGCTCGACACCACGCTCGGCCAGCGACTGCTCGAACTGCTCGATCGCGTCGTCTGGCCCGGCTACCACGCACAGCGACGGCCCGTTGATCGCGGCAACACTGATCTCAGGCAGTAGCAAGGGATCGATCTCGGACGCAGGCAGCGCCACGCTCAGCATCGATCCGTGCGGCACGCTCTGCATCAGTTTGCCACGCGTCGCGACCAGCAGCAGCGCGTCCTCCAGCGAGAAGACGCCGGCCAGCGTGGCCGCGACGTACTCGCCGATCGAGTGGCCGATCATCGCCGCCGGCTGCACGCCCCACGATTGCCAGAGCTGGGCCAGGGCGTACTCGATCACAAACAGCGCCGGCTGCGTAATCTGCGTCTGGGTCAGCTGCTCGGTCGCCTCGGCCTGCGCCTCGCCAGTGGGATACAGGATCGTGCGCAGATCCAGCCCGAGGTGCGGCTTCAGCAGATCACAGCAGCGATCGACGGCCTCGCGAAAGACCGGCTCGTCGTCGTAGAGCGCGCGGCCCATGTCGATGTACTGCGCGCCCTGGCCC
>DASWTQ010000377.1:0-1871 GCA_036402055.1 Herpetosiphonaceae bacterium
TCAGCTCGGGCGCTACTGGACGCGGCTGGTACTGGCGGATCGAGCGCCGTCCGCGAATAATTTCGTCGAAGGTCAGGGAGGAGCGATCGGGCGGCGGAGGCAAGCTATTGTCCACGAGGCTTCCAATTCTTCGCTATGTGATGCGGGGTGTATGCAATACGCCCTGATGATAACAAAATCATTGTGTGCAGGGCGTGATACATCACGCCCCTATGAACTCGAATAACATCGTTATGTCGTCTTGAGATCGACGGCGACCGGCAGCGATTCCCAGGTCCAGCCGGTTTTGGGCTGTCCCGACTGCCACTCGTCATACTTCGGCCCCACCAGCTCACGGGCGCGAATCGCCTCGTCGCCGGATTCGTCGACGACGCGGCCCTGGCCCTCGAAGACCTGATCCCGGATGCGCACGCGAACCGCAGGCTGGCGGCGAATGTTCTTGACCCAGTCTGAGCTGTCACGGCCACCGGCGAGCATGTAGAGCGTGGTGCCGTCGAGCGCAAACCAGATCTCGATCTCGTGGGACTTGCCGGATACGCGTCCGGTCGTCGTCAGGTAGCAAAACTCGTCGGCGGCGTACTGCCGCAGATCGATCGATGGCTGCACGCCTGGCTCTCCTTTGCGATCGTCGCTCATGACTGGCCGGCCGTGTCCCAGCGCAGATTCGGCGCAACCTCGCGGCCATACGCGGCAATAAACTCTTCCTGGTTGCGCCCGACATTATGAACATACACCTCGTCAAAGCCCAGGTCGATGAAGTGCTGGATATGCGCGGTGTGCTCCTGCAAGTCAGGTGATGTCAGCACGCGATTCTTGAAGTTCTCGATGCGCACGAACTTCGCCATCGCCTCGAAATCCTCGGGGTTGCGGATGTCGCCTTTGGGAAAGGGCATGCCGCCGTTGGGCCATTCCTTAACCGCGTTCTCCTCGGCCTCGGCCTGCGTGGCAGCCCAGGAAACGTGCAGCTGGATGATACGCGGCATGGTCGCGGGATCTTTGCCGGCCTCGCGCGCGCCCTTCTCGAAGCGGCCCATCAAGTTTTTGATCTTTTCGTCAGCCGCGCCCACGGTGATGATGCCGTCGCACAGCTTGCCGGTACGCTCGCTCATGATTGGTCCCGAGGTGGCGACATAGATCGGCGGCGGATTCTCAGGCAGCGTGTAGAGCCGCGCGCTTTCCAGCTTGATATGCTTGCCGCTGTACTTGGTAACCTTGCCGGTGAACAGCTTCTGGATCACCTCGATCGACTCCATCAAGCGCTCAAGACGCACGGGCGGCTCCGGCCAATAGTCGCCGGTGATATGCTCGTTGAGCGCCTCGCCCGCGCCGAGGCCCAGCCAGAAGCGGCCCGGATACATCGCCTCAAGCGTGGCCGATGCCTGCGCGATGATCGCCGGGTGGTAGCGATAGCCGGGCGGTGTCACGCCGGTGCCGAAGCGCTGCTTGGTCCGCTCGCCGAGCGCGCCCATCCAGGCCCACACAAAGCCGCTCTGGCCCTGCTGCGGCGTCCACGGATGAAAATGATCGGAGGCCATGACCGACGTAAAGCCCTGATCCTCGGCCTGCTCACAGAAGCGCAGAAGATCGGAGGGCGTGAACTGCTCGAACATTGCCGCGTAGCCTAATGTGCCCATGTCTGCTCCCGGATTAGAACCTAGAACCTAGAACTTAGAACCAAAACAAATCCGATTCTAGGTTCTAGGTTCTTAGTTCTAGGTTCTTCGATTTACCGAAACATATTCCGCTCAGGCGCCATCACCAGCCGCTGGCCCGAGCCGTCGCCGGGCGTGTAGGGATAGCCGCGCACCACGGCGACCGGACGCTGATCGACTTTGCCCATCGCCAGCTCGGCGGCGGCAGCCAGCTCATCG
>DASWTQ010000378.1:0-3343 GCA_036402055.1 Herpetosiphonaceae bacterium
GCAAGAAACGACCTGACAGCTTCCTCCTGGCTCTTCAGGTCGATCACGAGGCTCAACTTAAGCTGATATTGGTGAGCAAGCTCTTCGATCAGCGGATAATACGAGATTTTTGCATGAGGACCCAGGCCAGCCAGAATTAGCCCTTTTTCTTGCATACGTTCCCCTATACTGTATGATTTCATCTCTACCGGAAGTCGTGTTGCCGGCGCTCTTCAGCGTGTACGCGAAGGGTCGCGGCCGATGCTTGCCCGACGCCTTTAAGAGCGGACGTAACAACTACCGCTCCGGCTGGTGAGCAGGCGAGCATAACGTCGACGGGGGCCGGAGTATCGGCCTGGGAGCGGTCATAAAGTCGGGCTGGAGTATCAGGAGCGCAGATCCAGCCACATCAAATGGTGTGGCCCTGTCTTTGGATCAACAACAACATCTCCCGGCACCTCTTGGAAACCGAGCGAACGCAAGAGCGGCACGATCGTGAGCCGCACAAATGACCATGCACGCAGGCCGTTGTGGCTGTACACATGGGCGATACCGGCGCGCAGCAGCTGTGTGGCATGGCCGGCACGACGAAATTCAGGCACAATCGCCAGGCCGCGCAGCTGCCAATCGTCCGGTGCCGGATCGGGGGCGAATGGTCGTGGAAACGCCGACATCACCCCAATCAGCTGGCCTTGAACAAACGCGCCGAAATGCACACTCTGCGGATGATCATCGCCGTCGTAGATCACGGCCTCGATCGGATCATCAGGCCGGAGAAAGCGATGGCGAAGATGTTGCGCCTCGGCGAGGGAGATCATACGAATATCGCCAGCAGTCATGACGCCCCTTTCCATAGCCTGGTCAGACAGCCTGAATACGCCGGTCGTTGCTCAGCAAACCGCCTGATTGGTTAAGCCCTGACGGATTGGTACACTTCCAGGGTTTGCTCAATAAAGCGGGGATAGCTAAAGCTCAGGTTCGCATATTGCTGCGCGGTGTGCCCCAAGCGCTGAGCCAGGGTTTCGTCCTGGAGCAGCCGGATCTGGGCCTGGGCCAGCGCCGAGGGCGAGACCGCGTCCCCATCGGGTGTGGCCTGATCCAGCGGCAGCTTCAGGCCGGACTCCCCAGCGACGACCAGCTCACTCAACCCATCTACATCTGCGACAATCACCGCCTTGCCAAGCAGCATCGCCTCCAGCACGCTGAGGCCGAACGCCTCGTAGCGCGATGGTGCGACGACCACATCGGCCAGCCGCTTCCAGCCCAGCGCCTGATGACGCGGGACATGTCCGGTGAAGGTGATCGCATGCTCGTACCGATCGATCAGCGGCGCGTAGCGAGGCAATACCTGCTCGGCGATGCCGCCGCCGCCACAGACCACCCAATGCACACGATCGATATGTTGCAGCACCTCAGGGATCGACTGTAGCAGCATATCGATACCTTTTTGCGGATGGATGCGGCCAGAAAGCAGCACCAGCTTGAGCGACGGATCGGCTAGAAACTGGTACGCCGGCTGTTGCAGCAGAGCGTCGCGCGTGGCGACCGTGGTTAGCCTCGCCGGATCGACCGCATTGTAGACCATTTTGACTTTGCCGGGCGCTAGCTGGTATTTGGTGAGCGCCTCATGACGAATGCTGTGGCTGACGGCAATCACGACATCGGACGCATCACACAGGCGCGGCTGCCAGATATCGATCGGCTTCGGGAACAGATGGATCGTCGCCACGCTCGGCACGTCCCAATCCTGAGTCAGCCTGATGCCGGCCTCGGCGCTATACCAGTCGTGGGTATGCACAAGATCAAAAGGGCGCTCGGCATGGAGTCGCGCCGCAAGGTCATAGATGTTCTGGGTATAAGGCTGGCGGTAGGACTCAAAATCCGTGATGCGATTGCTCTCGGGCTCCATGACTGGATGCACCCAGGGCGGCAGGTCTGCGTTACGTAGCTCGTGGGTCGCTGCCGCGAGAACTGCCACCGAATGACCGCGCGCCAGTAACCCTCGTGCCAGCTCATCGGTATGTACCCCACGACCATTGCTGCCGGGAGGATACTCGTGGCAAAGAAGCAAAATATTCATCGCTGCTCCCCATGATCCATGCAGACACCTACACCGCGCTGCTGAAGGCGCGTGTAGGCTAGCTGATTAGGTATGGTGTGCCAGGGTCTACAGATATGCTCATGCCGACTCAGGATGCCGGCGGCTGGTCCTAGTGTACCATAACTGCGGGTTGGTGTATACGAATTTTACTTTTGTCTCGGGCCGCGCTGAACCTATCCTCGCGGAGGCGCAGGGCACGCGCACCTCCCGCACGGAGCGGCCATCATTTGCAAGCGCCGGGTGTCACCGCGTGACGAAACACTATGCAAGCGACTTCAAAAGAAAAAGCAGACCGTCGCTGGCGTTGGCTCGCGGTGAGGCTGAGTCACTCAAGATATCGGTGAAGATCACTGCTCGCCGCAAGATGCTCTGCACAGCCGCGACAGCATCGGACTGGACAAAGACACCATCCCAGGGCTCGCTCGGTTGCACAGGAGACTGATGGGCTGTGTGGTAGGCTGCCAGGTGGCCTGCGACACAGCGCAGCTGTGCACAAAGATCGAGAGCATTCAGTGCTATGCCATCGCGATCGAGCGCTGGCCGGCGCTGAAAAACATCTTGATGGTGTTGGATATTCGCCGCCGCCGCCTTGAGAATCCAGGCGGCATACTGGGCTGTCAGCGGTAACGAGCTGGGGAGTGAAAGATCATAGGCGGCGCGTAGCGCATCGCCGAACGTACGATGCCGAATAAACGTGTTTTGCTTATAGCTTTGCAGGAGCGTATGCTCGCCAAAACTATCGACAACCAGCGCGAAATGTTTCAAATGTGTTTGATTGAGGAATGCCGCCAGCGACCTCGTGATCGGCCACTGGACGGTGCATAGATCAACGTTGGTCCGGGAGCGAATCATTTCGACGAGGTAATACAATTGTGTGGCCTGCTGCATGCGCTTAATCACGGGCTGGCGTACGCTCTCGTCCCGTAAAAACGTACGGATCGCTTTGATATTATCGATCCATGACCAATACTTGAGCGCCGCCTCGAACGTGATTGGAGCCGTCCCCGCGTGCTCTAACGGACACTGATCGAGGTAGGCAAAAAAATCGCCGAACACATGGCGACGAGGCTCTGCTTCATTCTCGTCAAACTGGCTCATCGTAGGCGTAGCGCTGCCGGACAGAATCAGCCGGCCAATTTCCTCGGGAAAGAGCGCTGCGACGTTGAGCTGTTTGCGGTGCCGGTCTTGATCCGGCGCGTGCCAGGTTGTCAGCAGCAGTTGGACACGCTCAAGCTCAGGCAGCAACGCATATGCTTCCTGAGC
>DASWTQ010000379.1:0-20658 GCA_036402055.1 Herpetosiphonaceae bacterium
CCTTGCCACGGGTCAGCTTGCCCTGCAACGAGTTATAGTTGAAGCGCAGCGCAGGAGCCTTGGTCTTCTTGGTAACGGGCTTACGGGGCTTGCGCACAAGCTGGTTAATTGTCGGCATGTTTCCTCCTGAGCACAGCCCGCAGCCGTAAGCGGGCGGCCAAAAAACCAAAAAAAAGTGTTTGACAACAAAAAATTGCACAGACCTCATCTTCTGTCGCAGACAATCTGCGGGTCAAGGAAGGTCTGGCGATGTGTAGCACAGCTACAAAAATAGCTACAATGCTTGAGTCTTCAGCGGTTTGCTAGTATATCAGCGTGTGTAGTGCTTGTCAAATGAATCTCAGCGCCGGATCAGGATTCGGCAGCGCTTATCCAGGGATGAATGGTAACGCGCTCTCACTTTAAGATCAAGCAAGCTGAACTGCGCGATCAAAAAAGGGAATGCACAGCCTGTGCTGCGCATCCCCACATGCTGGCGTGAGACGATCTTAGTTGACGCGGATCGAAGACACGCGGTCGTTCCAGTTGGTGCTGCCGGCGCACATGCAGGAAGACGAAGATCCTGCGCTCGTCGCGCCGGGATACCACAGGCCCGATCCGTTGAAGTGCTCGGCAAGGTTCGCGCTGCAAGCGCCCACGCGGTACGACGACGTTTCGTCGCTGAAGCCCCAGCCGCTCAAGTTCTGCCAGACACCGCGATCCGCGAACTGCAATACGCGTCCACCCCAGCTGGTGTGCTCATATATGCGCAGGTAGGACGAGCAGGCGGCCATTGTGCCGGCTTCACCATTGACCTGGCGCGTGCCGGTATTGATCTCGTCGTTGATCTTGGCGGTATGGGCTTCGAGCTGCGCCTCGCTGCGGAAGCACTCGCTGGCATCGGCAGTCTCCCACACTACACATGCCTGAGCCTCGCCCCAGCCCTTCGACAGATCGATCAGCTTGCCCTCGAATTTAACCAGCTTGGCTTCCTTCTCAGTCTTAGGCGCGGCAAGCTCATTGGCCGAAGCGATGCCATTCCAGACGCTGAACGTCAAGACACCGGCGATGGTGAGACCTGCTAAACGTCGCAGAAACATGAGATTCTCCGTGAAGTGAAGAGCTACAGATGTAGCGTCGAAATCAGGTGAGGGGTGTTACGTCAGGTGAGGGGTGCCGTCGAACTCTGGCTGCTGTGCATGTGGGCTGCGTTGTGTCCAGAGCGATCTTTTACCCACAAAACGTTGCTTGATCCACCTCCAAACGGGGGGCGATTTTCCTCAAAGGGCTTAAACGGAGCATAAATTACCAGGTCGTGAATATGTCCCTTCGGAAGGATCAGGTCTGCTACTGTGGCATTCATGCTGCGTTCTTGAGAAGCTCAGTATAGATGTGGCGGCTTAAATACATCTGTAAAAATAAGTTTAAATCTGTAAAATTACTGTAAAAATTTGAGTAAAATTACTCAATATGGGCTTTTAGCAGGAGTTTAAACGCAAAACAGGTATGGATCGCTCCATACCTGCCCTTGAACGATGGCGAAACGTCGCAGCTCTAGCGCCGGCCTTCCAGCTCCTCGAAGACCGTCTTCGCATCGGGCACGGTCTCCCAATCCTTGAGGAAGCTAGCCAGGCCCTTGTCGGTCAGCGGATGCTGGATCATCTGCTCCAGCACCTTGGGCGGCATCGTGCCGATGTCGGCGCCGGCCAGCGCGGCCTCGACCACATGCAGCGGGCTGCGAATCGACGCCGCCAGCACCTCGGTTTTGAAATCGTAGTTGCGGTAGATCTTGACGATGTCGCGGACGAGCTGCATGCCCTCTTGTCCGATGTCGTCGTAGCGGCCGAGGAACGGGCTGACAAACGTCGCGCCGGCTTTGGCCGCCAGCAGCGCCTGCGCCGGAGAAAAGACCAGCGTCACGTTGGTTTTGATGCCTTCCTCGGTCAGCTGCTTGACCGCCTTGAGTCCCTCCGCCAGCAGCGGCACCTTGACGATAATGTTGGGCGCCCACTTGGCCAGAATCCGGCCCTCTTTGACAATCTGATTGGCGTCCAGGCCAACCGTCTCGGCGCTGACCGGCCCCGGGCAGATCTCGGCGATCTCCAGCACCGTTTCTTTGAAGCCGCGCCCGGCCTTGGCCGCCAGCGATGGATTCGTCGTCACGCCGTCCACGACACCCAGCGCAACGCCCTGGCGAATCGCCTCGACATCGGCCGTATCAAGAAAAATCTTCATGACTGCCTCCTAGCAGATCGATCTACAAACCAGATCGCAGGATCGTGCTGTACTGCGTCATGCGCTGCCGCCGCAGCTGACGCTTATGGCCTAACAACCACTTTCCACTTTCAATGCTAAGCTGAATAATGTAGGTCGTCAATAGAAACACTCGCAGAGGCCATGCCACCAACCGGCCCCAGCGCAGTTTTGCGTAGCGCAGCTTGGAGCGATTGAAATTAATATGCCGCCGCGCCAGATTCTGCTCGCTGCTCTTGCCCTCGTGGTGCAGGATTGTCGCGGTGGGCAGATAGACAATGCTGTCAGGCTGAGCAGCTCCGAGCCGCGACTGCCACTCCAGCTCCTCCGAGTACATGAAAAATCCCTCATCGAGCAGCCCGGCCCGTGCGATCGCCGAGGAGCGCACGAGCAGCGCCGCGCCGACGAGCCAATCCACGAGCTGTGGTGTTGCAAGCGGCTGATCGTCGTAGCGGTAGCGGCGCGCCCACGGATTGCGCGGCCACCACAGCTCAAGCAGCGTGCTTTCCCAGAAGAGCGTGCCGATCGTGGGGAAGCGCCGCCGCGACGATTGGAGCGACCCGTCGCCATAGCGCAGCTGCGGCCCAACCCCTACACCCTCGGGATGCTGATCTAAATAACACAACATCTCGGCCAGCGCATCGCCGACGATCTCGGTGTCGGGATTGAGCAGCAGCACGGCGCGCGGCGCATCTGAGGCTTGCAGATCCGGGCCGAGCACCTGGCGCAGCGCAAGATTATTGCCGCCCGCAAAACCAAGATTGGCCGTGGATGCGATCAGCTCAACCTGGGGAAATTCGGCCGCCACCATCGCCGCCGAGCCGTCACTCGACGCGTTATCGACTACGATCGTGCGGTAATGGAGTGAGCTTGCGGTCAGAGCATCGTCGATCGAGCGCAGGCAGCGGCGCAGCAGATCGCGCACGTTGTAGGAGACGATGATTATTGCCAGATCAGCGCTGCTCACCGCGATCGCTCCAAACCTTTGAGATGCAGATACTTGACCAGCTCATAGTAGCCCATCGTCAGCGCCAGCACGAGGCCCAGCGCGCCGTCGCGGTAGCCGTGCCATGTTACAAAGCGCCGGTTGATCTCGCGCAGCGGCTGGAGCACCAGGTTGCGCCATTTGGCCCGCACGCCGGACAACGCCAGCGTTTGCGCCTCGGCTATGGCGTAGCGCCGCTGCTTGGCGTGCAGCTCGGGCCAGCTCTCGATGTTGATATGCAGCAGATGGCCGCTCAGCTCAGCGGTCGAGCCGTCGAGCTGCACCAGCTCATGTACCAGCCGCGACTCGTCGTAGCGGGCGCGATCACGACGCAGCAGTCGCAGCTGGCGATCGGGATACCAACCGCCGCCGCGCAGCCGCCGCCCAAAGTAAAGATTGTAGCGCGGCAGCCAGTAGCCGGAGTGCTCGTGCTCCTTCCGGCCGCGAAACTCGTGCAGCTCGGCGACCAGCTCGGGCGTGAGGCGCTCGTCGGCGTCGAGAAAAAGCACCCACTCGCCACGACTCAGATCCAGCGCGGCGTTACGCTGCCGGGGAAACGACGCGAACTCATGCTCGACCACGCGCGCGCCGTGCTCACAGGCGATCGCAGCGGTGCGGTCGGTGGTGCGCGGATCGAGCACGACCAGCAGCTCATCGGCGACCGGCGCGGCGCTGCTCAGCGCTCCGTCGATATATCGCTCCTCATCGCGAGCGATCAGCACAATCGAAAGTAACATGCGCTCAACACAGCGCAAGGGCGTTCAATCGAACGCCCTTGCACGATTCGGAAGCTCTAAAAACCTTACTCGTCGTCGCCGACGCCGTCGATCTCGCCGCCCATCATGGCGGTCAGATCGGCCACGCGGCAGCTGTAGCCCCACTCGTTGTCGTACCAGGAGACAACCTTGAAGAAGTTGTCGCCCATAGCCATCGTCAGCGGCGCGTCGACGATCGAGCTAAGCTCCGTGCCGATGAAATCGCTCGACACCAGCTCCTCGTCGGAAACGCCCAGAATGCCGGCCAGATCGCCGTCGGCCGCCTCGCGGAAAGCAGCGTTGACCTCTTCGACCGTCGTCGGGCGCTCAAGCTCGACCACAAAGTCCACGATCGAGACCGTCGGCGTGGGCACGCGCAGCGCGTAGCCGTCGAACTTGCCCTTCAGCTCGGGAATGACCAGCGCAACCGCCTTGGCAGCGCCGGTTGTGGTCGGGATGATGTTCTGAGCGGCGGCGCGAGCGCGGCGCAGATCTTTGTGGATGTTGTCCTGAAGATTCTGATCCATCGTGTAGGAGTGGATCGTCGTCATCAGGCCGCGACGAATGCCGAAGCGATCCTGAAGCACCTTGGCAACCGGCGCGAGACAGTTGGTGGTGCAGCTGGCGTTCGAGACGACGTTATGCGTCTCGGGGTTGTACTGCTCGTCGTTCACGCCGAGGCAGATCGTGATGTCCTCGCCCTTGGCCGGAGCGGTGATGATCACCTTCTTGGCGCCGGCCTGAAGATGGGCCTTGGCCTTCTCGGCGTCGGTGAAGCGGCCGGTAGACTCGATCACAATATCGACGTTGAGATCGCCCCAGGGCAGCTTGGTCGGCTCGCGCTCGGCCAGCGCGCGAATCTCAAACGTTTGCTCGCCGTAGGTGACGGTAAACTGCTCCTCGGTGGCCTCGACCTCGCCCTCGAAGATGCCGTAGGTGCTGTCGTAGCGCAGCAAATGGGCCAGCGTCTCGTTGTCCGTCAAATCATTGACGGCCACGACCTCAATTTCATCGGGGTAGCGCTCCAGGATCGCTTTGAAAACCTGGCGTCCGATGCGTCCGAAGCCGTTAATCGCGACTCGTGCCATGATAATCCACTCCTTCGAATATCGATTCACAACGGTCGTAGTTGACACGTCACCGTTGAGCGTGCATTAGCGACCCTGCAAACCACTATAGCACATTCCGCCTCACGCGCAATGTGGCTAGACTGCCACCAGATAGACGGTTTCCTCCACAAACGTCCTCCTCGCAATCAAGATCGGATCGATCCACGGCTGCACGGTTTTTTTGAGCTTAGCGTTCACGCAAAAGTCGCATCAATTCTCGTGCCAACTTCTCGGGATCGTGGCGCAGCGGATTGGCCGGATTGATGATGTTGGCGGCGACAACCTGCATCGGGCAAGCCTCGTCGATGTCGAAGGGCACGATCTCGGTGCGGCCCTTCCACTCGGGCGCAAAATTATCGGCCGGATCGCGGTTGCTGTTGGCCAGCGCAAAGTCGATGCAGTCAGGCCCGACGTACTCCAGCAGCGCCTCAAGATGCGCCTGCACACCGAAGCGATCGGTCTCGCCAGGCTCGGTGGCGACGTTGCACACATACACGCGCAGCGCCCGCGAGTCGCAGATCGCGGCGCGTACCTCGTCGACCAGCAGCACAGGCAGAATCGACGTAAACAGGCTGCCGGGGCCGAGGATGATCAGATCGGCCTGCTTGATCGCGGCGACGGCATCGGGATAGGCGGCGGGCGTGGGCGGATCGAGAAACACGCGGCGGATCGGATGGCCGCCCTTGCCGATCAGCGACTCGCCCCGGATGGTGCGCGCGGCCTCGCCGACCGGCACTTGCAGATCCGCTACCAGCGTCACGTCTTCCAGCGTCGGCGGCAGCACACGGCCACGTACCGCCAGCACACCGCTGGCAGCTTTGACCGCCTGATCGAACGAGCCGGTGATGTTGTTGAGCGCTGTGATGAACAGATTGCCGAAGGTATGGCCGCGCAGGCCCTCGCCTTGATCGAAGCGATACTCGAAGAGCTGCGTCATCAGCGACTCTTCCTCGGCCAGCGCCGCGATACAGCGCCGAATATCGCCCGGCGGCAGCACGCCGAACTCGCGCCGCAGCCGTCCCGACGAGCCGCCGTCGTCGGCGACATTGACGATCGCCGTGATGTGCGCGGTATGCACCTTGAGGCCGCTGAGCAGCGTCGAAAGACCATGACCACCGCCGATCGCCACGATGCGCGGGCCGGACAGTCCCCGGCGCTGCTGATAAACCAGATCGGCAAGGCTGCCCGGCTGATCCGAGGCCGGCAAGACCGACAGCAGACTGCGGCTGAGCTGCTTGAGCGCGATCAGCAGACACGCGCCGCTGAGCAGCCCAAGAATGATCGCGCGCACCCAGCGCGGCCAGAATTGCAGCGTCACATAGTAGGTCCAGGCCGGAAAGCGAAAGCCGGCGGCGTACAGCTCGCGCAGCACAAACGAAACGCCGAGCGCCGCCAGCGTAATGCCGACGAGCAACAGCAACAGCCAGCGCTTGACGTGCATGCCGGGATAAAACCACTTAGGATTAAGTTTGCCGATCACAGCCCTCCTTCAGGCAGCGCGTTGCTGCGGCCTATGCGTTCCAGGAGATCGAGCAGGCGGCCTGTGCTAGAATGAAGCGATCGATCGGTTTGTAAGGACAGCGCTGTTATGCATTTAGTTAGCACAATTATTATTGGCTGCATACTCGCATTTGGTTTGATCAACGGATTTCGCCACGGCGGCTTGAAAGAAGGCGTCGCGCTGGTAGGCGTGCTGCTCGGCGCGCTGCTGGTGGAGTTCTGGGTCGAGCCGTGGGGTGGCCGGCTTTCGGAGCGCAGCGGCCTGAAGCCCGAAAACGCCCGCTGGGTGATCGCGCTGCTGCTCCTGAACGGGACAGCGCTCTTCAGCGGATACGGCAGCAGTATTTTTATCAGGCGCAACGTGCTCAAGACCAAAGAACGGCTCAGCGGCGCACTGCTTGGACTGCTCAATATGGGGCTCCTTGTTTCGTTCACCCTGCGCTATACCCAGCAATTTTACTTCATGGACACGAATCCGGCGGAGCCGCAGGCCAACTGGATTCGTGAGGGCGCGCTCAGCCGCTACATGGTCGATTGGGTCGGCTATCTTTTGATCGGTGCGGCGCTCACGATCGGCTTTGTGGCGCTAGTCCTCAGGTCGATGTGGCTGGCGCGCCTGGCGACTCAACAGCAGCAGCCGGCCAAGCCCGGCGCAGGCAAGCCGCCCGAGCGAAAACCCCAGCAGCCAGGGATCGGCGGCGCACGACCGGGTGGTGCCGGCAGCGGCGGGCTGATCGGCGGCAGTGGCGGACTGATCGGCGGATCGGGTGGTGGAGCCGGCGGTGCGGGCGGCGGCAATTCCGCAGGCCAGGCTCCCAAGACTCCCGTCGGCCAGCAAGAAAAGTTCTTGGACTCGTCGTCAAAAGATCGCCTGATCGGCTAGGCCGCACGGCCCAGCGTTTCCAGAATGCCGCGCACAGTCTCGGCCCACTCCGGCCCCACGACCCGGCGATTGACGCGCGCGAACTGCGGCCCGATGCGCACGCCGTCCTTGAACTGCCGCTGCAAGGCCGCGCGATCGACAAAGCCGTTGCTCGGCAGCCGGATCGTGATCTCGTCCTCGGAGGTCGCGATCGAAGGCACACGAGCCCGCAGCGCCAGCACCTTGAACTGAAGCCAGAGCAACAGATGCTCGGCCGGCTCCGGGATCGGGCCGAAGCGATCGCGCAGCTCGGCGCGCAGGTACAGAATGTCCTGTGTTGTCGCGGCCTGTGCCAGCTTTTGGTAGACCCGCAGCCGCAGCGTGTCGTCGCTGATGTAGTCGGTCGGCAGATACGCCGTCAGCGGCAAATCCAGCGTCACCAGCTGAATCGGCGTGATCGGCCCGCCGTCGCCGGTAGCGCCTGTGGGTAGCGCGGTCGCCGCAGCTCGCCGCAACTGCTCGGTCTGCTGCACGCCCTGCGATCGCTGCTTCCTCAGCTCGTTCTTCAGCATACGCGCCTGCTCCGCCTTGCGCTCCTCGACCGCCTGAGCCAGCAGCCGCGTGTAAAGATCGAAGCCGACCGCGCCGATATGACCGGCTTGCTCGGGACCAAGCAGATTGCCGGTGCCGCGAATCTCCAGGTCGCGCATGGCGATACGGAAACCCGCGCCCAGCTCGGTCGCCTCCTGGATCGCCTCCAAACGCTGCTGAGCATCGCCGGTGATGCGCTTGCCGGGGTGGAAAAGCAGATAGGCGTAGGCGCGCTGCGTCGAGCGCCCGACACGACCACGCAGCTGGTAGAGCTGCGCCAATCCGTAGTTGGTCGCGTCGTCAATGATGATCGTGTTGGCGCGCGGAATATCCAGGCCGCTCTCGATGATCGTCGTGCAGACCAGCACATCGGCCTCGCCCTCGAAGAATTGCAGCATCACGCGCTCAAGATCGCGCTCGTCGAGCTGGCCGTGACCGACCAGAAAGCGCGCCTCGGGCACCAGCTCTTGCAGGCGGCTGGCGAACGAGTAGATGCTCTGGACGCGGTTATGCACCACGTAGACCTGGCCGCCGCGATTGATCTCGCGCAGGATGGCCTCGCGCACCAGGTTTTCGTCGAAGGGCACGACATAGGTTTTGATCGGTACGCGATCTTCGGGCGGCGTGTCGATGATGCTCAGATCGCGCAGTCCGGCCATGGCCATATGCAGCGTGCGCGGAATCGGCGTGGCGGTCAGCGTCAGGCTATCGACATCGCTGCGCAATTGCTTGAGCCGCTCTTTATGCCGCACGCCAAAGCGCTGCTCCTCATCCACCACCACCATGCCCAGATTATGGAACTGCACATCTTTGCTCAGCAGCCGGTGCGTTCCGACCAGAATATCGACCGCGCCGCTTTGCAATCGCTCAAGGATCAGCTTCTGCTCGCGCGGGCTGCGAAAGCGCGACAGCATCTCGATCGTGACCGGAAACGCCGCCATGCGCTTGCGAAAGGTATCGAAGTGCTGCTGAGCCAGCACCGTCGTCGGCACGAGCACCGCGACCTGCTTGCCCTCCTGCACCACCTTGAACGCGGCACGAATCGCCACCTCGGTCTTGCCGTAGCCGACATCGCCGCAGATCAAGCGATCCATCGGGCTTTCGGTCTCCAGATCATGCTTGACATCGCCGATCGCCTGAAGCTGATCGTCGGTCTCGACAAAAGGAAACGCATCTTCCAGCTCGTGCTGCCACTGCGTATCCTGGCCGTACGAAGGCCGCTCCGCCAGCTGCCGCGCCGCGTACAGCTCCAGCAGCTCGCGCGCCAGCTCCTCGACCGAGGCTTTGACACGCCGCTTGACACGCTCCCAGTCGGCGGTGCCCAGCCGCGACAGCGCGGGCGTCGACTCAGCTGAGCCGATGTACTTCGACACGCGATCGATCTGATCGACCGGCACATACACCGCGTCGCCGGCCGCGTAGCGCAGATGCAGATACTCGCGCTCGATGCCCTCGACGTTGATCCGTCGCAGGCCCTCGTAGATCGCGATGCCGTGCTCGACATGCACCACGTGATCGCTGGGCTTCAACGTTTGCAAGAACGCCTGCCGATCGATCTCGCGCTGCTGGCGCTTGCGACGCGTTACCACCGGACGACGCGGCTGGAAGCCAAAGATCTCGTTGTCGGTGTAGAGCGTCAGGCGCAGATCGCGGCTTTCCCAGCCCTCGCCCAGCGTGCCGTGCGCGACCGACAGACCGGCCTCGCCGTGCGTGTCATCCTCGGCGATCAGCCCACGCTCCACGCCAATCTCGTGCATACGTCCCGACTGCGGCGAAAGGATCACTACCCGCCCGCCCGCATCGATGCGCCGCGCAATATCGTCAAAGGCGCGCGAGATCTGGCCGCCAAAGCGCTCGGCCGTCGCGAAGAGCGTTTCAGGGATCGCAAAGGTTGCGCTGTTGTTGCGACCGGCAGGCGCGTCGGCTGGCTGGCTGGTCAGATCGACCAGCGCGTGATCGCCGGCCTGGGCGCGCAGCTCGTCCCAGAGCAGATACGGACGCGGAAAGTCCGGCGGAATCTCGCGCTGCTGTACCAGCGCGGCGCAGGTTTCCATGGCCTGCTGATGTAGCTCGGCGGCGACCTGCACGACCTCGCGCTGCTCCGAAAAAAGGAGCGGCGCGCCCTGCGGCAGATGCAGCAGCATCGACGGCAGCGGTGACTCGAAGAAAAGCGGCGCGTAGAACGCCCGGCCCTCGAAGCGCTCCACTCGGCTCAGGCGCTCGATATTCAGCTCCCACTCGCTGCGCACCTCGGGCCGCAGATCGTCGGTGTTGAGATCGCGCAGGCGCTGGAGCGCAAGCTCATGCTGCCAGAACGGGACCTCATGCGGCGGCAGCACATCTACGCTGCGTGCCCGGCCGCGCTCCGAGCGCTGCGTCAGCGGATCGAAGCGCCGAATGCTGCTGATCTCGTCGCCAAAAAACTCGATCCGCAGCGGCGTGCTCTCGGTGTGCGGGTAGATGTCGAGGATGCCGCCACGGCTGCTGACCTCGCCCGGCGCTTCGACGGCCGCGACATTGGTGTAGCCCAGGCTGGTCCAGTGCTCAAGCAGATCGCGCGGCTCTGCCTGCTGATCGACTGTGAGCGAGCGAATCGCCGTCTCAAGCACCGAGGGCGTGAGCGTCGGCTGCATCAACGCTTTGATCGGCGCGACGATCACCGGCGCCGGCGTGTCGGCCTCAGCTGAGCGCCAGCCACGCAGCGTTTGCAGCACCCGCAGCCGCTCGGCGATCACCTCATCGCCGACCGACATATGCTCATAGGGCAGCGCGTCGGCGGCGGGAAAGAGCAGCACCTGCTCGTCGTCGAGCCACTGGCAAAGATCTTCGCGCAGACGTGCGGCCTGCTCCAGACGCGCGGTCACAACCAGCAGCGGCAGCCGCACCTGTCGCGCCAGCATCGCGATCACGGGCGGTCGTGCGGCACCGATCAGCGGCGCGACCCGCAGATCCTGTACCTGCCGATCGCGAATCGTGGCGGCAAGCTCGGCCAGCGGCGCGTGAGCATCCAGTCGCTGAAGAATGTCGATCAAGTCCATCAAGAACACCAGGCAATCACAAAAGGAGACCGATCGCAGCGACCGGCCTCTCGCGAATGTTTCTATTGTAGCAAATGTAGCAAAAACGATGCCGCATTCCAAATTTGCGTACACTTCAGGATAGAAGGAGCGTTTATGCAGAATGAGATCGTGCAGGCGGCGGCGCAGCCGTTCTGGATCGATGGCGGCACCACAGGGCTGCTGCTGATC
Source organism: Herpetosiphonaceae bacterium (assembly GCA_036402055.1). Classification (GTDB taxonomy): domain Bacteria; phylum Chloroflexota; class Chloroflexia; order Chloroflexales; family Kallotenuaceae; genus LB3-1. Next base: position 11,283 of record DASWTQ010000379.1, read on the forward strand.
CATGGCTTTGGCGGATTACCCGGCGAGATGCGGCCGCTGGGTGCGTTTCTGGCTGCGCGTAGCTACACCGTCGCGGGCACGCTGCTGGCGCGTCATGGCCGCCATCCCGACGAAATGTACAACGTGCGCTGGTCCGAGTGGACCGCCTCGGTTGAGGAAACGTTCGCGGAGCTACAGCGGCGCTGTGAGCGGGTTTTTGTGATCGGCTACTCGCTGGGCGGCCTGCTGGCGCTGCATCTCGCGTCCAATCATCAAACGGCGGGCGTGATCACGCTGGCGGCCGCGCTTCAGCTCAACGGCGGCTGGCCGCTGCGGCTGCTGCCGGTTGCGCGCTACGCCGTGCCCTGGTTCTACCCGATGCGCGCCGCCGACTTTCGCGATCCACGACTCCGCGAAGACCTCAGCAGCAAGATCGGCGCGATCGACTTCGACGATCCGGCGGTGATCAAACAGCTGCGGGGCAGCATCCGCATTCCCACCGGCGCGATCTATGAGCTGGTGCGGCTCTCACAGCTGGTCCGGCGCGAGCTGCCGCGCATTACCGCGCCGGCGCTGGTGCTGCAAGGCCGCCGCGACGACACCGTGCTGCCGATCAGCGCTGAGCAAATCGTGGCCGGCCTCGGCTCAAGCGATAAGCAGGTCGCCTGGTTCGAGCGGAGCGGCCATCTGCTGCCCAACGACGTAGAGCAGCGCGCAGTCCAGGCCACGATCGCGGAGTGGCTGGAGCGCAGAAAGTAACTCGAATCTGATCCTATAGATCGTGAAGTGCAATCCTCTTGTGAGTAATCACAGGAGGATTTATTTTATTTCCAAATATTTTCACATATATCCATACATGTAACACTTTCGTTACAAAAATGTTGATACTTTCGTTATAAAAACCCCTTATCAAGACCATATCGATTAGCATAGAATGAAGGATGAACCTTTAGATAAATAAAAACGTTATCTACAGATACAAATATCTAGCCAAGGAGAAGGAATATGCGATCAGCGCCACAAGAAGAAACTCTGAGCCGTCGCTGGGGTCCGGGCGTTCTCACCGCGCTACCGATGCTCGCCGCGTACGTGGGTGCTGCCATGATCGCCCCGGCGCTGTACAGCACGGCTCCGCGTTTCCTGCTCAGCATGAGCGTACTTAGCCTTGTCGTCAGCCTGATCGTGGGGCTGAGCGGACGGGCGGCAGGGCTGTACGCTCCCGATGCGCTTGGGCAGCCGCGCGTCGACGCCGCCCGGCAGGGCACCTGCTCAACACAGCTCGCGCTGCTGCTCAGCTGGCCGATCCTGTCGTCGCTCGACATCCACCAGAGCCTGTGGGTCTACCTGATCGCCTTTCTCCTCGTCGGCGCGCTGGGCCGCACAATCTTCAGCCTGATCGCGCAGGGCCGCAATCATACAAGCGGCACAACCTCGGGCATTGCCCTGCACCGCACAGCGCCCCGTGCGCCCAAGCTTGAGCCTTCGCAGGTCGCGCCGCGGTGGCTGCGAACAGCGGCCCGCGTCTGCTTCATCTTTGGCCTGCTGGCCCTGGCGCGGCTGGCGATCGATCGCGAGATCATGTTTTTGTGGCTCAGCCTGGGACTGCTCCTGTTTGCGCTGAGCGCGCCGTCGATAGCGGTAGCGCTGGGCTTTGGTCGCGACGAAGAACCATCACGCTAAACAAGAGAGGCAGCTATGATCCGAGTTTTACAGCCGATCTGGCGTGATGAGCGCGGCAGCAACACAGCTCAGGCGGCGGCGGTCGCGATTGCCGCGATGCTGCTGATCACGGCGCTCTTCAACGGCTTCTCAGCGCTCGGTCCCGCCGCGCAAAAATCGTTCGACTGTCTCGCGGCGGCGATCAGCGGCGGCGGCGCGTGCGGTCTCGGCGCGGGCACGGCGCCCGGCAGCGGCGAAGAAGACAAGCCCTGGTGGCAAGATCTGGGCGATCTTCTGGGCGATGCCTGGGACTGGCTGAGCGACAACGTGTTCTCGCCGATCGGCAATTTCCTGGGCGATGCCTGGGACTGGCTGTGGAGCGAGCACGAGGCAACCTGGTGGAAAGATTTCCTCGGCTGGCTGCGCGATAAAGGCCCGCTCGGCTACGGCGCGGCGGCGGTGCTCGGCTTTGTGATGGACTTCTTGTTCGGCGTCGGCACCGACGGCAAGTTCACCTGGGGCGGCGTGATCGTCAGCACGCTCTTGACGGTCGCGGCGTTCTTCAGCGGCGGCCTGACCAAAATTCCAGCCATCGCGCGCATGCTGGGCAAGGGCAGTCAGCTGCTCAAGTGGCTTCAGGGCACGCGGATCTTCAAATGGCTGGCCGGAACCGGCCTCGGCAAGTGGCTGACCAAAGTCGGCCCCGGCGGCCTGAAAGATCTGCTCGACGGCAAATTTGGCACAGTGCTCAAAGAGTTGCTGCCGCGTCTCGAAGGTCGCTTCCCGTGGATCAAACGCATGCTGGATGCAACCTTCATGGGCGTGTCGCTGCGCAAAATCCTGGAGCCGGCCGGCAACTACCTCTACACGCTGCTGAAAGACGGCCCGTTTGGCCTGGCCAAAGACATCGCCGGGAAGCTCATCAAACGCTTCGCGCCGTCCGCGATCAAAGAAGCGCTCGAACGGCTCGGCCCAATGCGTGAATGGTTCGATCTCTTTGACTGGCTGCGCAAGCCCAAGTGGCCCTGGCCCTTCTCGTAAGGAAGCAGCCAATAGCACAGCGCGTACACCGGTTTGAGTGCCGTGTACGCGCTGTGGAAATTTAAGCGGATGCTGTGATTGGTTAGTTCGCGATCTGATCGCCGCCGCGCTGGCTGCCGTACTGCACCGTCAGCGCCAGCAGCATCACCACGAGATCCGGCGGCAACGGCGCGACAAGCTGTGATTGCTTGAGCATCGGCCGGCCGAACGCCCACGTGTTTTCGAGCACCACCGCGCCCTGCTCGTCGTGGATCGTCTCGATGTCGTGGGTGCCGGCTGTGGTAAAGGCGCGATCTCCGATCTGGATACGGTGCTCGGCTCCCGAGTAGCGATCGACCGCCAAGGGCTGCTGCTGCTCGTCGAGCAATCTGGCCTCGGAGGCGCTCATCGCCGCCTGTGTGCGCCACCTGCGATCGCCGTAGGTGATCTGGCAGGCCGTCACCCAGAATTTCCAGCCATCGCCGGCGCGACGCACCTCACACAGCGGCTGATCCGCGTATGTGAAGCTATAAATCTCGCCGCCGCTGATCGGCTGGCGCTGCACCAGGATCGGGCCGGGCTGTAGGAGATCAGGCATACAACCTCAGCGCGCTACAAAATCCCGACGTCGGAGTTATCGCCCAGCATCAGCTTGTAGGCTTTGGGCTTGATCGGCGAACGGTGAATCTTCACATTGCGGCCGATCAGGCTGTCCTCGATGCGGAAGGGAATGCTCTTGATCGAGGAGTTTTCCAGCACAATCGAGTGCTCGATCTCGCTGTCCTCGATCTCGGAGTGATGGTAGATCGCGGTAAACGGGCCGATATAGGTGTTGACAATGCGCGCGTGCTCGCCGACGATCGCCGGACCACGGATCACGCTATTGATCACCTCAGCGCCTTTTTCAACTGTCACTTTGCCGGTGATCTGTGAATCTTTGTCGACAAAACCTTCGATCTTGTGCTCGATCTCTTCCAGCACCAGCCGGTTAGCGTCAAGCATGTCCATCTTCTTGCCGGTATCGATCCACCAGCCGCGATGAATGTAAGGAAACACGCGGTAGTTATGGTCGACTAGATACTGGATCGCGTCGGTGATCTCCAGCTCGCCGCGCCAGGAAGGCTTGATATGCTCGATCGCCTCCCAGATGTTGTTGTCGAACATGTAGATGCCGACCAGCGCCAGGTCCGACTTCGGCTCCTTGGGCTTTTCTACCAGCCGCAGGATCTTGCCGTCCGCGTCAAGCTCGGCCACGCCGAACTGCGACGCATCGTTGACGCGCGTCAGCACGATCTGGCAGTTCCAGTCGCTGCGGCCAAACTGCTCGATCAGCGGCGAGATCCCGCCCTCGATACAGTTGTCGCCCAGAAACATCACAAAGCGATCGTCGCCCAGAAACTCGCGGCTTTCTTTGACGGCGTGCGCCAGGCCGGACGGCGCGCTCTGGTGAATGTAGGTAATATTCACGCCCCAGCGCCCGCCGCGACCAACCGCCTCTTGGACCTCGGCCGCCGTATCGCCGACGACGATGCCGATCTCGGTAATACCTGCGTCACGGATCGCCTCGATCACGCGGAACAGCACGGGTTTATTCGCAACAGGAATCAGCTGTTTAGCTTTTGTATAGGTGAGCGGATACAGCCGTGTGCCTTTACCACCGCTCAGGACCAACCCTTTCATGAAGCCTCCTCAGGCATGTAATGCGCGGCAATTGTACAACCGCGCCGCCGAAACAACAAACCATGCGCAGTATAGCGACTGAAATGCCGCGCAGCAAAACGCCGAAGGGCGATCAAACCCTTCGGCGCCGGATCTTGTAGCTGAGCTGCTAGTGTTTAGCGGAACGGACGAATCGCGCCAGCGTAGTGGCTGCGCCAGTAGCTGCTGTTGATGCTCACGTACTGCACGCCCGTGCGTGGCGTGTTGGCCGAGACCATCATGCCGCCGCCGACATACAGCGCGACGTGGGTGATACCACGGCCGGCCGTGTTGGCGAAGAAGACCAGATCGCCCGCTGCCAGGTCGCCGAAGCCGACTTTCTGGCCGTAGCGCGTGCTGAACTGCGCGCTGGCCTTGTGCGGCAGGTTGATACCCAGCTGGCGATACACAAAGCTGGTCAGGCCGGAGCAGTCGAAGCCGCCCGGGCTCGCGCCGCCGTAGACGTAACGCGCGCCGACGTAGCGCAGCGCAATGCTGGCAGCATCGCCGGAGGCGGCAACACTTGGCGCGGCCGGAGCTGCGGGAGCAGCAGGCGCGGCAGGCTTGACCTCAACCTTGGGCAGCGCGGGCACGTCATTGGTGACCGGCACGTTCTCAAGGCTGCCGTTGGTGAGCGCGACGAGATCCTTGGCGATCCAGCCGATCGTGCCGCGCGGCGAGCGAACCTTCAGCCAGCTGCCGTTACGCGCCAGCACCGTGATCTGCGTGCCCTCAGCCATCTTGCCGAAGCTGCCGAACGCGGTGTTGGGGCCTTTGCGCAGGTTCACGCGGCTTTCGCCCACGCGCGCCAGAATTGCGCCGTTGGAGGTGGCCTTCGCGGGCGCTGCCGCAGCCTGGCCAGCCTTGAAGAAGTCGTCGGTGATCCAGCCAACCGTGCCCTTAGGCGTCGCGACGCGGACCCAGCCGCCCTGCGCGCCCAGCACTTCCAGCGAAATACCGGTGGGCAGCTTCGTAATCACTTTGTAATCGGTGCTCGGGCCGGTGCGCAGATTCACGTTCGCGTCGGTCGTCGTGCCGACCTTGGCCAGCGCAACCGCCGGGTTAACAACCGCCAACGACTTGCTCGCTGCCTCGTTGACAGTCACCAGCTCGCCGTGAATCCAGCCGGTCGTGCCATTCTTGGTCTCGACCTGATACCACTCGCCGCTGCGGCCCAGCAGGCGCACGGTCTGGCCCTGGACCAGCTTACCGATACGCTGGGAGCTGATGGCGGGACCGCTGCGCAGGTTCGCCACTTCGACTGCGACCGGCGCGTAGCGCGTGTTGACCGGTGCGCCCAGCGCTGACTGCGTCTCGGTAAAGACGAAATCATCGACGATCGCTTCTTCCGCAACGGCTCCATCGCCCTGGAACGCGCCCAGGCCGCTCTGCACCGCGTAGGCAGCGGCGACCGGTGTAATCTTGAGCGTGGATTGCTGAGCGGCGGGAATGATCGTGCCGGCGAGGAGGGCAGCCGGAATCGAAAGCGCAATAAAACCGTGGCGCAGATAGCGATGTGGAATCGCGCGCAGTTTTGAGCTACCGGAATTTAGAAATTGCTTGAAAAGTGAGGAGGTTCCGCAATTTGAGGATTCTTGCTGAACACGCTGCTGCAGATCGTTTAAGTCGTGCGATTTCGACGTGCGACCGGGCAAGTCGGCAGGACTCGACATTTGCTTCTCTCCTTATTCGTTCAGCAAGCTTGGCTAAACGAAACGCTTGTGCCTTACAACGGCAGGGTTATTGGCTATCGGGCGCAAGGCCGAAACTACGTTGGGGCGAAGTCTATCATATGCCCAAAAATAATGCAACTGTCAGATTCGTCTCAGTTTCGTGTTATAAGCGCCTGTCACTTTTCAGACAATCAACCGATCGTCCTGTCCTGCTCTAGCCCGGTATCGATTCTGTCTAGTTGTTATTGTTAAGTTATTTCGGTTGCTTCGTGCATGAATCGAGTCGCGTCCTGCATAAACAAGTCCTTTAATCCGCTTAAGCTGACTCGTTTGCCAGCCGCCAATCGCGGATCGCTTCCAGCACGGGGCGCTGCTCGAACGCGGCGCGCTCGCCGGACATGCGGCCTTCCAGCGTGCGCGTAAAGTCTAGCGGAAACAGCCGCGATACCACCGGTCGCAGCAGCACGGCGGGCGGCATCTGCGCCAGGCGATGCTCGGTGATCTCCGCCATCATCAGCGCCAGCGCGCGCTCGGCCAGTGCCAGCTGACTGCGGGGCATCCAGCGGCGCGGCGACCACATCGCGATCGTGGATTCGAGCGCCGGCTCAACCTCGAACTCTCCCGAGACCAGCCCCAGGTCCACGCCGATCACGCGCCCGGCGCCCAGCATCTGCGCGACATCGACCGGCACGTTGTTGAGCACGCCGCCGTCGACCAGCAGCTGCTCATTGAGTGTAACCGGCGGAAACAGGCCGGGAATCGCCGTCGAAGCCAGCACCGCCTCGACCAGCGGACCTTCGCGGATGATCACCTCAGAGCCGCGCACAATATCTACCGCCACCAGCGCCAGCGGCAGCGATGTATCTTCAAAGGTCCGCGCGCCAAAAGCTTCGCGCAGCAGCTGCTCGATCTTGCGCGTGCCGATAAAGCCCCCGTTGGTCGGGTCGCGATCCAGAATGCGGCGCATCGTGGCGCGCTGAAACCACTGCTCGATCTGATACGGACGATAGCCAACCGCGTACAGCGCCCCAACCAGCCCGCCGATGCTGGTTCCTGTGATCACATCGATCGGCACGTGCAGCGCTTCGAGCGCCGTCAGCACACCGATATGCGCCGAGCCTTTCCCACCACCGCCGCCCAGCGCCAATCCAATCTTTCGTGATTCGTCGCTCATACAGTTGCTCTCCAATGCATTGCTTGCACGTCACATCATGCGCCGATCTCGATCCAACACGCCGCGTGTCGTTGACGATCAGTTGCCGAATATGCTATTATACGGTCCGGCTTCCGGCGGGGAAGCTGTTTGTTTGCTGGCTTCCATCGCCGCACTTTGATCTAAAACATAGCAAAAAAAACGTACCGGCCGCAGCGCCGATGTGGGGATTTCATGAAAGTTGTTTTGACGAAGGATGTGCCGAACCTCGGCAAAGCTGGTGACATCAAAGAAGTTGCTGATGGCTATGGTCGCAATTATTTGCTTCCCAAAGGCTATGCCGCGCTGGCCACGAAGGGCCTGATCAAGCAGGCCCAGGAGCGCAACGAGGCACAGAAGAAGCGCGATGCCAAGGCTCGCTCCGAGGCTGAGCAGCTGGCGCAACGCCTCAACGGCCAGACGATCCGCTTCACGGTTCGCGTCGGCGAGCTGGATCGACTCTACGGCTCGATCACCAACGGCGATGTCGCCGAGAAGATCAAGCAGCAGTTCGGCCTCGACATCGATCGCCGCCGCATCGAGCTTGGCGATCCGATCAAGCGTGCGGGCGTCTACTCGGTGCCGGTTCGCTTGTCGAGCGGCGTGGAAGCACGGCTGAACGTGGTCGTCGAGGGCGAAGGCGGCGAGGGCGCGCAGCCCGCTGCTGCACCTGTGGAAGCTGCTACCGACGAGGACAGCGCCGAGTAACTTGTCATCGCGGTGTAAGACCGCCGACTTGCAGATCAGCAATGTGTCGTGCTTTGATTAAGCGCGGCACATTGTGCGTTTATAGCCGCTTGTGGATGAGCTGTGGATAGTCTGTGCGCGTGCCGGAGTATAAGCTGTGGAAAAAACCTTACCCCATAACGAAGCGGCTGAGCGTGCGACGCTCGGCGCGATCCTACTCGATCGTGAGGCTGTGGTTCCCATCGCGGCCTGGTTACAACCCGAACACTTTTATATCGAAAAGCACGCCTGGATTTATGAAGCCCAACTGACCTGCTACAACCGGCGCACTCCGCCCGATCTCACCACGGTCGCCGACGAGCTGCGGCGCAGCGAGCGCCTTGAGCAGATCGGCGGCGTTCCCTTCCTGATCGATCTTTCCAACTCGGTGCCGACAGCTTTTCACGTCGAGTACTATGCCCGGATTGTCGAGCGCACGGCCGTACTGCGGCGCTTGATCCGTGCCGGCGGCAAGATCGCCGCGCTGGGCTACGACGAAAGCGATGATGTCGAGCAGACGCTGGATGCCGCCGAGCAGGAGCTGTTCAATGTCTCGCAGCGACGCGGACTCCAGGGCTTTGTTTCGCTCTCCCAGGTTGTCGATCAGTACTACGAGTACCTGACCGAGGTGCAGGAGCGCGGGCCGGAGATGGTCGGCCTGTCCACGGGCTTCATCGACTTCGATCGCATGACCGGCGGCCTGCACAAGTCGGATCTGCTGATCCTGGCAGCTAGGCCTGGCGTGGGCAAGTGCCTGCCTTCCTGGACCTTGATCGACGATCCCGAGACCGGCGCGCGCCGAACGATCGCCGAGTGCGTCGAGCGGCAGCAGCAGCGGATCTACGGCATTTCGGAGGCAGGAGCAGTACGCGAAGCTGGGGTCTCCGCCTGGATCGATAACGGCGTCAAGCCCTGCTATCGTCTTCAAACCCGCAGCGGTCGCGTCTTGGATGCGACAGATAACCATCCTTTCTTGACGGTGAACGGCTGGACGCCGCTCCGTGAGCTAGCTCCCGGTCAGACCATCGCAGTTCCAAAAGCTGTTCCCGCCTTTGGAAAAAACGAAGAGTGGCCGATCGAGCTGGTTCGGCTGGTAGCCTATTTTATTGCCGAAGGTGGCCTGACCGGCACGTCACCGCATTTCACGAACGCTGATCCGGTGATCGTCGAGGATTTCAAGCAGATCATCGCCCAGCACTTCCGAACCTGTGCGGTCCGACAGCACGGCATTACCTACGTGGTTGCACGTCCCGGTCGTGGCGGAGTGCCGACGCCGAATCCGGTTGCGCAATGGCTGACTGAGCTTAACCTGTGGGGCAAGAAATCGACGGCTAAGTCGTTCCCGGCCTGCGTCTGGACCTGGAGCAAACGCTACCTGGCGGAGTTTCTACGCGCCTTGATGAGCTGCGACGGCTCGATCTGCGCTTCG
>DASWTQ010000380.1:0-2115 GCA_036402055.1 Herpetosiphonaceae bacterium
CGATACCCACAGGCTTGGCAGCGCAGGCGTTGGCTCCCGGCACTGGTAAACCCATCTTTAACTTGATAGCGCGTTTGCGCACATTTCGGACAAACAGTCATTGGCGTAGTATATCTGATCACCAGATAGTTCGCCACTCCCGCAACGCTGCCTGCTGGAACCGAGCCAGGGGCAGCGCTGTGGATCTATGCCGGGCACGGCTCGCCCTGGCAGTGGGCTGAGACCACCCCGAGCGCGGCTATGCCCTATCTCTGGTATCTGTATGACGCCGACGCTAGAACGAATGGGGATCATCTGCCGATCCTGCTCTCGATGACCTGTCTAAGCGGCGACTGGGCCAATCCCGTCCTGATGACCACGGATGAGCGGTTGGTGCTCCATCCGGGTGGTGGAATTGTGGCCAGCCTCTCGTCGACCGGGCAGGGCGTGAATACTGGCCACGCGCAGCTGCTCGACGGCCTGCTGCCGCAGCTCTTCGCGGTGGACGGAGATCGGACGCTCGGTGCCGCGCATCTCGCCGGGTTGCGGACGGTCGTCGCAAGCGTGGAGCATCTGGATCTCGCCTACAGCTTCGGCATCCTCGGCGATCCGCTGGTCACGCTGCCGTTTGTGCCGGCGCACGCGCAGTATGTGCCGCTGCTGAGCGGAGGTGGTGCATGATGCGCTGGGATGGGACCAAGGCCACGGGAGTAGCGGTGCTGGCCGCGACCGTGGCGCGCCAGCGCTGGTTGCGGCAGGCGTTCGATGCTGCCGGGATCGCCCACTGGATGGTGCTGCTGCAAGACACGCAGCGCGGACGGATGTTGCCGCCGTTTGCTGGTCCGCTTCTCCTGGATACCCCCGGCTTCGAGCGTGCGGTGCTGGCCGCGCTGCTGGCCGAACTGCATGATCGCCGATGGCCAGTTCCGACGCTGGTACTCGTCGCACCGGATGACCTGGCTGCCCAGCGCCTGAGTCTGCTCTGCTCGGCGGTGTATGCGGTGGCTGCCGAGACGGTGCCGCTCGCCGATCTCCGGCTGTGGTTTCGCTAGGTGGGGGTGGTGGGGCCGCAGCGCCTCACCTCGGTGCAACCCACGTGTCTGGGGGTGATGCCGGTCCCGCTGCCGGTTCGTGACGGCGACCTGCTGCGCATCCTGGCCGAACTCCCACACGCGTCCACGATCCAGCACGCGGCAGCGGCGTGTATGATGTCCGAGCGGACGCTCAAGCGGAAACTCACGACGCTACGGGTGGCGCTCGGCATTCCCGCGACAGGGCTGACACGGTACCGCCCACGCGCATTGGCGGCGTTGCTCTGGATTGCCCTTGGCACGGAAGCAGGAGCTTCGCCCGTGCTGGCTGTCGAGGAAGCAGTCTGGACGCAGTGCGACGTTCCCGATCGCGGCTCTAGCGAACTGTCACCGATGTTGGCAGTGCGGAGCTAGTCGGTACAGGCTGGACGTTCCCCCACTAGTCCTCGCAACGTCCTTCAACCCCACATCACCTGGATCACGAGTTCGTCACATAGCTCCCTGTGCAGCCACACGCTCGCGCGTACCCCTGGCTGCAACGACTGAACGAGTCTCCAGCGCTTGCGTTAGTGCGGCGTCCTCAGGCATAATGCACCTCACCAACTCGGGAGCGCTGTGGTTGAGGATGGAGCAGTCAGGAGGAGCATGATGCAGTTGGAAGACTATCTAGATCTGGTGAGCCCCGACGTGATCCGCCTGAAGGGGCATCGGATCGGCATCGAGGACGTGGTGGCGCGCTATCATCGCGGGGAAAGCATCGAACAGATGGCCTTGGAGTTTCCCGGCGTCCCGCTGGAACAGCTGTACGCGACGATCGCTTACTACCTTCACAACCGAGCAGTCGTTGATACATATATCGAGCGGGTCAGCGCGGCCTACCGGGAACGGATGCAGGCGTATGACGCCCAGCCGGCTTCCCCCCTGACGCAGCGGCTCCGAGCGCTCCGGGCCCAGCAGGAGCAGCACGCGGCATGAAGGTCCGGGTGGTCATGAAGGAGTAGTGATGGTATCCTTCCGGCTCCTGGTGCAGCGGATGAGCGGGAGGTTGAATGTATGCAGTGTCCACGATGCAACGGCACGCGGATCGTGAAAAATGGCCGGATTC
>DASWTQ010000381.1:0-2010 GCA_036402055.1 Herpetosiphonaceae bacterium
TCGCCAGTGCTGGCTCCTGGCGCCAGCGTGCCGCCCGCAAAGCCGACTTCCAGGTAATAATCGGCCACGCCCGCAACCGGCGTCGTCATTTTGACGAAGCGCGCCGTAATGTTGCCACAGCCGATGGTGGCGTAGTCGCACCAGTAATTCTGGGGCTTGTCGCCGTCGACGGTGTACCAGTAACGGATCTTCAGCTCGCTCAAGGGCACACTGCTGGTCGTGGTATTGACCACGTTGAGATGTGGCTTGATCTGGTTATCGCCCGTGCTGGTGTCGGCCGCACGATACTGCACCTTGAGCGTGGTAACGCCCATCGTGCGTGTCGCCGAGAGCGGCAGGACGGAGAAGACGAAGATCGCGAGAATCATCAGGATCGGGAGCCGTTTCATCGAAACCTCCAGGCTGCCCTACAAGGAGCAGGGCATGTGTATTCGGTTTTGACGAGCTGGAAAATGTGGGGGGCAGCACGACAGTGCGAGCGGACGCGGAAGACTCCGCATCCGCCCGGTGAGCGTGTGCTTAGGGCTCCGTACCCCAGACAAGCGCGCCATTGCGATAGAGGGTGACGCGCGACCAGTCGGCAAAAGCCGTTTTCGTGGGATCGAAGGAGTAGTCGCCGGTCTCGCTATAGTTGGTCCAGTCGTTCTTGGCGAAGCGATTCTGGATCTCGCCGGTGCTGGCTCCTGGCGCCAGCGTGCCGCCCGCAAAGCCGACTTCCAGGTAATAATCGGCGCTGGCCTTGGGCGTGGCGAGCTTGACGAAGCGCGCGGTGATGTTGCCGCAGCCGATCGTGGCGTAGTCGCACCAGTAGTTTTGCGGCTTGTCGCCGTCGACGGTGTACCAGTAGCGGATCTTCAGCTCGCTCAAGGGCACGCTCGTGCTGCCGGTGTTGACGACGTTCAGATGCGGCTTGATCTGGTTATCGCCCGCGCTGGTGTCGGCCGCACGATACTGCACCTTCAACCCGCCCGGCTGTGGCGATGGGCTCGGGCTGGGCGATGGACTCGGCGATGGCGACGGACTCGGACTCGGCGACGGTGAGGGATTCGGCGATGGCGACGGGCTGGGCGATGGACTCGGCGATGGCGACGGGCTGGGGCTCGGCTGTGTGCCGTCCGGCTCCAGACCGAAAACGCGCACGCCATTGTTGTAGAGCGGAATGTTGGTGACTTTGACCGGCGGCGCGCCCGGCGTTGTCGCTACGCCCTGATACGACCAGTCGTTGGCCGGATTCCACGCGCCCGAGCTGGCGATGCGGAACTGGACCTCTTTCTTGAAGGCCGACTGGCCGCCGGGGTAGATCTTGGTTCCCGTGCAGTTGATCGTCACGTAGTAGGTGCTGCCCGAGTAGAGCGTCGGGCCGGTCGGCGCCGAGCACTGGTTGTAGGCCGAGCTGATCGTGATCTGGCTCGGCGTTACGCCCGACTCCAGCGTGAAGAAGTAGCGGAACGAGCCTTTGTCGAGCATTCGCGCGGGCCAGCCCGACTTGTTCACGATGATCGCTTTGATCTCGGTGAAGTTCGTCCCGGAGGCATTGACTCCCGCCTGCACATACATCTCGTCGTCGTCGCGGGTTTCGCGCGCCGGGAACGAGGCCAGCGGTGTGCCGCCGTACTCTTTGTACATGCGAGCCAGCGCGCCGGTAAAGCCTGCGTTGTAGTCGGTCGCGACCTCGTTCATCACGTAGTCGCTGCGGCTGTCGGTGTAGCCGTCCGAGGTATTGGGGCCGCCGACGAGCGCGCCGTAGAGAATGTGGCGCTGATTGGCCGGCTCGCCGATGTTGTCGGTCCAGGAGCCGTGCGATGTACGGTGGTGCGGGTTGCGCGGCGCGTTCGTGCCAAAGCCGACGACATAGCTGCTGTTGCGCGGATTCGAGCCCAGCATGTAGTTGACCTGGTTGACCGCGAAGTCGTGATAGCGCGCCTTTTTGGTCGCGTCCGTCAGCGAGTCGCTGTAGTTGAAGGCGATAAACGCGGTATTGGCGGCGTAGCGCAGCGATCCCCACTGATC
>DASWTQ010000382.1:0-1742 GCA_036402055.1 Herpetosiphonaceae bacterium
AATGGGCGAATCTCAATCCCCAGGCGTTCGCGCGCGGCCCGCTGACGATCGAGGATGTGCTCAGCTCGCGTATGCTCTCCGATCCGCTGACGATCCGCGATTGCTGCCTGGTGACTGACGGCGCGGGCGCGGTGATCGTCACCAGCGCGGATCGGGCGCGAGATCTGCGTCAGCCGCCGGCCTTCTTGCTCGGCGCGGGCGAGGCGCACTGGCACCGGCATATCTCGCAGATGCCGGATCTGACCGTCACGGCGGCGGTCGATTCCGGCGCGCGGGCGTTTGCGATGGCGGGCGTCACGCCGGCCGATGTGGACGTGGTCGAGCTGTACGATGCGTTCACGATCAACACGATCCTGTTTCTGGAAGATCTCGGCTTTTGCGCCAAGGGCGAGGGCGGCGCGTTCGTCTCGGGCGGCAACATCGCGCCCGGCGGCAGCCTGCCGGTCAACACTAACGGCGGCGGGCTGTCATACTGTCATCCAGGGATGTATGGAATCTTCGCGCTGATCGAGGCGGTGCGCCAGATTCGCGGCGAGTGCGGCGATCGACAGCAGCCGAAGGTGGATATTGCGCTGGCGCACGGCAACGGCGGCGTGCTTTCCGGCCAGGTCACGGCGATTCTGGGGTCAGGCGCCGCGCTGTAAGTGAGGTGATCAATGCTGTTACTCGAAGGGCGAGCCGCGATTGTGACGGGAGCGGCGCAGGGCATCGGGCTGGCGATCGCTAAAACGTTTGCCGCGCAGGGCGCCAACGTGATGCTGGCCGACATCAACGGCGAGGCGATCGAAGCGGCGCGGGCTGAGGTCGCGGCGCTGGGCGTTAGAGCGCTGGCTGTCACCGCCGACGTGCGCAGCCCCGAAGATACGCAGCGCATGATCGATGCAGCCGTCGAGGAGTTTGGCCGGCTGGATGTGCTGGTCAACAACGCCGGCATCACGCGCGACGCCACGCTGCGCACGATGCAGCTCGACGACTGGCAGCTGGTGCTCGATGTGCATCTCAAGGGCACGTTTCTGGGCACGCAGGCGGCGGCGCGGGTCATGCGCGAGCAGAAGCGCGGCGCGATCGTCAACATCTCGTCGATCTCGGGCAAAGTCGGGCTGATCGGCCAGACCAACTACAGCGCGGCCAAGGCTGGGATTGTGGGGTTGACCAAGGCGGCGGCGAAAGAGCTGGCGCATCATGGCGTGCGTGTCAACGCGGTGCAGCCGGGTTTGATCCGCACGGCGATGACGGCGGCGTTGCGGCCCGAGATCTACCAGCAGAAAGAGGCCGAGATTCCGCTGGGCCGTGCGGGTGAGCCCGAGGAGGTTGCCAGCGTCGTGCTCTTCCTCGCCAGCGATCTATCCAGCTACATGACCGGCACTGTGCTGGAGGTGACCGGCGGGCGGCATATGTGAGGGTGTGCTTCTTCCAGCGCTGAACATCGTGCTTTACAGGCTAGAGTTGCCTGGTCTACAATCATATCTAAATATTACAAGCGTGCGAACACGAAACCAAAGAGTCCTAAGAGAGCGGGGATTGAGCTATGGGTGGGTTTAAGCCTTCACGAAAACGGCGCGCAGGAAAGTCGCAACCACAGCCAGGACACATACCTTCGCTCCTAGAATTTGATTGGGAACAAGATCCTCGTGCAGCAGACGTTGAAGAATTTACCAACATCGGCGGCTCTCCGGTGCCCGGCCTTACCCTTCGACGAATCCTACGAAAGCATAGAGGTAGTATTGGTCGCATGGCGTGGT
>DASWTQ010000383.1:0-1903 GCA_036402055.1 Herpetosiphonaceae bacterium
CTTGGTTCTTGGTTCTTTTCCATGCTTGATCTTTCGATTATTATCGTCGCCTACAACAGCCCGGATCTGCTCCAGGCTACGCTTGAGTCCCTGGCGCGGCACACGCTCGGCATCAGCTACGAGCTGATCGTCGTGGATAACTCGCCGGCGCCGGGCATTGCGCTGCCGGATCATTTGGCTGCTCAGCTGCAACTGATCCGCAATCCGCAGAACGCCGGATTTGCCGCCGCGAATAACCTTGGCCTGCGCCTCAGCCAGGGCCGCTATATCGCGCTGCTCAACCCTGACACGCTGCTGCACGACGACGCGCTGAGCGCGCTGGTACGCTGGCTGGATGCGCATCCAGATGTCGGCGCGGTCGGCCCGCAGCTGCTTCAGAGCGATGGACTGCCGCAGCCCTACAGCCACGGCAGCGCCCCGACGCCCGGCTACCTGATCCGCCGGATCTTGTCGCATCTGTGCGGCGGCTATCTGCACGATTGGGCCGGATCACAGCCGAAGCCTGCCGACTGGGTGGCAGGTACCTGTATGATCGTGCGGCGCAGCGCGTTCGAGGCGGTGGGCGGCCTGGATGAGCGATTCTTTTTGTACTTCGAAGATGTCGATTGGGGCTGGCGGCTGCGACGTGCCGGCTGGCCGGTGGTGTTTGTCCCCGGCGTCACGATCACACATATTGGTGGCGGCAGCATCGGGCCGCACGCTCGGCGCCACTACGATCGATCGCTGGTGCGACTCTACGCCAAATATTACGGCTCGCTCGCGGGGTTTGGCGTCTGGTTGGCGCTGCGGCTCTACCGCCGGCTGCAATCCGTGACGTGTGAGGGTAGACGATGAGCGAGCATCTGCGCGTTGTGCTGGATGCGCGAGCGACCACGCCGCACTTTCCCGGCGTCTCGCGGGCAACGCTGGGCCTGCTGGCCGGGCTGGCTGAGATCGAGCATGAGCACCATGTGGCCGTGCTGAGCTGGAACGAGCATCCATCGCCCGATCATGCCGCATTTCGCGATCCGCGCTTTACCCGCGTGGCGGTCTCCGCCGCGCCGCTGGGTCTGGCCCAGCAGTTGACGCTGCCGCTGCTGAGTCGCAGCTTGCGGCCGGATCTGTGGCATGCGCCGTTCTATATCCGTCCATTTGCGGGAATTCCCCGGCCAATCGTCACGATCTACGATGTGATCGGGCGGGTCGTGCCGGACGCGCTGCCCTCGCCGCGATCGCGATTGTTCTTTGAGCTGGCGATCCGGCTGTCGCTGCGCGGCGCGGCGCAGGTGATTACCAGCTCTGCGGCCACCAGGCGCGATCTGATCGTGGAGTATCGTGTTGAGGCCGAGCGCATCAGCGTGATCCCGCTGGCCGTCGATCGATCGTTTGAGCCGCAGCCCGCCGCCGCGATCCGAGCACTTCGTGAGCGCTACGCGCTGCCGCCGCGCTATCTGCTTTATTTCGGCAGCAACAAGCCTCACAAAAACCAGGCGACGCTGGTACGCGCCTTCGCCACGGTGCAAACCGATGTGCCGCTGGTGATCGCCGGAGCATGGGATCAACGATTCGCGGAGCCGAAGCGGATTGCCGAGCAGCTTGGCCTGAGCGATCGTGTGCGCTTCATCCACGACATGCCGGCCGCCGACGTTCCGGCGCTGCTCTCAGGAGCGCTGGTGTTTGTGTTTCCGTCGCGCTACGAGGGCTTTGGCCTGCCGCCGCTTGAGGCGATGGCCAGCGGCACGCCCGTGATCGCCAGCGATTCGTCGTCGCTGCCCGAGGTAGTAGGTGATGCCGGGCTGCTGGTCGCACCCGAGGTCGCGCCGCTGGCCGAGGCGCTGCAACGGCTGGTAGACGATCCGGCGCTGCGAGAAGATCTTTCCGCGCGCGGCCTCCGTCGAGCGAGCGGCTTCACGTGGGCCGAGAC
>DASWTQ010000384.1:0-4615 GCA_036402055.1 Herpetosiphonaceae bacterium
GGTAGCGTATGTAGAACCGGCGAAGAACCAAGAACCAAGAACCAGCGGAAACGGTAACTCCCCCTCGCCTGCCGTAGCGGGAGAGGGGGCAAGGGGTGAGGGCCTGCACACCTCCGAGCTGCGTCACTTCCTGGCCGAGCAGCTGCCCGATTACATGGTGCCGAGCGTGTTTGTGACGCTGGCGACATTGCCCAAGACGCCCAACGGCAAGATCGACCGCAAGGCGCTGCCCGCGCCGGATCTGTCGCGGCCGGATCTGGAAGAGTCGTTCATCGCGCCGCGCACACCGCAAGAAGAAGCGATCGCCGGAATCTGGCGCGAAGTCCTGGGCGTGGAGCGCGTCGGCGTCTACGACAACTTCTTCGAGCTGGGCGGGCACTCGCTGAAAGCTACTCAGGTGATGGCCCGCGTCCAGGCACTGTTCGGCGTGGAGCTGCCGCTGCACACCCTGTTCGAAGAGCCGACTGTGGCACGCTTGGCGCAGCTGGCAGGACACGACGAAAGTCCTATGTACGAACCAGCCGGTGGTAAAATAGAATCAATTCCGCGTGGCGATGATAGCTTAGAGCATCTCCTGGCTGAATTCGAGCGCATGTCCGACGAAGACATTCTGGCAATGCTCGAAGCAGCAGACCAGCCCGAAAATATGGAGTCATAGATAGGTCATGAACGATCTGGCGAAGCGGTTAGCGGAACTACCGCCCGAGAAGCGGAAACTGCTCGCACAGGCTTTGAAACGCAAAGGGGAGCAGTTTAACTCGTTTCCGTTGTCGTTTGCCCAGCAACGCTTGTGGTTTCTTCAGCAGCTAGAGCCGGACTCCGCGCTCTACACCATACCGGGTATCTTGCATCTACGCGGCAAGCTGCGGCAAGACGCCCTCGATCAAAGCTTGCACGCGCTGATTCAGCGCCACGAAGTTCTCCGCACAACTTTTTTGAACGTCGACGGGCAGCCGATCCAGCTGATCCAGTCGGATCTGCGCCTTGAGCTGCCAATCGTCGATCTGCAATCGCTGTCTGAGACGGAGCGCGCGGCTGAGCTGCGGCGGCTGAGCGTCGAGCAGACGCGGCAGCCCTTCGATCTTGAGCGCGGCCCGCTGATTCGTGTTGTGCTGGCGCGTCTGGCACAGGATCATCATGCGCTGCTGGTCACGCTGCATCACGCGATCGCGGATGGCTGGTCGCTGGCGATTGTTGTGCGCGAGCTGGCGGCACTCTACGAGTCGGCAGCACATACGGCCGAGCACGGCAACGGCTCGCAGCCACTGCCCGCATTGCCGATCCAGTACGTCGATTACGCGCGCTGGCAGCGGGATCGCTTGCAAGGCCCTGTGCTGGAGCAGCAGCTCGACTACTGGCGGCAAAAATTACAGGCTCCGCTGCCCATCCTGGAGCTGCCCACCGATCGGCCACGGCCGGCCGTGCAGACCTTCAACGGCACGCGCTATCCGGTGGCACTGCCGCAGTCGTTGACGGCAGCGCTCACGACGCTCAGCCAGCGCGAAGGCGCGACGCTCTTCATGACGCTGCTGGCGGCCTTTCAGATCTTGCTCCATCGCTACAGCGGCCAGGACGATATTCTGGTCGGCTCGCCGATCGCAGGACGCACGCGCGCCGAGACCGAGGGCCTGATCGGAATGTTCGTCAACACGCTGGTGCTGCGGACAAGCCTGTCCAATAACCCGACCTTCCGCGAGACGCTTCAGCGCGTGCGAACGGCGGCGCTGGGCGCGTATCGACATCAGGAAGTGCCCTTCGAAAAGCTGGTCGAGGTGCTGCAGCCGGAGCGCAACCAGAGCCACGCGCCGCTGTTCCAGGTCATGTTCGTGCTCCAGAGCGCCGATCTGCTGCCGATCCCGCTGTCCGAGATCACCTTTGAGCCAGAGGCCGCTCCCAGCGACACGGCCAAGTTCGATCTGACGCTGGACCTGCGCGAGACCACCGACGGTGTGCGCGGCACGATCGAGTACAACACCGATCTCTTCGACGATTCGACGATCGCGCGCATGGCCGGGCATTTCCAGACGCTGCTGAGCAGCATTGTGGCCGATCCGAGCCGGCGTATCGGTGCGCTTGAGCTGCTGAGCGCCGCCGAGCGCCGGCAGATGCTGATCGAGTGGAACGCGACGGAGACAATGTATCCCGCCGATCAAACGTTTCACGCGCTGGTCGAAGCACAGGCTCAGCGTACGCCCGAAGCCGTCGCGGTGGTCTACGGCGACACGCAATTGAGCTACGGAGAGCTGAGCACGCGCTCGAATCAGGTGGCGCGCGCGCTCCAAGGGCTGGGCGTCGGGCCTGATGTACGCGTTGGCCTGTGCATGGAGCGCTCGCCGGAGCTGGTCGTCGGCTTGCTGGGCATTCTCAAGGCCGGCGGCTGCTATGTGCCGCTCGATCCGAGCTATCCCCAGGATCGTATCCAGTTCATGCTCGCCGACGCGCAGATGCCGGTCGTGCTGACACAGCAGCATCTACGTGAGCGGCTGCCCGAAGCCGGCGTGCAGATCGTGGCCCTGGATGCAGAAACCACACAGATCGCGCAGGAGAGCCACGAGGCGATCAGCAGCGGCGCAACGCCCGACAACCTGGCGTATATCATCTACACGTCGGGCTCGACCGGCCGGCCCAAAGGCGCGATGATCCCGCATCGCGGGCTGGTGAACTATCTTAGCTGGTGCACGCAGGCATACAAGATCGCCGAAGGCAGCGGCACGCCCGTGCACTCGCCGATCGGCTTCGATCTGACGGTGACCAGCCTCTTCGCGCCACTAGTCACCGGACAGCGCGTCCTGCTGCTGCCGGAAGACCAGGGGCTGGACGGCCTGGGCGCGGCGCTAGCACCCGACGCCGCGTTCAGCCTGGTTAAGCTCACGCCCGCGCATGTCGATCTGCTCAACAACGTGCTGCCCGCCGATACCCTGGCCGGTCGCGCCAACGCGCTGATCATCGGCGGCGAGGCACTGCGGGCCGAGACCGTGGCCACCTGGCGCGAATTCGCCCCGCAGACGCGGCTGATCAACGAGTACGGCCCGACCGAGACCGTCGTCGGCTGCTGCGTGTACGAGGTGCCGCCGACGGGTGAGGTCCCCCATGTGCTCCCGATCGGCCGGCCGATCGCCAATACGCAGCTCTACATCCTGGATCGCTATCTCAATCCGGTGCCCGTCGGCGTGGCGGGCGAGCTGTACATCGGCGGTGCCGGCGTCGGACGCGGCTATCTCAACCGCCCGGATCTCACCGCTGAAAAGTTCATCGCCGACCCATTCTCCGATCGACCCGGCGCGCGGCTGTACCGGACCGGGGATCTGGCGCGCTACGAACCCGATGGCATGATCGACTTCCTGGGCCGCATCGATCACCAGGTGAAGGTGCGCGGCTTCCGCATCGAGCTGGGCGAGATCGAAGGCGTGTTGAGCGAGCATCCGGCGGTCGGCGAGGTCGTCGTGGTGGCGCGCGAAGACACGCCGGGCGACACGCGGCTGGTAGCATACGTGGTCGAGAACCGAGAACCTAGAACGGAGAACCTAGGGGATGACACAGATGGTTCTCGGTTCTTGGTTCTTCGTTCTTCGTTGCGCGAGTTTCTTGCGCAACGCCTGCCCGAGTACATGGTGCCATCGGTGTTTGTGGTGCTCGACGCGCTGCCGCTGACCGAGAACGGCAAGGTCGATCGTCGCGCGCTGCGCACGCTGGCTCTGGAAGCCGGTCGCGACTCGGTGCTGGCGCTGCCGCGCACGCCGACCGAAGCGGTGCTTGCGAACATCTGGGGAGCCGTGCTGGGGATCGAGCGCGTCGGCATCCATGACAACTTCTTCGATCTCGGCGGGCATTCGCTCCTCGCGGTGCGGCTGCTGGCGCAGATCCAGCAGCGGATTGGTCGGGCTATCCCGTTGGTCGCGCTGTTGCAGCACCCGACGATCGCCCAGCTTGGGGAGTATATCGGGGACACCCCGCTGGAAATGGGGTGGTCGCCGCTGGTACGGCTCCAGACCCAGGGCCGCGAGCGTCCGCTCTTCCTGATCCATCCGATCGGCGGGACGGTGCTGTGCTACGCGGAGTTGGCGCGGCGGCTGGGGCCGGAGCAGCCGGTCTATGCGCTGCAGGCGCGCGGCGTCGAGCCGGATCAAACGCCGCACCAGTCGCTGGCGGCCATGGTGGAGGAGTACCTGACGGCCATCCGCAGTGCGCAGCCCCACGGCCCGTACCGGCTCGGCGGCTGGTCGTCTGGCGGCGTGGTCGCCTACGCGATTGCCAGCCAGCTGCAGCGGCAGGGCGAGGCTGTGGAGCTGCTCGCGTTGATCGACAGCGGCGCGCCCACTCGGGATGCCATGCCGCTCGACGACCTGACCCTGCTCACAGCATTCCTCCGCGATCTCGGCGGGATGTTTGGTACCTCGCTCCCGATCACGGCGGCGGATCTCGCGGCGCTGCCAGCAGACGAGCGGCTGGCGGCGGTCGTGGAGCGCGCCCGCCAGGACGGCGTGCTGCCGCCCGAGCTGGATCGCCAGCACCTCCAGCGGCTGGCTGATGTCTTCTCCACCAATCTGGCGCTGCTGACGGCGTATCGACCCACCCGTGCGGCGCTGCCGGTGGCATTGCTACTGGCCGAGACTAC
>DASWTQ010000385.1:0-3914 GCA_036402055.1 Herpetosiphonaceae bacterium
GCCGTAGGAGAAGGGGAGTCATGGTACTTTCTTTGTTCTCTTGTTCTTTTGTTCCTTTGTTCCTCTGTTCCCCGACCACGTACGCCACCAGCCGTGTACCGGCGCTCGTGTCCTCGTTGACCACGACGACCGCCTCGCGCACCTCAGGATGCGCGCGCAGCGTGGTCTCGATCTCGCCCAGCTCGATGCGGAAGCCGCGCACTTTGACCTGCTGATCGATGCGGCCGAGGTATTCAAGCTGGCCATCGGCGCGGTAGCGCACCAGGTCGCCGGTCTTGTAGAAGCGCTCGCCGGGCCGGGTACCCTCTGGGTGTGCGAACGGATTGGGCAGGAATTTTTCTGCCGTCAGCTCGGGCCGCTGCAAGTAGCCGCGCGCCAGGCCAGCGCCCGCGAGGTACAGCTCGCCCGCCACGCCGATCGGCACCGGCCGGAGCCAGGCATCCAGGACATACGCCTGCGTATTGCTGATCGGACGGCCGATCGGCGGCGTGGCATCCTGGGGATCGACCAGCGCAAACGTCGAGTAGGTCGTGTCTTCCGAAGGCCCGTACAGGTTGAAGACGCGGCAGTGGGGAGCAGCGGCCTGAGTTTGCTGCACCAGATCCTGACGCAGCGCCTCGCCGGCCAGATTGATCACACGCACCGACTGCGGAAGCGCCGACAGATGCAGCAGCTCGCTCATCGCCGAGGGCACCGTGTTAATCAGCGTCACGCGCTGGGCGGCGGGAAGTTCCGCCAGCTGAAGCACATTTTCAGCCAGGATCACGCTGCCGCCACTGCTCAGCGGCGCGAAGATCTCGAAGATCGACAGATCGAAGCAGATCGAGGTGGAGGCCAGCACACCCGCCAGATCGTCGGCTGTGAACGTAGCGAGCGACCAGTGGATGAACGCGGCGGCGCTGCGGTGGCTGATCGCCACGCCTTTGGGGCGGCCGGTCGAGCCCGACGTGTAGATCAGATACGCCAGGTTATCGGCCGCGACCGCACTGGACGGCGCGTGCTCGGGCTGGCTGTCGAGCTGCTCCTGGCCGAGGTCGATCACCGGGATGTCGAGATCCGGCAGGTAGGCGCGCAGCGCGGTCTGCGTGACCAGCACGCGCACCTGGGCATCTTGGAGGATCAGCGCCAGCCGCTCCTGGGGATAGGCCGGATCGAGCGGCACGTAGCAGCCGCCGGCTTTGGAGATCGCCAGCGCGCCGACGATCAGATCCGGCGTTCGCCCGAGACACAGCCCGACCGGAGTCTCTGCCGTGACGCCCAGCGCTTGCAGCCGGTGCGCCAGCTGGTTCGCCCGCCGATCCAGATCGCGGTAGGTCAGCGACTCAGCGCCCCCAACTACGGCGATCGCCTCGGGCGTGCGCGCCGCCTGAGCCTCAAACAGGCTATGCAGCAGCATGTCGCTCGGATAGGCCGCAGCGGTCGCGTTCCACTGGTGTAGCGTCAGATCGCGCTCATGCTCGCTCATCAGCTCAAGCTGCGCGATCGGCTGCGTGGGATTGCTCGCGATCGCGCCGAGCAGCTGCCCGAAATGCTCGGCCATGCGGGCCAGCGTCGCGGCGTCGAAAAGATCGGCGTTGCCTTGCAGCGAGCCGCTCAGCCCGCGCTCGGACTCCGCCAGCGACAGCGCGATGTCGAACTGCGCCGTCTGCTGCGGCAGCGGCAGCGACTCAAGCACCAGCTCGCCGAGCTGCACCTGCGCGCCGGGATCGCCCAGCGCCAGCGCCGTCACGTCGGCAGATTGCTGCTGCACTTTTTGCAAGATAAACATCGCCTGAAACAGCGGCGATCGGCTCGGGTCGCGCTCGGCCTGAAGCCGCTCGACCAGCCAGGCAAATGGATACTCCTGATGCTCGAATGCCGCCAAAACCGTCTGGCGCGACTGCTCAAGCAGCGCCGTGAAGGCCGGATTGCCCGCGAGATCGGCCCGCAGCACGACCGGGTTCACAAAGTAGCCCACCACATTGGCGAGTTGCGATCGGGTGCGTCCGGCGGTGGGCGAACCGACCAGAATATCGTGCTGGCCGCTGTAGCGATGCAGCAGCACCTGGAAGGCGGTCAGCAACAGCGTGTAGAGCGTGGTGCCACGATCCTGCGCCAGCTGTTTGATCTGCTGCGTCAGATCGGCGTTCAGCGTGAAGCTGCGGGCCTCACCGCGATAGGTTTGCACCGGCGGTCGTGGTCGATCCGTGGGCAGCTGAAGCACCGGGAGATCTCCGGCTAGCTGCTGCTGCCAGTAGTCCCACAGCCGCTGGCCGCGCTCGCCCGCCAGATCCTCGGCCTGCCAGCGCACATAGTCGGCGTATTGGAGCGCGAGCGGAGCTAGCGCGGCGTCGGTTTGATCGCGCTCGGCGCTGTAGAGCGTGCCCAGCTCTTGCAGCAGCACCGCCAGCGACCATAGATCGGCGATGATGTGATGCAGCACCAGCACCAGGATCTGCTCCTCGGCCGAGCGCCCAAGCAGATACACGCGCAGCAGCGGGCCGGTGGTCAGATCAAAGGGGCGCTGTGTTTCAGCCGTGAGATAGGCTTCGAGCGCCGATTCGGACCAGCCCGACGCGTCCAGCGCCTGGAACGACACTGCAGCCTGATCGAGCACGCGCTGGATCGGCTCGCCATCCGGCGCGACAATCACGGAGCGCAGCGCCGCGTGACGGTCGATCAGCTTCTGGAACGCGCGCTCTAAAGCCGCAGCGTCCACCGCC
The DNA here is from genome assembly GCA_036402055.1 of Herpetosiphonaceae bacterium. GTDB lineage: Bacteria > Chloroflexota > Chloroflexia > Chloroflexales > Kallotenuaceae > LB3-1. Next base: position 2,703 of record DASWTQ010000385.1, read on the forward strand.
GAGCGGATACGCACCGCGTTGGCAATGTTGTAGGCGGCGCTCTCCGGCGCTAGCTGGTGCAAAAACCAGAGCGCGCGCTGGCCCGGCGAAAGCGGCTGATCCGCGCCGGCTGTATCAGTTCGTTGCGGCCCTGCCTCCTGCTGCGACAGCTGATCCAGCAGCTCGGCGGCAAGCTCGGCGATATGCAGATCGCGCAGGAAGCTCACCATCGGCAGCACGATCTGTAGATCCGCCTCGGCGCTGTGCTGTAGCTCGATCGCCATCAGCGAGTCCAGGCCCAGCGCATTGATCGATTGAGCCGGCGCGATCTCCGAAGGCGCGATCCGCAGCACACGCGCGATCTGCTCCTTGAGGTAGCGCTCGACCAGCGCCGGGCGCTCGGCAGCCGGACAGGCCATGAGATCGGCGCGGCTGAGCGTGGCCTCACCGGCGGTCGCTGTGGAGGCATCCAACAGGCTGGAGCCGTAGACCTCAAGCTCGCCGGCTAAGAATTTGGCCTGACAGGCGCGGCGCTGGATCTTGCCGCTCGACGTTTTCGGCAGCGAGCCCGGCTTGATCAGCACCACGCCGTACACCTGAAGCTCATGTTGCTCGGCCACGGCTGCCCGAATCGCTTGGATCGCCGGCGCCGGATCGATCTTGCGGTGCTGCCGCTCGACTTCCTGCACAACCACCAGCCGCTCTTCGCCGTCCACGGCGACCGAAAACGCGGCGCCGCAGCCGGGCCGCAGCGCGTAGTGGCTGCGCTCGACGGTCAGCTCGATGTCTTGCGGGTAGTGATTGCGGCCACGAATAATGATCAGATCTTTGAGCCGCCCGGTGACAAACAGCTCGCCGTCGCGGACAAATCCCAGATCGCCGGTGCGCAGAAAAGGCCCCGCGCCCGTGTCGGCCAGGTGAGCCGCGAAGGTCGCCGCGCTTTCCTCGGGCCGGTTCCAGTAGCCCAGAGCCACGCTCGGCCCGGCTACCCAGATCTCGCCGACGTGACCATCCTCACGCGCAATGCCGGTCTGCGGATCGACGATCGCCAGGCTTTGATCGAAGCGCGGCGCGCCTGCGCTGACGAGTGACAGCGCGTCGGTCTCGTCGGCGGCGGGAAGCGCACGATCGACGGCCAGCGCCGACTTTTGAACGGCCTGGATCGTCGGCAGGGCTCCAGCCGCGCCGCCCGACACAAACAGCGTGCTTTCGGCCAGACCGTAGCAGGGATAG
>DASWTQ010000386.1:0-6658 GCA_036402055.1 Herpetosiphonaceae bacterium
AGCAGTTCCGCGCCGCGTCATCTTTTCCTCATCAACCTGACCCAACTACGGAAGAGCAACAAATGGCCGGTTCAGATCGTCCGAACGGTAACGCGCGTTTGAAGAACACAGCAGGCGGCCGCTCGCTAACCAATAGGAGCACACACCCATGACGAGTCTGACCGATCCTGGAACGAATCCTGACCCCAGGCGACGCTCACCGATCGTCCACGTGAGCCGCATCATCTACCTGCTGCTGGCCGGCCTGTTTGCCGGCGGCATCGCGATCCAGGTGTTCCTGGCCGGCGCCGGCGTGCTGGTCAACCCCAGCTATTTTGTGATGCACACAACGTTCGGGCATATCCTGGAGCTGTTTCCGCTGCTCCTGCTGATCGTCGGGCTGGTCGCGCGGCTGCCGTGGCGGCTGCTGGGCCTGACAGCGCTGCTCTTCGTCCTGTTTATGCTGCAATACTTCTTTCTCTACGGCGTCGCGCCGGCGACTGGTCTGGTTGTGCTGCGCGCATTCCACGCCGTCAACGCGCTGGCGATGTTCTGGACAGCGCTCTCCTTGTTCGGCAGCACCCGCAAGCTGCTGCGCGCGGCGCCGGTAGCGCACCAATCGCCGGCACCTTCGATCGCCTGATTCGGCCGGCACCGAGCACTCGCTCAGGCGGGTGCTCGATCTAATCTCTCGTAATCTCACAAGTGCGCTCACTCTTCCGCCAGCATCGACAGCAGCTCGGGAACCGTGACAAAACGATAGCCCGCCTGTTGCAGCCCAATCACCGAGTCGCGCACAGCATCCCGCGACGGCTGCCCGCTCTGGAACATTACGTGCAGCAGAATAATCGAGCCGGGCTGGGCTTTGCCGAGAATATCTGCCGTGATGCGTTCGCTGGACGCCGCGATCTCGGAGTCGGACTCGGGCTCAACATCCCACATGATCGTCGTGCGCCCGGTTTGCGAAAGGTAGTAGGGCAGCGCGACGAGTTTCTTGCCGTACGGCGGGCGAAACGTGATCTCGCCGCTGTAGCCGGCCTCGCGAATCAGCTGATCCGTGCGCTCGATCTCGTCGCGGACAAACGCCGGCGTGACCAAGATCATGCGCTGATGCGAGAATGAATGATTGCCCAGCGCGTGACCGGCCGCCACGATCTGCTGCGCCTCCGCCATGTGCTGCTCAAGATCCGAGCCGGTGACAAAAAACGTAGCCTTGATGCCTAGCTCGTCCAGAATCCCCAGGATTTGCTCGGTGTAGACCGGCTGCGGCCCGTCGTCGAAGGTGAGCGCCACGACTTTTCCCGAGGTTTCAGCACGCGCTACCAGCGTGCCGAAGAGTTGAAAGGTGCGGGCGTTCATTAGCTGGTAGCCGCCGCCGAGAATTCCCACCAGAATCAGGCAAATCACAGCGATTCTGCGCGATGACCACATAAGCTAGCTCCTCCATCGAAAGCTGAAACTGCGGCAACTCTACCGAACACAGCGCAGGCGGAACATGTCAGAGGACTGATTTTCTGATGATGAGCGAGGTGGAAGCCGTAGCGCCGAGGCTACGAAACACATGTGCTATAATCGACACAAAGGCAGCATAGGAGGTAGATGAATGGCTCTCTCCATCCAGGTCGTGATCGACTGCGCCGATCCGGGGCAGCTCGCACCCTTCTGGGCATCCGCGCTGGGCTACAAGATCCAGGACCCGCCGCAGGGCTTCGACAGCTGGCCCGAATTCCTGACCTCGATCGGCGTTCCCGAGTCCGAGTGGAACTCAGCCTCGGCGATTATCGATCCCGACGGCAAAGGCGCGCGCATCTACTTTCAGCGTGTGCCCGAGCCTAAGACCGTCAAAAATCGCCTGCATCTCGATCTGAATGCCAGTGGCGGTCATGGCCTGCCGGTGGAGGAGCGCCGCGTGAAGGTCGGCGAAGCCGTAGAGCGGCTACAGTCGCTCGGAGCCACGAAGATTCGCGAGATGGAGCTGCGCGGCGAGTACTGGATCGTGATGGCCGATCCTGAGGGCAACGAGTTCTGCGTCCAATAATCTGCACCACACCCTGACCAGGAAGCGCCGCCGAGCAGCTCATGTGAGCCGCCGGCGGCGCGATGTTTTGCCATTATGCCAGAAACCCGCGATCGACCGTCCAACTTTGGTCGGAATCACAAGCGCGCGTTTTTAGGGTATAATCCTCTCGCCACGCTCCGATCCATTCGCGGCTGGTTGATTTATCCTCAATCAAGGAGTGAGTAATGACAGATTCCCCTTGTTTCCACGCAACTTACTAGCACGGGGACACTCCAGGTGTCTCCACCCACGGGAGGCACGATGCTTCAAGTTCAGAATCTACACAAAAGCTATGGCACGGCCACAGTCCTGGCCGGAGTCCAGTTGATCGTTAACGACGGCGAGCACGTTGGCCTGATCGGCCCCAACGGTACCGGCAAATCCACACTGTTACGCTGTATCTTACGTCAGGAGCAGCCTGACTCCGGCACGATCATTCTCTCGCCGCCGGATCTGGCGATCGGCTACCTGGCGCAATCTTTCGACGATCTCGGCGCGCGCACGGTGGGCGCGGTTATCGCCGACGCGCAGGCCGATTGGCTGGCAGCCGAGCACGATCTTCAGCACGCAGCCGAGGCGCTGGGTGCAGCCGGCGATCCCGACGCGGCGATGGCGGCCTATGACCACGCGCTGACTCGCTTCGAGGCGCTGGGCGGCTACGAGCGTGAGCATCGCGCGGCAGCAGTGCTGGAAGGTCTGGGGCTGGGCGACATCAATCCGCAGACGCGGGCGATGTCGCTGAGCGGCGGGCAAAAAACCCGGCTCGGACTGGCCACGCTGCTCTTGAGCGAGCCCAAGCTGCTGCTGCTCGACGAGCCGACCAATCATCTCGACGTGCAGGCGCTGGAATGGCTGGAAAACTTTGTCCAGCACTACCCGTACGCGGTTCTGATCGTCTCGCACGACCGCGAGTTTCTGGATCGCACTGTCACGCGCATCCTGGCGCTCGATCCCGACACGCGCACGATCAAGAGCTACACCGGCAACTACAGCGATTACGCCGCCGCGCGCGAGCACGAGCACGAGGTGCATGTCGAAACCTACAAAAAGCAGCAGGAGTATATCGAGCGCGTCGAGACCGACATCGCGCGGCTCAAAGGGCAGGCGCTCGGCGTCGAGCTATCGACCACGCCGCGACAGCCGGTGGTGCGGCGCTACGCCAAGAAAGTCGCCAAAAAGGCCAAGTCGCGCGAGCGCAAGCTTGAGCGCTACCTGGACTCCGATGAGCGCGTCGAAAAGCCCAAGAATCACTGGTCGCTGAAGCTGGATTTCGGGCCACCACCGGCAGGCGGGCGGGCGGTGCTGCGGATCGAAGACCTGAGCTTCGCCTATCCCGGCTGCGATCTGCTCTTCCAGCACGCTAACCTGGAAGTCCAGTACGGCGAGCGCATCGCGCTGGTTGGGCCCAACGGCGCGGGCAAGACCACGCTGCTGCGGCTGATCGAGGGCAAGCTTGCGCCGCAGACCGGATCGATCCGCATCGGCACGAACGTCAGGCTCGGCACCATGGCCCAGGAGCACGAAACGCTCGATCTCAACCAGACCGTGCTGGCCACAGTGCTGCGTGAGCGGCCCATGAGCGAGACCGAGGCGCGCAATTTTCTGCACTTTTTCTTGTTCAGCGGCGATCATGTTTTTCGCCGGGTGGGCGCGTGCTCGCTGGGAGAGCGCAGCCGGCTTCAGCTGGCGCTGCTGGTGCTGCGCGGCTGCAACCTGTTGCTGCTGGATGAGCCGCTCAACCATCTCGACATCGAGGGCCGCGAGCACTTCGAGGCCGCGCTGGAAGCCTTCGAGGGCACCGTGCTCGCCGTCGCTCACGACCGCGCCTTTCTCCATACCTTCGCCGAGCGGATCGTGGAGGTCGAGGCCGGCCGCGCTCGCACGTTCGAGGGCGACTACGAGTCGTATTTGCATCATTTCCACAAAGCCAGCAGCTAGATCCTGGGGCGCTCAATCGGTGCCTCTTCGTCGTTCACCATGCCCAAGCTTCACGCCGTGGCACGTAATCTGCCGGAAACGCCAGGTTACGTCATCGGAGAAAGGAGCTTTTGGCATGGTGAAACTTTTTTCAACCAGGGCTCACGGCGTGCTGGACTACATGACAGCGGGAACGCTGGTAGCCTTGCCGCGTGCGCTGGGTTGGAGCGACGATGTAACAAAATGGCTGACCGGCATGGCGCTGGGCACGATCGCCTACAGCGCTGTGACGCGCTACGAGCTGGGGCTGCTTAAATGGCTGCCGGTCAAAGGCCATCTGACGCTGGATGCGCTCAACGGCGGGCTGTTCTGCATGGCGCCGCTGATCTTCCCCGAGGAAGACAGCACCGTCAAAGGCGCGCTGGTCGGGATCGGCCTCTTCGAGCTGCTGGTCACGCTGACGACCGAGACCGAGTCGTCCTACGCCGAGCAATCTTCCGAGTTCGTCGACACCGTGATCGATCAGATTCAAGATCCCGTCGAGCTGCTCAACGAGCGCGCAGCCGGCGCATAGCTCTCACTCACTCAACGCACATCCGATGCAGGGCGATGCTCGCCATTGCCCTGCGCGTGCTACGTTCCGAGCCCTTTTCTCCGGCGACATCAACGCAAAGAGGTGTACTGTGCCGATTACTGACGCGGTGGAACTTGTCGCGCGCTTTCGCCAGCAGCGCATCCTGGTCATCGGCGAGGCGATGCTCGACTGCTACTACAGCGGCCATGCTCAGCGGATCAGCCCCGAAGGCCCGGTTCCAGTTGTCGCGGCCACAGCTAAGCAGCGCTATCCCGGCGGCGCGACCAACGCTGCCGCGAACGTTGCGGCGCTGGGAGGTCGGGCCGGGTGTCTGGCAGTCGTCGGCGCCGACGAGGCCGGAGCCGCGCTCAAAGCCGAGCTGGAAGATCGCGGCGTGGAGACTGAGCTGATCGTCGATCCCGAGCGCGCAACGCTGACCAAGCTGCGCATTCTCGCCGATGGACATTATGTCGTGCGCTTCGACGAGGGACTGCCGCAGCCGCTCTCGGAGGACGTAGAGCAGCAGCTGATCGAGCGTTTGCGGATTGGCTTTGCCGAGTGCAGCGCGGTGATCGTGGCCGACTACTGCTACGGCGTGCTCAGCGAGCACGTGATCGCCGAGATCGGACGGCTCAAAGAGCAGCACGAGCGGCTGGTGCTGGTGGACTCCAAAAACCTGCCGCTGTACCGGGGCATGACTGCCAGCGTGATCACGCCCAATCATCTGGAGGCGCAGCGCGCCGTCGGCTGGAATGCGCAGGATGTCGATCGGCTGAGCGCGGCTGAGCTGGAAGATCTGGGTCGCCGGCTGCTCGACAGCATCGGCTCGACCTGGGCGATGGTCACGCTTGGCCCCAAAGGCTCGCTGCTGTTCGAGCGCGACCAGCCGACCTATCGCATCGCCGCACGTCCGGTCGCGCAGCCGCACGTTTCCGGCGCCGGCGATACCTTTACCGCCACGCTGGCGCTGGGCCTGGCGTCAGGCGGAACCGTGCGCATCGCCGCCGAGGTTGCCGCCGAAGCCGCCGCCGTGGTCGTGGGCAAGCCCGGCACGGCAACCGTGAGCAGCCAGGAATTGCTGCAACGTCTGGCGCTCTCCGGCCTGATGCCCGCGCCGGCTGATCAGCTTGAAAACATTCTGGCTGCGTACCGTCGTGAGGGCAAGCGGATTGTGTTTACCAACGGCATCTTCGACGGCTTGAACAGCGGTCATCTGGCGTTTCTGCGCGCGGCGCATCAGCTGGGCGACGTGCTGATCGTCGGCGTGAACAGCGACCGTGGTCTCCAGGCGCGGCGCGGCTACGCGGCCCGGCTGCCCGAGGTCGAGCGGCTGGCGATCGTCGCGGCGCTGGAGATCGTCGATCATGTGATCCTGTTTGACGAGCCCACTCCCGAGGCGACGATCCGCGCGATTCGGCCTGACTTCCACGTCAAAGGCGGCGACTACCGGCTTGAGGAGATTCCCGAGGCCGAGGCGGTCCAGCAGTGCGGCGGCGAGATCGTGATTCTGCCGCTGATGGACGCGCACAGCACGCCCTACATCAGCCGCAAAGTGCTGCACCGCTGATCGAGCGCGGCAAATTTTCTCCACTTGACGGACACGCTATTATCGTGTCTGTTCTTGTTTTTGCGAGATAGAACTTTTGTATATTGTGCAAACTTTTAGAAGTAACTAAAATTTCAGAAGCTCGTATAAACAAGTGGAGGTACACTCTGAGCAAGATTCAGCATCTTTCTGACGAACAGCGCTTTGTCGAGGACGTGGGACTCTTCTTCGAGCGCGCGGGCTCAACCCGTATGATGGGCCGCATTCTGGGCTGGCTCTTGATCGCGACACCGCCGCTGCAAACCGCCGAGAATCTGGCCGATGTGCTACAGGTCAGCCGAGGCGCGATCAGCACCACCATGCGCCAGCTGGTGGAGCGCGCCCTGGTCGATCGAGTCAGCCTGCCGGGACAGCGAGCCGACTACTATCAGATTCGGCCCGGCGCATGGGCGGAAGTGCTTCAGCGCGGTCTGGTGCTGACCACGCAGTTTCGGCAGCTTGCGGAGCGCGGCCTGGCCCTGAAGCAGGATCAGCCGCCCGAGAGTCGCCAGCGCCTGGAGGAGATGCACAGCGTGTACACCTT
>DASWTQ010000387.1:0-10418 GCA_036402055.1 Herpetosiphonaceae bacterium
GCTGCGGGAGCGTCTCGATAGCCTGGAGGTACAAGATCTGACACACGGCGATTTTCAGATCGCCACGCCGGAGCAGCCGCTGCTGTTGTACGCTGCGCTCGAACAGGACAACAGTAACAGGCTAAGCTGGCAGCCGCTGCCAGGACCTGGCGGCCTGGAATCACGCACGCTGGTGCTGGATGTTGCCACGGGATCAGCGCAAACCCTGACGGTCTCAATCGATGGGCAGCCGCAGAGCTTTGAGCTGGCATCGGGCGTGAGTCGCGTGATCGCCGAGCCGAGCACGATCGCCGAGCCGATCGAGATTCGCGCCGGGAGCCGGCCGATCATCGTGCGATCCGCGCAGCTGTGGGCAGCCGACGCGCAGCCAGCCGGAGTGACAATCCTTTCTGATACGCTGGCTATGCGCACGCAGACCGACGTCAGCGCGCCGGCTGTCACAACGACGATCGATGTGGCTAGCTCCGGCCGTGACGCGATCCAGCTTGGCCTGGAGCTGTACGAGATCAGTGAGCGCACGCCGCGCCGTTACGCCGGAGCCACGCTGGCTGTGCGCGCCAACGAGCCGGCCACGCTTCAGCTGGATCTGCAAAACCTAACCGCGACCTTGAACGGCAGCGCGGTCAATCTTCAGCCGGAGTCGGTTGAAGATGGCGAGTATTTTGGCGCGCTGTGGGTGTATCATGGCAGCACACGGGTGCGGCGCGTGCCGGTTGTGCGCTTCGAGCGCCGCGACGGGCAGATCGCCGCGATTCAGCCGCTGGATGCCAACGCAACCTTTGCACGCGTGTCGCCGCCTGAGCAGCCGATCGAGGCCACGATCGGACCCGCGCGGCTCACGGGCTACACGCTGTCTCCGCAGCCCGTGCGTCCAGGTGCCGATCTTCAGCTTGGTCTACAGTGGCAGGTAGCCGAGTCCAGCGCCGAGCCGCTGCTGGTCTTCGCGCAGATCCTGGGTCCCGACGATCACAAGTGGGCAGCCTGGGATGGAGCAGCCGGCGGCGATTGGTGGCCGTCGCCCGTGTGGCAGCCCGGCGATCGCATCTGGCAGCAGCTGCCGCTCAAGCTCGATCCGTCCACGCCGCCCGGTCGCTATCGGCTGGTGGCGGGTTTGTACAAAGCCAGCACCGGCGAAGGCTTGCCGGTCAGCGGTCCTCACGCTCAAAACGGATTCATCATTCTTAGCGAGATCGACGTTCAACCCTAGCAAAGTAGGCCCCGATGCAACAACTGGTCGCAACCGATGTGACGGTCGCGCAGCCACGCCCGCGTGCTGCCTGGCTGTGGTCCGAATGGCTGCTGGTCGCAACGATCGTTTTGTTCGGCTTTGGCCTGCGCATCTGGGCGATTCGCTGGGGCCTGCCCTACGTCGATCATCCCGACGAGCCCGCGCTGGTCAACGTCGTGCTGCGCATGATGCGTAACCACGATCTTAACCCACATTTTTTTCTGTATCCATCGCTCTATTTCTACCTGCTGCTGGCGATCTTCTCGGCGCATCACCGGCTGGGCCTGGCAAGCGGCCTGTACACCAGCCTGGATCAGATGGACGTCACGACTGATGTGTACACCACGATTCCCGAGTTTTTCGTCTGGGGCCGCGCGCTGGCCATCGTGTTGGGCAGCGCTACCGTGCTGGGCGTGTTTATGCTCGGCAAGCGTTCCTGGAATCGCAGCGCGGGCCTGCTGGCGGCGCTCTTTCTGGCAACATTGCCCTTTCACATGCGGCACTCGCAGTACGTCACGACCGACGTCGGCAGCGGCTGGTTTGTGCTGCTGGCCTATCTGGCGGCCACATCGATCCTCCAGACCGGACACTGGCGAGCCTATCTCTGGGCCGGGCTGTGGGCTGGTCTTGCCGCCTCGACCAAGTACAACGCCGGCGCGATCGTGATCCCGATCGTTGTCGCGCATCTGATTTTCTGGCGCCGGCAGTTTCTCGCGCGATCGGGGCGGCTAATCGCGGCGGGCGTGGTCTCGCTGCTGGGCTTTGTGGCGGGCACGCCCTACGCGGTGCTGGCCTGGCCCGAGTTTCGCGACGGCATTCTGCGCCAGATGACGCACTACGGCGCGGGCTCTCACGGCGATCTGCTCGGCGCGTGGAATGTTGCGGGCTATCTCAACTTTTTCTGGAGCGACGGGCTGCGTCCGATTGCCGCGCTGGCGCTGCTGCTCGGGCTGGCGCTGCTGCTGCGGCGCTGGCGCTACGGCGTGCTGTGGCTGAGCTTCGCCGTGCCCTATCTGCTGATCTTTCTGGCGCAGCCGGGCCACTTCATGCGCAATCTGCTGCCGCTGATCGTGCTGTGCGCGCTGCCAGTCGGCGTTGGCTGCGCGACCGCGATCGAATGGCTGAGCAGCCGGATGCCGCGCCAGCGCCAGCTAGCGCTCGCCGCAGTGCTGCTGGTGGTCTATGGCTATCCCGTGAAATCATCGCTGGAGTTTACGACGTTTCTGGCGCGCAAAGATACCAAAGTGCTGGCCGAGGAGTTTGTGCGCTCGCTGCCGCGCGGCCAGCGGATCGCCCTTGAATTGAATCCGTTCCCGTGGTCCGGCGATCCGATTATTGAGCCGGTCGAGCGGCTGACCGATCATTCGCTTGAGTGGTATCGCGCCAACAACTATCGCTACCTGATCGCCAACGAGCGCTCGCGCAGCCCGAACGACGGTTACGCAAGCTTCCCGGCCGGCGCGACGCTGCTGCGTGATTTTGCCGGCGACGAGAGCGGGCAGCCAGGACCGCATATTCAGGTGCTGGATCTCGGCGCTCAGCCGCAGCAATTGAAGATTGTGCAGCGCGAGGCGCAGTTTGGCTCGGATCTTCAGCTGCTGGGCTACGAGATCCAGCCTGGGCCGCTGCGTCCCGCGATCTCGGTGCTGGACGGCGCCGATCAGCGGGTCGTGCGTCCCGGCGAGTCGTTGCAGATCAACCTGACCTGGCGCCTCCACAAGCATCTGCCGCGCGATTACGCGCTCTTTATTCATGTGCTCGACAGCGCGGGCAATGTGGTAACGCAGCGTGACGCGATCATGCGCCAGGACGAGTATCCGACATCGCGCTGGCAGGAGGATGAGATCGTGCTTGAGCGGGCGGATCTGCCGCTGCCGCCGCTGCCGCCAGGCAGCTACGCGCTCAAGATCGGCGTGTATCACATGGAGTCCGGCGAAGGGCTGGCGCTGATCAATCCTGGGCCTGAATCGGACGGCTCGCGGCTCGCGCTGACGACGATCGAGGTCCGCGAATGATCGCTAACGAGCAGCAGGCGCGCTCCGGGCGGCTGGCATTATTGGCGATTACCGCGATCACACTGGCGGCGCTCCTGCTGCGTGTCTGGAAGGCCAATTGGTCGCTGCCGTTCGTGCCGCATCCCGACGAGCCGGCGATTATGAATGTTGTGCTGCGCATGCTGCGCAACGGCGATCCAAATCCGCACTTCTTCTACTATCCATCGCTCTGGATCTATGTGCAAAGCGCGAGTGCCTGGCTGCATCTCCAGTGGGGCATCGCTCAGGGTTTGTACACGGGCGCCGCGCAGCTGCCGCAGACCACCGACATCGCGACCTCCGTGCCGGGCTTTTTCACCTGGGGCCGAGTCGCAACCGCGCTGGCAGGCACGGCGACAGTGCCCGTGCTCTACACGCTGGCGCGGAAAGTGGGCGGCTCGATCGCGGGCTTCGTCGTGGCGCTGCTGCTGACTGTCAACACCTTTCACATCATCCACTCCCACTACATCACCACCGACGTGCCGAGCGAGCTGTTTGTTGGGCTGGCGCTGGTCTGGACGCTAGCGATCGTCGAGCGCGGGAGCTGGCGGGATTATCTGCTGGCGGGCGCGCTGGCTGGTGCCGCCGCCGGGATCAAACATCATGCGGCGCTGACCGCCGTGGCGATCACGGTTGCCCATGTTATCCGCTGGCGTGGACGTTTTCTGCATGAGCTAGGGCGGCTCGTGGGGGCGGCAGCGGCAATGATCGGCGTGTTTCTGCTCACATCGCCGTACATCATCCTGGCCTTCCCCGAGTTTCAGCGCGATCTCAGCCATCAGCTTGGCGACTACGCGATCGGCGGGCATGGCGACATCACCGGACGCTGGCCGGTGGCCTACTACCTCGATTTCTTCGAGGATCAGGCGGTCGGAACGCTCAGCGGCCTGCTGGCCCTGTGGGGCACGATCGCGCTGGTCCTGCGGCGTGACTGGCGCGTCGTCGTGCTTTGGTCGCTGCTGCTGGCCTATCTGCTAATCTTTCTGGCGCAGGGTAATCACTGGATGCGCAATATCATCGCGACGCAGATACCGCTCTTAGCGCTGGCGGGTGTTGGTCTCGCCGATCTGCTGAATCGCCTGCGTGCTGCGCTACCGCGTCCCGCGATCGCTGCGATTACCGTGGGCGCGCTGGTGGTGCTGCTGCTGCCCGCTTCTGCCGGAGCCGTGCGCTATGAGCAGCGACTTCAACGCGGTGACTCGCGGGTGCAGACGCTGCGCTGGATCGAGGCGAACGTGCCGCCCGGCGTGCGAGTGGCCGGCGAGCTGAAGCCGATTCCCGGCTCGACCGAAAGCCGCTGGACCGAGGTGGAATATCTCCCGCAGCATGATTTGACCTGGTATCGCCGTCAGGGCTATGCGTATGTGATCACATCGTCGGATGTTTGGCGGCAGTGGGCGCCACCCGAAGTCTACGCGGGCTTCATGAAGACTCAGCCGGTCGCGGAGTTCGGCTCGGCCGATCAGCAGATGTTTGGTCCCAAGCTGCTGATCTTTTCCACAGGATTGACGGCTGCGGATGTGCCCAATCCGCCCGCCGGTGATACACGCTTTGCCGGCGTGCGCTTCCTGGGTGCGGCGATCGGAACGCCTGATCCGGATCTGCCGCAGGTTGGAATCCAGCCCCAGCGGATGCTACGGGCCGGCGGTCTCTTGGCGCTGCGCACGTTCTGGCAGGTCGAGCAGCCCTTGACCGAGGATGTTTTTATCTTTGTCCATGTGCGTGATGCGGCGGGTATGACAGTGGCCCAGCGCGACGCGCCGCCGTGGCAGGGTCGCTTTCCAACATCATCCTGGCGATCGGGTACAATGGTGGTCGATGTCAACGACGTTCCGCTGCCCGCGAATCTCGCACCGGGCGATTATACGATCAGCGTTGGCATGTTCAACCCGACGACTGGCGGCCATCCGCTCTTGGTGATCGATGGTCAGCCACAGGCCGAGGGTGCCGTGTCGCTGGGGACGCTGACGATAGCGCCCCCATAGCTGTTTGAAGGAAGGATGAAGCGCTCACTGCCGATCCAATCGACGCTGCCGGTCGCGCCGACGCGATTTCGCTGGCTGATCCAGGCGCTGCTGTGGAGCATCGGCGGGCTGCTGCTGATCACGCTGGCCTATCAGGTTCCGGCTCGACACACGGTGCAGGTAGGTCTTAACGATGCCGCCTATACCCAGGGCTTCAACGATCCGGCCAATCGCTGGGGCGTGATCGATCCTTCGGGCGCGACCGACGCACCTTTTCGCTGGAGTCGTGACCAGTCGTTTCTGATCTTTCCTCAGATTGGCCTGCCAGCCACCGCGACGATTCGCTGGCGGGCGCTGCCGTCTCAGGGCGAGCCGCTGCCGACAGTGCGTGTGCTGCTCAACGGCGCGCAGGAGCTTGGCGCGTTCCCCGCGACCGGCGATTGGGAGACCCACACCTTCGCGATTCAGGGCGGTCTGCTCAAGGCCAACGATCTGTTTCTTGAGCTGCGCACTGAGCCGGCGATCGACGTCGACGGCGAGCTGCGCGGCGTACAGGTCGATCGGGCTACGCTCGCGACGAGCGGCTGGCCGGTGCTGCCCTATCCTTCACAGCTTGTCTACGGCACAGCGGCGATCGTTTTTGGCACAGCGCTGGCTCGTCGGCGCTCCCGGCAGCTCGGCGTTGCTCTCGCGATCGCGCTGGCGTTTTTGCTGCTCTACCGCTTGCAGCTCACGCTCTATCCGCTGCGCACGCTGCCGCCGCTGCTGGCCCTGGCGCTGGGCTCGATCGTCGTGATTCGTGCCGTTCCACTGCTCGGCGATCAGGCGCGGGCTCGGCTACTCACGGCGCTTGCTCTCGGCGGCGCGTCGATCTGGCTGGGCTGGCTGCTGCTTACCGCGCGCGGCCATGTGACGCTCTCGGTGCCTGGCGTCGAGCGCGATTTTCCAGTCTTTGCGACGCGGGCGGCGGCGCTTATGTGCCAGGCCGGCGAGACAGCATGTGTGCTGCGCGCCGACGGCTTTTACCAGCTCGGCTATCCGCTGTTGCTCTGGCTGCTCCAGCCGCTGACGAGCATGAACGCGTTTCTGGCCGGCCGGCTGATCGCGGCGCTGAGCGGGCTGCTGCTGCTGCTGGCGACCTGGCTGCTCGGCCTGACGATCGTTCCTCGTGAGCAGCGGCGAGGTGGCGCGCTGCTGGCGCTGGCGATTGTGGCGCTCAGCCCGCTGGTGGTGCAGTACGCGCTCTACGTCGGCACGGATATGCCTTTCGCCGCGCTCTGGATTGTGGGACTGGCGGCGCTGCTGGCTCCGCGCGCTCACAAATCCTGGCACGTGGCGCTGGCAGGGCTGCTCTGCGGCCTGGCTTTTCTGATCCGCCATCCTGGCCTGGTGCTGCTGCCGGTCGGCTGGATCGCGCTGACGGTGCTCTCAGACGCGCCTGCTTCCACACGCCGGCTGCTCGATCGTGTGCCGTGGCGGCTGTGCGGCTGGTTTACGCTCGGCTGGCTGCTGGCGGTTACGCCTCAGCTGGTGGTGAACATTGCCGACACCGGATCGCCCCTTTACAGCCAGCAGGCAAAGAATATCTGGCTGGCCGTGTACGGCAACACCGATTTTAGCGGTCGCTGGGACGAAGCCGCCAACGATGTTTCGTTGAGCGCGATCGTGCTGGCCGATCCGCCGCGCTTTTTCGGTAACTGGTGGCGTAATCTCCAGGCGTTCGTCGGCACCGGCGCGGAAGATACGCGCGAGTTCGGCACGGCGATCGGGCTGCGGCTGCTGGGCTTTCCCGCTAACTGGCTGGCGCTGATCGGCCTCGGCATCTGGATCTGGCATGGCGATCGTCGGCAGCGCTTGCTGGCATTCGGCGCGGCGCTCTATGTGCTGGGCGTGTGCGCCGGCTTTGTGCTGCCGCGCTTTTTCCTGCCGCTGGCGCCGGTCTGGGCGCTGGCTGCCGTGACGCCGGTCCTGCTGCTCGGGAATGCGATCATGCGGCGGCTTGAAGGATCACGCCTCAGCCTGAGCCGAGCGCAAGTGCTGGTCGCGCTGAGCTTGATCATTGTGCTGCTGCTGGCTGGCGGCCCATCGATCGGCGCGCGCTACGTGCTCGATCATCAGCCGTCCGATGCGGTCACTGTTGTTCAAACGCTGCTGTCGCGCTTACATCCAGCGGAGCGTGTGCTGTTCGCGCTGCCGGCCGGCGATCCGCTGGGCAGCACATCGGCGCTGGCGCATCTTCGCTCCCCCTCGGATCAATCAATCGCTCAATACGTGGTCTGGTCTGCGCAGACCGGCGAACAACCGGCGCTGGCGCAAGGCCGCGAGCCGCTGGCTACGTTTGGGCCATACTCAATATTTGCACTCGAATGAAGGTTTTTAATATAGTTCGCCGCCATTGGATCTTGATCGCGCTGATGCTGATCGCGCTGGCGCTGCGCGTCTGGTATCTCACGATCAATCCGCTCTGGCCGCAGTTCTCCAACGCCGACGACGGTGATTATTTTCAGCGGGCGCTGCGTTTCGCCGTGACCGGCCGCTACGTCGACGACGGCTGGCTGATCCGTCCGCCGTTTCATGTGTGGATCTTCGCGGCCTGGCTCAAGCTGGGGCTGGAATTCGGCCAGTCGGCCTCATTTGGCGTGCGGCTGATCCAGGGCTTTCAAACGCTGCTCGGCGTGGCGCTGGTGCCGCTCGGCTATGCGCTTGCAGCCCGGCTGTTCAACCGGCGTGCCGGCTTGATCTTCGCTGCATTTTGCGCGCTCTGGTTTCCGTTCGTCGAGCTGCCCGCCACGCTCTTCTCTGAGCCGATCTATCTTTTTTTGTTTACGCTGCATCTCTGGCTGCTGCTGCGCTTCGACGATACCCGACGCCCCCGCAATCTTGCGTTCTCGGGCCTGGTGCTGGGCATGGCCGCGCTCACGCGCTCTCCGGCGCTCTACGCGCTGGTGTTTGCCGTGCCGTGGCTCGTACTGAAGAACCTAGAACCTAGAACCAAGAACCTAACGAAAGAACAAGGGAACAACAGAACAAAGAACAGTGGCTCAATTCTTCCCTCCTCGCCTATCGCCGACGAGGCGGAAGCTCGCCGAGGAGTGGGACAGGGGAGGCAGGGGGGTGAGGGCCTGGCTTCCTCTCGCCTCTTCCCCGCTCTGCTTTCAGCGCTCCGCCGATCGATCGTACCGTTTGCTGTGCTGGCAGCCTGCACACTCGCGATCGTGCTGCCCTGGACGGCGCGCAACTGGATCGTCTACCAGCGCTTCGTCGCGATCGATACGCTGGGGCCGATCAATCTGTGGCTGGATCTGGAAGGCACCGAGCTGCGCACCCAAAAGATCGAGCAGCTGCGCCAGCTACCCCAGGCCGATCGACAGGCGTTCGCGACGGAGAAAGTGCGCGAGATCTTGAGCGTCGAGCCGCTGCGGCCGCTGCGCAACGTGTGGCCGACGTTTCGGCATGTGTGGAAGGCGCAGTATGTCGAGGATCTCTGGGTCAAAAGCAGCTTTTTCACCCGTCCGCTGCGTGAAGCCGCGCCGCTCGGTCTGGCCAGCGATCTGTTCTGGCTGATCGCCGCGTTTGCCGGCCTGATCGGCTTGCTCCACCCGGCGACCGACCGCGCTTTCAAAGTGCTGATCGGGCTGTGGCTGGTGTACTCGTTCGCTACGGTGCTGGTCTTTCACGTTGAGCCGCGCTACCTGCTGCCGATCTGGCTGCTGCTGGCGCTCTACGGCTCCTGGACGCTCAGCTCCGGCATCGGCTGGATCGCGGGATTACGTCGTCAGCCGTGGCGTGCCGCGCTGGTCTATGGCGCGGTGCTGGCGATCGCGGCGCTGTTCGTCACCTACCGCGATTACCCATCGATCATTGCTCGGGGATTGCAGCGCGACTGGCATATGCGCAGCGGCGATCAAGCCTATGCTCGTGCCGACTACCCGACTGCCGAGCGCGAATATCGCGCCGCGCTCGACGCCGACCCGCAGTTTGTCGATAGCGAGATTCCGCTGGCGCTCGCGCTCGCCGCTCAGGGTCGCTCCGCCGATGCGCGCTCGGTGCTCTCACCCGGCGACTCGCGGCGCTCTGGGATTGTGTCTGGCCTGCTTAGCCGTGACGCCGGCGATGAAGAGCAGGCGCGAACGCTGCTTAGCACCGTCGAGCAGCGAGCCGGCGAAGATGCGCAGCGCTGGACGCTGGATCACGTGCCCGTCAGGCCGCGCGCGGCGCTCGTGCTCGGTCAGGATGCGCTCGATCTGGGCTATATCGCGGGCTTCGCGGGCTCAGAGCAGGCCGGCGATCTCAGCTATCGCTGGCTGCTTGGCGCGGGTGAGATCGTGCTGCCGCTGACCACGCCGCTGGTCGCCGGCGATTCGATCGGCCTGACGATCGCTGCGCCGCTGCCGCTGAGCGGGCAGCTACAGGTACGCATCAACGGTGGCCCGGCAATAATGCTGCGTCCAGATCCGCAGTGGCGCGAGTACCGTCTGGCGATCCCGCCTGCGCTGGCCGGTCAGACCGAGCTGCGGCTAAGCTTGAGCGCGCCCACGTACCTGCCGATGCGCGAAGAAGAGGAGAGCGACGATCCGCGCTCGCTCAGCGTGATGGTGCATCGTGTGGTGGTGTATCAGTAGCATACCGGTTTGACCAGAATTGGTGCTACACTAACATACTTGTTTGTTATGGAGTCGTGGGATAAAGTTAGTATTCCGCTTTTCTTCGCTCTTTTCTTGTCTTTGCGGTTTTTCTGGCTAAAGAACTGATAAAATAACTGCTCGTATCCGACATAAGGAAACGAGTATGCTCCTTTTTTACATCGATGAGAGTGGTACCGGTCTCGGCGATATTCGATCTCCGTACTTTGTGATAGCAGCTATTGCAATTCCTGCGATCGAATGGCGCTTGATTGATAGCCAAGTCACAGCCCTTAAGCGACGATTGATAAGCTGGGCTAAACCTGAGGACTGGGAAATCAAAGGACGTGACCTACGTCGCGGCGAAAAGTTCTTTAGGAATTATAAGTGGCCTGAGCGGGTCAGCGCTATCCAGGAAGTCGCTCAGCTTATCGCAGACTTGCCGTGCCGAGTTTTTGCAGTCCAAGTAGACAAGCGACATCTTCCAGAATATGTTGGCTCCGACGACCAGATGTACCGCTTGTCACTGGCACGTTTGCTTGAAGAAACAGAACTTGCCCTGAGTCAGGAT
>DASWTQ010000388.1:0-4873 GCA_036402055.1 Herpetosiphonaceae bacterium
GATCGGTCATCTACAGCATAAGCAAAAGAATTGACCGCGTAGAGGCGTGATTTATCACGCCCAAAAACAATAAACCGGCACGAAGCAATCACGCTCCGTGCCGTTTCTCGTGCCCGTCGATCGGCTAGCGTAGGGCTGAGCGCCGCCGCTGCCAGATCGTGGTGACCAGCATCACGGCGAGTGCGCCGCCCCAGACCAGCAGCGCATCGAATGAGATAAACGCCAGACTGATGGCGGTCTCGCCGTTGATGTAGCTGGCGAGCGCGCCGCCGAGCAAACACAGCACTACCAGCGCGCCGGTTCGCCACGTCACATTGTGGATCTGCTGAACGACCAGCCCGATGATAACGCCGATCGCGACCGGAATAAGCTCATGCATGACTGCCTCCTTTGATGTTGAGCGAACGTCGATTTATACGCTGCCGTCGACGTCGGGCCCGATCGGGCCGACCGTCGGGCTGCCTTCCGAGCCTTCCATGCCGCTCACCGTGGGCGATGCGGGCTGCGCTGTTTCCGCGACCTCGTCCTCGGTTAGCTCGCGCACCACGCGCGGCTCGACTGCGCCCAGCCCGGACGCGGCGATCTTCGCGTTGAGCTGCGGAATCTCGCTCTCGATCAGCTGATCGAGACGATCGAGCTGCGTCTGGATCTTGCCCGACAGATGCTCAAACGCCTCGTATGCCTGGTCGGTAGGCCGGTAGTTGCCCAGCGCCACCACCGACGGCAGCGCGGTAATCTGCTCCAGCAGCCGCGCGCCGGCGTTGAGCTTATCGCCCCAGCCGGAGCGCATGTCGGGAATGAGCAGCGTTTTTTCGATCTCCAGCACCTGCTCTTTGAGCGTCGTAGCCGCCTCGGCGATCTCCGTCGTGCCGTCGCGCCCTTCGACACGTTTGGCCCAGCCGTCGAGCTGCTGGCGCAGATCGCGCATGCGGTTGATCGCGATGGCTGTCTGGTTGATGCGCTCGTGAATCTGGACCAGCAGATCGTACTGCGCCTGCAAATCCTCCTGCGCGGCAGGCGCCGACGGATCGCAGATGATTTCGAACGTCTGGCTGAGCTTCTGCTCGCCAACGGTCAGCTCCACCTGGTAAGTTCCCGGCGCTATCCGTGGCCCGGCGGCGGCGAAATCCTCGTCCGGCTCCATGCCCTCCACCGTCGTACCCGGAGCGTGGCGCATATCCCAGACAAAGCGATTCCAGCCGCTGTTGGCGCTGATCTTCAGCTCGTTCTCGTCGGCGCTGCTCTTTTTCTTCTCGCCCGCTTTCGGCTTGTCGGCGGATAGGTCGCGGCTGGTGAAGGTGCGGATCAGCTTGCCGCTGCCCGTGCGGAACGACAGGCTGATCGTGCCGCTCGGCGCTTCCTTGAGATGATAGGTCACGATCACGCCGGCCGGTGGATTCTCGCCGGCATCCAGGAAGCTGCGGATCGTGGCGTTTTCGGGCGTTTTCTTATGCACGAACGCGCCGCCGCTGCTGCTCAGGTAATTCTTGCCGGGATTACTGCCCGTCCAGTCGATCGACTGCACCTGCTGGATCGTGGGACGCGGCGTGAACAAATGCGCGGCCTGTTCCATATCGGCGTCTTGAAGCTGGCGCAGCGGCGTCAGATCGTCAAGAATCCAGATCGAGCGGCCATGCGTTCCGGCGATCAGATCGCTGTCTTTGATCAGCAGATCGTGGATCGGCGTGATCGGCAGGTTGAGCTGGAAGCGCTGCCAGTTCGCGCCGTCGTCGAACGAAATGTAGAGGCCGGTCTCGGTTCCGGCGTAGAGCAGGCCCTGCCGCTCGGGATCGACGCGAATGACGCGGGTAAAGTCGTGCTCGGGAATGCCTGCGTCGATCTTTTGCCAGCTCTGGCCGTAATCAGTGGTCTTGTAGAGATAGGGCCGATAATCGTCGAGCTTGTAGCGCGTGCCGGCGACGTAGGCGGTAGCCTTGTCGTAGGGCGACAGCTCGATACAGCTGATCATCGTCCACTCGGGCAGCTCCGAGGGCGTGATCTTGTCCCAGCTTTCGCCGCCGTTGCGCGAGATATGCAGCACGCCGTCGTCGGAGCCGGCCCAGAGCACGCCTGGCTCGTGCGGCGACTCGGCGAACGCAAAGACGGTGGCGTAGGTTTCGGCGCCGATCGAGTCGCGATTGATCGGGCCGCCGGTCGGCTGGAGCGTGGCGGGATCGGCGCGCGTCAGATCCGGGCTGATCGGCTGCCAGCTCTGGCCTTCGTTGGTGGTCTTGAAGACGCGGTTACCGCCGACATACAGCACGTCGGGATCGTGCGGCGAGATCACAATCGGATAGGTCCAGGCGAAGCGGTAGCGGTCCTCGATCGAGCCGTAGCCCGACATGACCTCGGGCCAGGTTGTGATCAGCCGGATCTGCTTGGTGTGATGATCATAGCGCTGCAAGCAGTTGCCGCCGCCGGGCGAGCTGCCGATCGCGCCGACATACACAATGTTGGGATCGTCGGGCCGCACAACGATGTAGCCGCTCTCGCCGGTGCCGGCCTGGTAGCAGTCGCCCCACACGATCGCCGGGCGATGGGTGCGGCTGGGCACCGCGATGCTGCTGTTGTCCTGCTGCGTGCCATAGACCGTGTAGGCCGGGCGATTGTCGGTGGCGATGTGGTAGAACTGCGCGGTCGGCTGATTGTAGATCGTGGACCATGTATCGCCGCCGTTGAACGAGACGCACGCGCCGCCGTCGTTGGCCTGGATCATTCGCTGCGGGTTGCGCGGGTCGATCCACAGATCGTGGTTATCGCCGTGGGGCGTGCCGATCTCGACAAAGGTGCGCCCGCCGTCGGTCGATTTCCACAGGCTCAGGTTATTGATATACACGGTGTCGGGATCTTGCGGATCGGCGGTGACATGCATGTAGTACCAGGCGCGCGAGATCAGATTCTGGTTGCCGCAGACCAGCTCCCAGCTATCGCCGCCGTCGTCCGAGCGATACAGGCCGCCGGCAGGCTGGTGCTCGACCAGCGCCCAGACGCGGCCGGGCTGCGCCGGCGAGGCCGCCACGCCGATTTTGCCGAGCGTGCCTTTGGGCAGCCCCGGATGCTGTGAGATGTCGGTCCAGGTCTCGCCGCCATCAGTGGAGCGCCACAGGCCGCTGTCGGGGCCGCCGCTGGAAATCTGCGAGAAGCTGCGGTATGCCTCCCAGATTGCGGCGTAGAGCACACGTGGATTGGTCTCATCCAGGCTCAGATCGACCGCGCCGGCCTTGTCGCTCTTGAAAAGCACCTGCCGCCAGCTCTTGCCGCCGTCCTCGGATTTATACACGCCGCGCTCGTTGTTGGGCCCGAAGGCGTGGCCCAGCGCGGCGACATACACGAGGTCGGGATTGTTCGGATGGACGCGGATCTTGCCGATATGTCGCGTATCGGCCAGACCGATGTGCGCCCAGGTTTTGCCCGCGTCGGTGGAGCGATACACGCCGTCGCCGTGGGAAACGTCGATGCGGATCGTCGTCTCGCCGGTGCCGGCATAGATCACCTGCGAGTCGGAGGGCGCCACGGCCAGCGCGCCGATCGCGGAGGTGTTCAAGAAGCCGTCGGAGACGTTTTGCCAGTAGGTGCCGGCATCGGTCGTCTTCCAGATGCCGCCTGCGCACGCGCCGAAGTAGAAGATGTGCGAATGCTGGTAGTCCGCGCTCACCGCTACAACCCGTCCGCCACGGAATGGACCAATACAGCGCCAGGGTTGCAGGCCGTCCAAGTAGTTTGTGTTTGTCATGCTCAATCTTTCTGTGATACATGATCTGATATACGCCGCCAGGATCTATCGGGAGACTGGCTGTGGATCAAGACTTACCTGAAAATGTTGAGCTAGAGGAGTCCGGCACTGCCAGGAGTTGCTTTCGGTTGCAGCTGTTGCGGAGATGGCTGTGGGGCTGGCTGTCTGCATGTGGGGCTCGCTCCTCTATTGACTGAGCTACTAGCTTACCATATCGCTGGAATTCTATGATAAGCAGCGGTGTTTCGTCAAAGCGAGTCTGATCGATCGTTGTCAGCTTTCTGGTAGCGATGCGGCGGTGCGCTGATCTTTACGCCACGTGAAGGCGCGAGCCGCTTCCCGTCAACGCTGAACAGGAAGCGGCTCGCTAACGATGTGCGGGGTGTGAGCCAGGCCATCAGAAGCGGCCTGTGGATTGGGCACCAGGCTTGCTGTCTTTAAAGGCAGATGGGTATGTACAGAACAGATTCTCGATCCCGTAAGCTAGCTTCACACAATGCTACATACGTGATCACTCCGCGCGTCGAATAGCGATTCTTTCGAAGTGAACGGTGAACGGCTCCAATCGAGTTTCGGCATACACGCCCCATGATCCACTGCTTAGGGTTTCATCTTCGAATGAGACAGAAGCACCGTTGATCGAGAAGGTCATTTGGTGTCCAGTGGCTTCTAGTTTGAGCGTGTTTACCTCGTTGGGTTTGATCGCTGAGCTGAACTGTTCCCAAACAAGGGTATAGTACGTGCCGTTGATGCGCTCAGAACACCCATACATGCTGTCGTTCCTGATCCAGCACAGGTAATGATTGTCTAGACCGTCTGCGTTGTGGCGGGCGGTTAGGCCGGCGAAGCCATTGCCTTCAAGCAGAATCTCAGCCTCAATGCTGCCATCAGACAAGGCTGTGACGGCTGATGGGTGTGAATACAAGTGAAAGCCGACAGTAGTCTTGGTCAGATTCATGGTGTAGGAGCCGTTGCTCACGCTTTGCTTCCAGCCGTCGCCCTCGTATAGCGGCCAGCTGCCTGGCTGTCCGTTCTCAAAATCGTCGTCGAGCAACACCTGACCGGTGGTGTCGGCGAAGGGCTGCGCTGTCGGCGATGATGCGATCTGATCCGGCCTACCATAATCAAGCTCAACCAGCG
>DASWTQ010000389.1:0-5034 GCA_036402055.1 Herpetosiphonaceae bacterium
GTCAGTTGAATCTTCTAGGTTCTTGGTTCCCGGTTCTCGGTTCTCAACCACGTATGCTACCAGCCGCTTCTCGCCCTTCGCATCCTCGCGGGCGACGACCACGCACTCGCCGACCTGTGGATGCTGGGCCAGCGCGTGTTCGATCTCGCCGGTCTCGATGCGGAAGCCGCGCACTTTGACCTGGTGATCGATCCGCCCGAGAATCTCGACGGTGCCGTCGGGTCGCCAGCGGCCGAGGTCGCCCGTGCGCACCATGATCTGGCCGTCCTCGAACGGGCAGACCACGAAACGCTCGGCCGTCAGCTCGGGGCGGAACAGGTAGCCGCGCGACACGCTCTCACCTGCCACGCAGACCTCGCCTGCGATGCCGATGGGCTGCGGCTGATCGAACGCGTCCAGGATGTAGACGCGGTTGTTTTGCAGCGGCGTGCCCACCGTGATCGGCTGGCCCACGTCGGCGGCGCGAATCGGACCCAGAATATTGATGTCGCTGATCTCGGTCAGGCCGTAGATGTTCACAACCTCCACCTTGGCGCCGAGCTGCCCAAACACGGATTGCAGCAGGCGCTGCTCGATCTTCTCGCCGCCGATCAGCAGGTAGTGCAGTGCGTTGGCGGGCTGCTGCGGCGCGACCTCGTTGAGCATCGCCTGCATGTACGACGGCACTGCGTCGAGCAGGTGAATCTGGTTTTCGTCGAGATAGCGCAGCAGCGTGCGGCTGTTGAACTTGACCTCGTCGGAGATGATGTGCAGCGTACGGCCAAAAAAGAGCGTTGGGAAGATCTGGTTGACCGAGATGTCGAAGCTGATCGACGTGATCAGGCCGACCTGTCGCACAGCCGGATCGTCGAAGTAGGCGCGCAGGCCGTGCACCAGATTGATCAATCCCTGCTGCTTGACCATCACGCCTTTGGGCCGTCCCGTCGAGCCCGACGTGTAGATCACGTAGGCCAGGTGATCGGGAAGGACAACCGGCGACGGATTGGTGCTTGGCTGGTCTGCGAGCCGCGTCCAGTCGGCATCCAGGCGGAAGACCTGTGCCTGGTGCTCGGGCAACTTCTCGACGAGCCCGGCCTGCGTCAGAATGACTGCCACGCGTGAGTGCGACAACATGTACTGCAAGCGCTCCGCAGGATAGGCCGGATCGAGCGGGAGATAGGCGCCGCCGGCCTTGAGGATCGCCAGCATGCCGACGATCATCTCCAGCGAGCGCTCGACCATCAGCGCGACCAGCACATCCGGCCCCACGCCCTGCGCCCGCAGATGATGCGCCAGCTGCTTGGCGCGCGCGTGCAGCTCGGCATACGTCAGGCTCGCGCCCTCGTAGACGATCGCGGTGGTCTCGGGATTGCGCTCCGCCTGTGCTTCGATCAGCTGGTGCACGGCGGCATCACACGGATACTCGGCCGCAGACTGGTTCCAGTCGATCAGCAGCTTCCGGTGCTCGGCCTCAGTCAGCAGCGGAAGCAGACCAATCGGCTGCTCCGGCGCGGCGACAATACCGGCCAGCAAGGTCTGAAAATGCCCGGCCAGGCGCTCGATCGTGGCGGCGTCGAACAAGTCGGTGTTGTACTCGATCACGCCCTGTAGCCGATCCTGCTGCTCGGTCAGCGCCAGCATCAGATCGAACTGGGCCACACCTTGATCGAACTCGACCGCCGTAAAGGTCAGATCGGTGGACTTCAGCTCCGTGAACGGGGTATTTTGCAGCGTACAAACCACCTGGATCAGCGGCGTGTAGCTCAGATCGCGCTCCAGGCGCAGCTCCTCGACCAGGCGCTCAAAGGGCAGATCTTGATGGGCGTAGGCGCCGAGGGTGGTGTCGCGCACACGGCGCAGCAGCTCGACAAAGGCCGGATTGCCGCTGAGGTCGGTACGCAGCGCCAGCGTGTTGACGAAAAAGCCGATCAGCGGCTCCAGCTCTGGCCGTGAGCGACCGGCGATTGGGGCGCCAACCACGAGATCGGGCTGGCCGCTGTAGCGCTGGAGCAGCACCTTGAACGCCGCCAGCAGCGTCATGAACAGCGTCACGCCTTCGCGCTGGCTCAGCAGCTTCAGATTTGCGGTCAGCTCGGCGTCGAGCGCCAGCTGATATTTTTGTCCATACGCGCGGCGAATCGGCGGGCGCGGGCGATCGGTGGGCAGGGCCAGCACGGGAGGAGCACCAGCGAGCTGCTGCCGCCAGTAGTCGAGCTGCTCGGCCAGCAGCTCGTCGCGCAGCCAGCCGCGCTGCCACACGGTGTAGTCGGCGTATTGCAGCGGCAGTGCCGGTAGCTGTGCGGGCTGATCGGCGCGCAGCACATCGTACAGGGCGATCAGCTCGCGGATGAACACGCCGATCGACCAGCCATCCGAGATGATGTGGTGCATCACCAGATACACAACATGATCCGCCGCGTGTAGCCGCGCCAGGCCGATCCGCAGCAGCGGCCCGGTCTCCAGCTCAAAGGGCTGGCGCGCGCTTTCCACGATAATCTGCTGGATCGTCTCGTGCTGCGCTGAGGCCGGCAATCCTGTCAGATCGTGCTCGGCCAGTGTGATCGGCTGAGCCGGGCTGATGCGCTGCTGCGGCTGGCCGTCCAGCTCCGCGCCATCCTCGGGCCCGCTCAGGGTGAAGGTTGTGCGCAGCGTTTCGTGTCGATCGACGATCGTCTGGACGCAGCGCGTGAGCACGGCCGCATCCAGCGGGCCGCTGACGCGAACCGCGAACGGCATGTTGTACGAGACATCGTCTGCGTCGATCTGTTGGAGCAGCCAGAGCCGCTGCTGGGCAAACGAGAGCGGCAGCGGCAGATCGCGTGGCGCTGGCGGGATCGGCTCGTGCTCTGAGATCGGCTCGATCGTGACAGTCAGCTGCTCGGCCAGCTTGCCGATGGTCGGCGCGACAAACAGGCTGTTGAGCGGCAGCTCGATGCCCAACAGCTCGCGCAGCCGGCCGAGCAGGCGCGTGGCCAGCAGCGAGTGGCCGCCCAGCTCAAAGAAATTATCGTCCATGCCGATCGGCGCGATACCCAGCAGCTCTTCCCAGATCGCCACAATCTTTTGTTCGGTGGCATTGCGCGGCGCGACATAGCTATCGGGTAGATCCGGCCGCGCGTGCGTGTTCGCGATGCCAGCCGGCTGCCCTGTGGTGCGGTTTTGGAGTCCGTGCGGCGCGATCACAACCTGGCTGATCGAGCCGTGCTCCAGGATGCGCTCGACTGCCGCGAGCTGCTCGGCGGTGGCGTCCGTCGTATCCCAGGCCAGGCTGATCCAGGCGGCCGGACTTTCGCGCTGCTGCTGCACGAACGCTGACAGCACGGCGCTGCTCAGCGCGGCGCTCATGCCCTGCTCGCCCAGATGCGCGGCCAGCGGCCCACACACGACAACGCTGGCGAACGTTCCCGCCTCACAGAGCTGTGCGACGACGTTCAGCTCGGCCAGGGTTGCGCGCCAGGCGTCATGATCGATCCGGCTCTGCTGGCTATCGACGCCGCGCTGCGCGCCATAGAACACGCCGTCGAGCGCGCCAAAGCGCTGCTCGGCCTGCGCCAGCGCCGCCTGCATCTGCTCCAGGTTGCGCGGATCGGCACGCAGCACCAGCGCCGCCTGCCGTTCGATCTGCCGTGGCTGATCGCCAGATTGGAGATTGTCGGGCGACACGATCAGCACAAGCTGCGCGCTCCAGCGCTGGATCAGCTGCTCCACCAGCGCCGCGCCGATTGACTCAAGGTTGCCGGTCACAACGTAGGTGCCGCCCTGCCGCAAGCCATCGCCGGTGCTCTGCTCGTCCAGCGGCGCAGGCTCGTAGCTCTGGAGCCAGCGTTTACCCGCACGGTAGGCGATCGCCGTCGTCGCGAAGGGCTGAACCAGCTCGCCGATCAGCATGCGCGTTTGTTGCTGTCGCTGGCGTTCCTGCCGCGCTACCATCCCGACGTCGATCGTGAGCGCCTGGATCGCCGGATACGTGGTATTGATCGCGGCACACAGGCCGGTCAGCGCGGCGCCGGTAGGATCGATCTGTGTTTCGCCAAGGATGTCGTGCAGCCGCGTGGCGACGATCGCTAGCCGCACCGGGTTTGACGACGCCCGCTCGGCCAGACGCCAGGCAAAGCTGTGCAGATTGTCGAGCGCCTGATCCCAGGTCTCGGGCCGAGCGTCCCAGAAATACAGGATCGAGCCCGGCGCATGGTTGGGATCGAGCCACGCGGCGGTGGGGCGCACGCTATCAACGGTTTGACCGGCGCTGAGCAGCAGCTCGATCACGGCCTGGCTGAGTCCGCTCCAGCTTGAGTCGGGATCGGCGACGATCAGCCAGGCGGAGAAATTGTCAGCCAGCGCCGACGGGCGAAGCTCAGGCAGCAGCGCCTCGCGCCAGACCGGTACCGAGCACCAGCCGGGCTGCTCCTGAGCCGGCGGCAACATCCGCAGCTGCTCGGCGCTCGGCGGATCGATCCAGTAGCGCTGGCGCTCGAAAGGATAGGTCGGCAGCGCGATCCGCAGCCGGCGCTCGTCGGCGTAGAGCACAGACCAATTGACCGGCGCGCCTGCCAGCCACAGCCTGCCGATCGTGCTGAGCATAATCGCGCGGTCCGGCGTCGGGTCAGTTGCCGATCGCAGCGTGGGCAGAGCGAGGCGCTGATCGGTTTTGCGCTGCTTGGGCTGCTGCCGCGCCATGCTGCTCAGCGATTGGCCGGGTCCAACCTCGATCAGAATCCGGCCGGGCTCACCCCACAGCAGCCGCACGCCATCGGCAAAGCGCACCGTCTGGCGCAGATGCCGCGCCCAGTAGCGCGGGTCGGTCGCTTCCTCGGCCGTGAGCCAGGTGCCGGTCACGTTCGAGACCAGCGGAATCTCGGGCGCGTGTAGCCGTACGCCGCGCATCACCGCGACGAAGCGATCCAGAATCGGCTCCATCAGATGCGAATGAAAGGCGTGTGAGGTCGACAGCCGGCGCGTGCCGACACCGTCTTTGTAGAGTCGCCGCTCCAGCTCGTCGATCGCCTGATCGCTGCCCGCGACGACGCAGACCAGCGGGCTGTTGACCGCCGCCAG
>DASWTQ010000390.1:0-2879 GCA_036402055.1 Herpetosiphonaceae bacterium
CATGCTGCCTCTGCCGCCGCTAGTTGTCCGATGTTCCTTTGCCGCAATTCTTGAAATGCCGCGACCGTTGCCTGAGCCTCTTCACGCAGATACCGGCCTTCTGCTGCGGCTGCTTCCTCATCCCAGTTCGGAATAACCGCCGCGCCGCTCACAAAAAGCGCGATCCGCGCACCAAAAAGCTGCTCGCGATCCCGCAGATGTCCCAGCACTTCCAGCGCGGCCCATTCACTGCCGGACTTCCGCTGCAGCTCCGGCTCCGGCACCTCGCGCACCCGATCCACAATCTGCTGTGCGCTCCGGCTCAGTTGCTCAAGCAGTGTATCCATCGCTACATCTCAAGAAATAGCTCATGAAAGCGCGGATCGTTGGTCAGCTCAGGGTGAAACGCCGTAGCCAGAAAGCGATCCTGCCGTGCTGCTACTATACGACCATCGTCAAGTGCGGCTACTGTTTCCACGCCCGCGCCGACTTTGTCGATCAGCGGCGCGCGGATAAACACTGCGTGGAACGGCTGGTCGCCTAGCTCAGCCACATGTAGATCGGCCTCGAAGCTGTCGAGCTGTCGCCCAAACGCGTTACGCCGCGCCGTGATGTTCATCAATCCCAGTGCCGGCTGGCCTTCCGGGCGACCCTCGGCGATGTCCTTCGCCAGCAGAATCATGCCGGCGCAGGTGCCCCAGATCGGCATTTCCCGGCGCGCCCGCTCTCGGATTGGCTCCAACAGCTTGTACGCCACCAGCAGCTTACCGATCGTGGTGCTCTCGCCGCCTGGAATGATCAGACGATCGATCGAATCCAGATGTTGCGGCAGCCGAACTTGCGTTACATCGTGTCCGAGCCGCCGCAGAATATGTTCGTGCTCTATAAACGCGCCTTGCAGCGCCAGTACGCCAATGTTCATCTTGATGACCAGATACCTCAACGGCCGGTGTTGCCGGCCATTGATTCATTAGTTACCAGCCGCGTCCAGCCAGCAGCTCATTCTGCGGGATCGCGCTGATCTCGATGCCGACCATCGCCTCGCCCAGACCTTTGCTGACCTCGGCGATAATCTTCGGATCGTTGTAGTGCGTGGTAGCCTCGACGATCGCCTTGGCGCGCCGCGCCGGATCGCCCGACTTGAAGATGCCCGAGCCGACGAAAACGCCCTCGACGCCCAGCTGCATCATCAGCGCCGCGTCCGCCGGAGTAGCGATACCGCCCGCCGCGAAGTTCACCACCGGCAGCTTGCCGGTCTCCGCAACCTGCTTGATCAGCTCGAAAGGCGCCTGGAACTCCTTCGCGGCCACGAACAGCTCGTCTTCGTCCATGCTTTGCAGGCGGCGAATGTCGGCGAACAGCTGGCGCGCGTGGCGAACCGCCTCGACGACGTTGCCGGTGCCGGCCTCGCCCTTGGTGCGAATCATCGCCGCGCCTTCGTTGATGCGACGCAGCGCCTCGCCAAGGTTACGGCAGCCACACACAAACGGAACTTTGAACTTATGCTTGTTGATGTGATTCAGCTCATCAGCCGGCGTCAGCACTTCGCTCTCGTCGATGTAGTCCACGCCCAGCGCTTCCAGCACCTGCGCCTCGACGAAATGCCCGATGCGCGCCTTCGCCATCACCGGAATCGTCACGGCCTCGACGATGCCCTGGATCATCTCGGGATCGCTCATGCGGGCCACGCCGCCGTGCTTGCGAATATCAGCCGGGACGCGCTCCAAGGCCATAACCGCGACCGCCCCTGCTTCTTCGGCGATACGTGCCTGCTCAGGTGTGACGACATCCATAATGACGCCGCCCTTCAACATCTGGGCGAGACCAGCCTTGGTCGTCCATGTCGATTTTTCCATATCTCAGCCTCCCTGCGGGCTTTAATTGAAGCTATTGTATGCTCCGTATTGTACCATACGCGAAAAGTGACAGAATATAACCTATACACCAGACAATACTACAAGCTTATCCATAAACATTCTGAGCTGGAAAGCGTAAATAGATTTGACACAGGTGTAGTCGATCCTGGATCGTCCATGGCTGTCTGTGATTAGTGGCTGGCCGCACGATGCACCACGCGATCCAGGCCCAGATCTTCCCAGGCAGCTGGATCTTCCAGCGGCTCAAGATGGGTCATGATCGTGCTCTCCAGCAGCTCTCGGCGAATCGCCAGCTCGATCTCCTCGCACAGATCATGACCTTGCTGCACAGTCCATGATCCGGGAACCAGCACGTGCATCGAGACAAACCGCCGCGTGCCGGAAAGCCGCGTCCGCAGCGCATGAAACACGATGCCTTTGCTCTCATAAGTTTCCAGCACGTCGTTGATGATGCGCTGATCGCCCGGCGAGAGCGCGGTATCAAGCAGGCCATAGCCAGTCTCCCGCAGCAGGCGCAGGCCCGTCCAAACAATATTCACCGCCACCACAATCGCGATCAGCGAGTCGAGCACCAGCCAGCCGGTCCACTGCACCAGCAATACGCCCACGACAACGCCGGCGGTGGTCCAAACATCCGTCAGCAGATGGTGAGCGTCGGCCTCAAGCGTGATCGAGCGCAGGCGTTTGCCGGCACGCATCAGCACCAGTGCCACACTGCCGTTGACCGCCGCAGAGACGATCGACAGCGCAAGGCCAAGCCCAACCTGCTCCAGCGGCTGCGGATGCCAGATTCGATTCCAGGCCGAAAAACCGATGCTGGCGGCGGCAACCAGGATCAGGGCGCCTTCCAGACCGCTCGAAAAATACTCAGCCTTGGTATGACCATACGCATGCTCGTCGTCGGGTGGCCGGGCTGCCAACGTCAGCGCCCACAGCGCCACCAGTGCGGCGATCAGATTCACCACCGACTCAGCCGCGTCCGAGTACAAACCGATCGAGCCGGTGAGTAAGTAGGCGCTGAAC
>DASWTQ010000391.1:0-4330 GCA_036402055.1 Herpetosiphonaceae bacterium
AGACATGGCTGCTTCCTCGCAAACAATCGCGCCGGGATCGAGGCCGATCCCAGCGCGACGAACATCAGGCGCTCATCGCACCCGTCTATCCTAGCACACCTTTCAGCGGGCGTGCCACTCTTGCAGCGAGCGCACCGTCCACGTATCGGAGCGCAGCGCTTTGATCGCTTCCACGGCGGCGGCCGCTCCCGCCAGCGTGGTGATCGAGGTCACGCCGTACTGCACGCCCGCGCGGCGCATCGCCAGCTCGTCGAAGAAGCTTGCCCGGCCCAGCGGCGTGTTGATGATCAGATCGATCTTGCCGTTCTTGATCAGATCGACCACGTTAGGCCGTCCCTCGTTGACTTTGAAGACCGTCTCGGCCTGCACGCCGTGCTGCGCCAGGTAGTCGGCGGTGCCGGCGGTAGCCACGATGTGAAAGCCTAGCTCGGCGAAGTCGCGCGCGATCGGCAGCAGCCTGTCTTTGTCGCGATCGTTGACGCTGAGGAAGACCGCGCCTTCTTGCGGCATGAAATGGTTACAGCCCAGCTGCGCCTTTGCAAACGCCTCGCCGAAGGTTTCGCCGGAGCCCATGCCCTCGCCGGTGGAGCGCATCTCCGGTCCAAGGTTGGTATCTACGCCAGGAAACTTGCTCCACGGTAGCACGACTTCTTTAACATGAAAGCCCGCAATCGTGGGCTCCTCGGTGATGCCGATCTCGCGCAGCTTGCGGCCGGCCATCACCTGCGCGGCGACTTTGGCCCAGGGCTGGCCCGTGGCTTTGGAGACGAACGGCACCGTGCGCGATGCGCGCGGGTTGACCTCCAGCACATATACGATGCCGTCTTTGATCGCGAACTGCACGTTCATCAGCCCGACGACGTTGAGCGCCCGCGCCAGCGCGATCGTGTAGCCGCGCATCGCGTCAAGATGCTCCTCCGGGATCAGCGCGGCCGGCAGCACGGCGGCGGAGTCGCCGGAGTGCACGCCCGCCAGCTCGATCTGGTGCATGATCCCGGCGACGATCACATCGCCGCCATCGCCGACCGCGTCTACGTCGAACTCGAACGCGTCTTCGAGGAACTGATCGATCAGCACCGGGTGATCCGGCGAGATGTTGGCGGCCTCACGCATGTAGCGGGTCAGCGCCTCGTCGGTGTACACAATCGCCATGCCGCGACCGCCGAGCACGTACGATGGTCGCACGATCACGGGGTAGCCGATGCGCCGCGCGACGTCGATCGCGTCCTCGGTCGAGATCGCGGTCCCGTTGGCCGGCTGCGCAATGTGGTGCTCGCGCAGCAGCGCGCCGAAGCGTTCGCGGTCTTCGGCAAGATCGATCGACTCGGGCGTGGTGCCCCAGATCGGCACGCCTGCCGCCTCTAGCGCGCGCGCCAGCTTGAGCGGCGTTTGTCCGCCGAACTGCACAATCACCGGCGGATACGCTGCGTCGGGATCGTTCAGCCCCTGGTGCTCGGCCTCGACGACGTTGAGCACGTCTTCCAGCGTCAGCGGCTCGAAGTACAGCCGGTCGGCGGTGTCGTAGTCGGTGGAGACGGTCTCGGGGTTGCAGTTGATCATGATCGTCTCGTAGCCCAGCGCGCGCAGGGCAAAGACCGCGTGACAGCAGCAGTAGTCGAACTCAAGGCCCTGCCCGATGCGGTTGGGACCGCTGCCCAGGATGATCACTTTGGGCCTGTCGGTGGGATTGGCCTCGCTCTCGGTCTCGTACGATGAGTAGAGGTAGGGCGTGTACGCCGGAAACTCGGCGGCGCATGTGTCGACGCGGTGATACGTCGGCACGATGCCCAGCGACCGGCGCTTCTTGCGGACGGCTAACGCTGGAGAACCAAGAACCAAGAACCTAGAACCGTCTGTGTCATCCTCTTGTTCGTTTGTTCGTTTGTTTGTTTGTTCTACTCCGAGTAAGTACGCCAATTGTTCGTCGCTGAAGCCGGCGCGTTTGGCTTCGCGCAGCAGCTGCGGCGGTACGGTGTCGAGGTTGAAGGCGCGCAGGCGTCCTTCCAGGTGCAGCAGCTCAGCGAACTGCGCCACGAACCACGGATCGTAGCCGGTGAGCCGCGCGACCTGGCTTTCGTTCATGCCGCTTTGCAGCGCGTAGCGCACATAGAAGGGTCGCTCGGGTCGCGGCGTGATCAGATATTCGCGCAGTCGCTCGGGATCGATCGCTTCTTTGCCGTCCGCGCCCCAGCCGGCCCGGCCGTTCTCCAGGCTGCGCAGCGCTTTTTGCCACGCCTCGCCAAAGGTGCGCCCGATCGCCATCGCCTCGCCGACGGATTTCATCTGCGTGCCGAGGTTGGGCTGCGCGCCGGGAAACTTTTCAAAGGCGAAGCGCGGAATCTTGACGACAACATAGTCGAGCGTGGGCTCGAACGACGCTGGTGTTTCGCGCGTGATGTCGTTGGGCAGCTCGTCGAGGGTGTAGCCGACGGCGAGCTTGGCCGCGATCTTGGCGATCGGAAAGCCCGTAGCTTTGGATGCCAGCGCCGACGAGCGCGACACGCGCGGGTTCATCTCGATCACCAGCGCCCGGCCGTCGCGCGGATTGACGGCGAACTGCACGTTCGAGCCGCCGGTCTCCACTCCCACCGCGTTCATGACCTGCACGGCCATGTTGCGCAGCCGCTGATACTCGCGGTCGGTGAGCGTCTGCGCCGGCGCAACGGTGATGCTGTCGCCGGTATGCACGCCCATCGGGTCGAGGTTTTCGATCGAGCAGATGATCACGACGTTGTCGGCGCGATCGCGCATGACCTCAAGCTCGAACTCTTTCCAGCCGATCACGCTTTCTTCGACCAGCACCTGGTGTACCGGCGAAAGATCCAGGCCGTTCTCGATGATCGCGCGGAACTCTTCGATGTTGTAGGCGATGCCGCCGCCGCTGCCGCCCAGCGTGAACGAGGGCCGAATGATCGCGGGAAAGCCCGTTGTCTTGACGATTTCCAGCGCCTCGTCGAGCGTGTGCGCGGTGCCGCTCAGCGCAACCGGCAGCCCGACGCGCGCCATCGCGTCTTTGAAGAGCTGGCGATCTTCGGCGACCTCTACCGCCTCCACCGACGCGCCGATCAGCTCGCAGCCAAACTCCTGGAGCACGCCGGCTTTGTGCAGGTCTACGGCCAGGTTGAGCGCCGTCTGACCGCCCACCGTCGGCAGCACCGCGTCGGGGCGCTCCTTCTCGATGATGCGCTTGACGCTCTCGACGGTCAGCGGCTCGATGTAGGTGG
Organism: Herpetosiphonaceae bacterium; assembly: GCA_036402055.1. Taxonomy (GTDB): domain Bacteria; phylum Chloroflexota; class Chloroflexia; order Chloroflexales; family Kallotenuaceae; genus LB3-1. The sequence continues at coordinate 3,225 of DASWTQ010000391.1, forward strand.
CGTCGGCAAACTCGGGATCGGTCATGATCGTGGCCGGGTTGGAGTTTACCAGCACCACGCGGAAGCCTTCTTCGCGCAGGGCCTTGCACGCCTGCACGCCGGAATAGTCGAACTCGCACGCCTGCCCGATGACGATCGGACCTGCGCCGAGGATCAGGATGGTCGATATATCTGTTCGTTTTGGCATTTCTTCACCGTCTAGATCAAAGCCCCGCGCTGTTGATCAACGCAGGGCCTCGTCGCCTGGGGGGTATTATACGCGATCGTGCCGCAGGACGCAGAGCGAGCGCAGCTCCCCGCGTAAAATCCGCGTATTTTCCGCCTGCTTTGCGCGCCCAAAGTGCCGCTTTACATGATACCAACGCGCTAGATCCGCTTTTAATTCGCGCTGGACAAATGGCATTCTTCGGCGCTATAATCGCCGCACAACAAACAGCAGTTCGCCCCGGCGCACGAAACACCAAAGGCGAACCTAGACCACAGCAGGAGAAGCTGCCATGGCCGTATCGTCGATTGTACCATGTCCGGCGTTTGTTACGCGTAGGCGCTTACTTCAGGCCCTCACCCCCGTCTCGCTTTGCTCGACTCCCCCCTCTCCCGCTGCGGCAGGCGAGGGGAAAGATCCGCCCCTTACTTGTTCCTTTGTTCTTTGTTCTCTTGTTCTTTGTTCTTCCGTTAGGTTCTTGGGTCTTGGTTCTTGGTTCTCCGCCTCCGAGGCGCGATCATGAGCCGCCCAACGTCTGCCGATGCGCGGCTGCTGCGCCAGGCGCTGAAGCCATATGTTTCTGTGCGGCAATTGCGGCGTCTTGCGGCGCAGGGCAGCATCGAGCTGATTGCAGGAATGATGGAGGATCAGCCGCCGCCGGAGCTGGTGGCGCTGCTCGATCTGCTGACGGTGCTGCTGCGTCCGCTGCCGCGTGAGCAGATCCACGGCCCCGAGGATGTCGCCGCGCTGATGATGGTGCGCATGGCCGCGCTGCCGCAGGAGCAGCTTCACGTCATCTGCCTGGATACCAGTAACTATCTCCAAGCGATCGAGATGATCTACCAGGGAACGCATATGCGCGCTGAGATACGTCCAAGCGAGGTCTTTCGCGAGGCGAGTC